>CAYTNN010000182.1:0-8946 GCA_964439135.1 uncultured Pirellulales bacterium
TCATAGGTCGTAATCGCCAGTGGCGGCGCGCCGGTGGCGTTAGCTACAGTATCAAAATCATCACCGAAGTACACATTGTGCAATATCGAACCGAAACCTTCCGTCCAGCCGAGAGTTACTGTCTCGGCATCTATGTAGTTGGATCCATTAGCCGGAGTAGGCTCATAGGCCTTTTTGGATGGGATTGTAAAGCTCCAGACATTACCCTTCCACGGGCTTGCTGCGTTGGCATCGTTGACCTCATCGATCCGCCAATAGTAGGTTGTGCCGGGCACCAGTCCATCGGGATAGGGATATCCGATGAAGCCGGCCACAAAATAAGGTGAGCCTTCGTTGCCTCGGAATACCTCGGATTCTCGGGTTCCATCGTTTACGTCGCCAAAATCATCGCCCAAATAAACATCGTGCGAGACGGCAAAATCTCCGGCACTCCAGGATAGCGTCACCCATGTATCTTTGTGCATTCCGCCGTCTTTTGGATCCGGACGCCGGGCGAGCGGCTGGACAGTGATTTTCGCAAGACCATTGTTCATTATCATTTCAATATCGTCAGGCGCAAGAATGGCATTAAAATAGCCCACCTCGTCAATGCTTCCGTTAAAGAAGCCGCCGGCAGAGCCGGCATCAGATCTGGCACCAATTAAAAACCGTCTACTCTCATCAAGCAAAATACCTATTCCCGATACGTTTGAAGCTAATTCACCGTCATGATAGAGCTGCATCGTATCTCCGTCATAGGTGGCAACGATGTGATGCCATTCACCGGTAGTGGTCGAGGCTGTGATACCAGTCCAGGCGGTGTCATTGTACGTTTCAAAAAGGATGGTCTCTTGGGCGTCGTACATCATTACGCCCCAGTTAACCGAGCCGGGACTGCCACTGGCTCCATGCTGACCCCTTGAAATTATATGGTTCCATCCTTGAGTGCTTGGGATATTGCACCAAAATGATACGGAGAAAACCTCGACATTCAGTGCTTCAGCATTGCCGCAATCAACGTAAGTCGATGACCCAGCGAACTCCAATGCATTGCCTGACCAACCGGCAACCCAGTTAGGTCCGCCCATTAGCGTGCCATCATTGCCGTTCCCAGAGGCATCTGCAGTAATATCACCTTTTCCCTCGTCAAGGAGCCATGCCCCAAGAACGGTATCGGGATTAACTTTGGCATAGATTTGTCCTGCAAACATCAAACTAACGATAATAAAACTGATGCAAATTATGGTTAAGCGTTTCATTTTTGTTACCTCCATCAGATTTTTCATTTTTCCCCTCCTAATTTTAACTGAGAACTGGTAGGAAATTTAGCTCCGGCCACACACCGAAGCGATTGGCAATATTTTCTCTTATTTTTAGACTCAACATCTTGCTTGAAAATGGTTTCCGGGCCCAATTCTACCTCCTTCCTTAAAATGCCAATATGGGCGATTAACTACAGAATGAAAATCTCGAATAAACACCAGAAAATTCGCCCGTTGGTATACTAATTGTCGAAAGATGCTTATCATTATACTTATATCACATTAGCGGTCTTTTGGTCAAGTAAAATCTCTGAATTACACGTTGGTTGTCGGCTATAATAAGCGGGGCCTATACCGAATTGATTGGTATAGGCCCCGAACTAATCGAAACTTGCCGTTATTTTCCAAAAAAGCAGCTTAACTATTCAGCAGTCTCTCTCGGTCTGTACAGTCGGATGTCGTCGAAGAACATCTTGCCCGAACCGCCGGGTACCGTCATGTTGCCCCTGGTTCCCATGCCGATAGCGATCCTGTCTACGTTGGTCAGGACTATGCCCTGATCGGCAAAAGTCTGCAGCGGGATAACCCACTCGGTCCAGGTGTCTATCGTCGTTGCGGCAGGATCATCATGGACTACCACCGCAGGTGCGCCGGCGGCGTTTGATACTGCTACATACAGCGGCTCGGCAGCGTTGCTGGATATGCCGACATCCTGGTTCAACCACTGTCCGGTGACATTACCGGTAGTCGTGACATTTGTGAATACGGCCTGGCATGTCAGAGCGGCGTCATGAGATGTCACCGCCAAGCCGATATATACATTTGCGCCCATCGATATGGGCTCTGTGCCCTGCACGGTCCAGGTGGATCCATTGGCTGAATGAGACGCTGTAAAGGTGCCGGAAATACTACGCTCCAATTTTACCCAGTACGGTGTAGTTATCGAGCCGGTCGTTGTGTCGAGACTGGTCTGGCCTGTGCCGGGACGGCGCTGGAAGGATACACCCGAACCCGGTGTCACGACCATCATCCCATGCGCCGAGTCGGGGTCGAGCGTCTGGCGAATCATCACGCCGGCCTTGGCCCATACGTGTGTGTTCTCGACGCTTTCAACTCTGGCGACGATTGAGCCGGCGCCGGTGAGCGTCTTATAAGCGAAGTGGAACTCATCGGCTTCCACGTTGTCGGCGTTAAACCAGATATCAAAGCCGGAGGCCGTCATAGTATAGGTGCCGGCCGGGCCCTCGACAAAGCTGCCGACGGATGCCGGGTAACCCCTGAACCACAGCGACAATTCCGAAACGTCTTCCAGTGTCCAGTCACGCGGTGCTGTCAACGTTAACTCCGTCTCCGAATACTTCGAGTAGCCCTGCTTGTTATTGTCATAGACAAGGGGCATTGATTGCCGCCCGCCGTGGATGATGGTTTCCTCGGTATAAGAGGCAGTGGTTTCGTCGCCGACAGCCGAGCCGGTGCCGTTACCGGGAATGTAACCGGGAGTACCCAGCGCTCCGGCTCCAAGCCCATCATGCCAGGCAAACCATATCTGGTTATCGCCGCTATTGTATGCCTCGAAATCGTCTATGGGAATGTTATCGGCGACGGCAAAGCTCCAGATTCTGCCCTTGGTGATTGTTCCATCGGTGGTGACCTGGTCGATGCGCCAGTAATAGGGCCCGCCGCCCCATTCTACACCTTCGGGCGGACTGTAGCTGGTTCCCGCCTGACGTCCGCGATAGATATCCGCTGTCGTGGTATCGGCATCATCCACAGCATCTTTGTCCGTACCGAAGTACACATCATGCTCAGAGGCGTTGTCTCCGGCCGACCATGTCAGCGGCAGCACATCGCGAATGAACGGCGTTGCGCCATTACTGGGATTGGCGTTCCAGGCGACGTACGGATCTCCTCGCATTGTCTGCTGAATCTCTTCGATCGTCAAAACTTTGCTGTAAACGCGAACATCATCGATTATGCCGCCAAAATATTGTCCCGCTACGGCGTGTCTTCCAAGTTTTAGGGTTGCCGACTCGGCTGCCGGATCTCCCGTGGGCCCCGGATTACTGTTTACCAGTATGCCGTTCTTGTACGCGACAAGCTCGTCGCCGTCGTATGTCGCTGCAAGGTGATACCATGTATCGGCCTGCAGTGGTCCGAAGCTGGCGGCAAACCATCCGCCTGCGTTTACAGCGGCGGCTCCCCGGTATACCGGATCAGTGTGATCCCAGTTAATCTGGAAATTCGATTCGCGATGAATCGGCCCGGTATTTGTTCGATCGGAAGGTTCATCGGGGCTTATCACCCATGCCGAAATGGTCCATATAGTCAGATCGGTTGTGAAATCTGTATCTATATAGTCATCTCGCTGGTCGAATTCCACGCCGCCTCCGTCATAGGCTTCAACCCAGTTCGCTCCGTTCATGAGCGTTCCGTGATTGCCGTGCCCGGACCAGTCAACTGCGTTCAATCCGGCCCCTTCGTCCAGTTTCCACCAGCCGAGAAGGTCGGGATCCGAAATCGGTATATCCGGGAGCGTCTCGAAGCTCCAGACATCGCCTTTATGCGTGGTTACGCCGTCGAACTGGTCAACGCGCCAGTAGTAAGTTTTACCCGGTTCGAGGGCGCTGGGCGTATAGTTTGGGAAAACCAGAGGAAGACCTCCGGCTGCTGCGTCAACTTCATCGAAGGATTCACCCAAGTAGATATAATTCAGTTTCGAGCCGAGACCTCTGGTCCAGCTAAGCTCGATGTCCGGAGTGATGAACTCGGCCCCGTTATCGGGGCTGGGCCCGTACGCTTTTTTCGAGGGTACCGTAAAGTTCCAGACCTCACCCTTCCACGGACTATCCGGATGCAAATCGTTGACCTCATCTATTCGCCAGTAGTAGGTTGTACCCGGAACGAGACCATCCGGATAGGGATATCCGGGGAAGCCGGCCACAAAATACAGGTCGCCCTGGTTGCCTTGGAACGTATCGCCGAGCCCGTCGTTCACATCGTCGAAGTTATCGCCCATATATACATCGTGCGAGACGGCAAAATCTCCCGCCTTCCAGGACAGGGTCACCCATGTATCCGGATGCAGGCCCCCATTTTCCGGGTCGGGGCTGAAGGCAACCAGCAATCCTTCACCTAACATTGCTACCTGAACTTCCTCTTGCGTCAATCCTCGCCGATAGACGCGAACATCATCTATCATCCCGAGAAAGCTGCGATTGACACCCTCATTAGTTCTACCAATAACAAAAGTAGCAGTATCTGACGTTCCCGGCAAGGTAATTCCTGATCCGTTTGTGCCGGCATCTTCTCCATTAATGTAATATTGGTGTGCGCCACCTATGACCATCGCACAAACGTGGACCCATTCATTGAGCGGCACATCCGGGGTACTCAGACCACCATAGCCAGCCGTACTGAAATGAAGGGCGTGACTCGCCTCAGTGTAAAAGCTATACGACCGTGGACTCTCTGATTTTGAGAGGATCCCTTGCCATGCATCCCCATTTGGGGCTTCATACCTTTCGGTGTTGATCCAGGCCATGACGGTAACTTCGTTGTCCATCGTCAGTATCTCGGCATGTGGCACCTGGACAAAATCGTCAACTCCATCAAATTGCAGAGCCTTGCCAATTTGTCCGGTTACCCATGTCGTGTCGCCCTGGAGGGTGCCGTCGTTGCCGTTGCCGCTCATATCAGCAGCGGTCGTTCCGGAGCCTTCGTCGAGCCTCCACCAGCCGACAAGGTCCGGGTCCACGGCTTTGGCTACGCTCGTCAAAACGGCGCTGAGCACGAGGACAAATGAAACCAGATAAAACAATTTTCTGTACATGGTAATCCTCCATCATAAAAGAGAGTTTAAGAGTAAAAAATTGCAGTAATAATTTAAATCTTGCTACATTTTGATTTTATGTCCGCCCGGAACATTACTTAAGACTTGAACTTACCTCCTTCCTTCAAATACCGATATGGGTGGTCAACTACAGTAAAAATCTCAAATAAACACCAGAAATTTCGCCCGTTGGTATACTAAGCGTCAAAAGATGCTTATCATTATACTTATATCACATTAACGGTCTTTTCGTCAAGTAAAATAAGTAAAAATAGCCGGGGCCCATACCGAATCAGGTCGGTATAGACCCCGTCTTGGCTGCAATCCTGTGTCTGTTATCGTCAGGCCTCTTTAAAAGCTATGACAATCTAAACTCCGGCTTACGGCTGCGGTTTCGGCTCCTCAGCGGGTGCCGGATACAGACGAATATCGTCAAAGAGCATTTTGCCTAAACCGCCGGCGATTGTCATATTGCCCTGTGTACCAAGACCAATCGCAATCCTGTCGACGTTGGTCACATTGATTCCCTGATCGGCAAAAGCCTGAAGCGGAATAATCCACTCGGTCCAGGTTTCGATCTGTGCCGCGGCAGGATCATCATGGACCACTATCGCAGGTGCGTCGTCGCCGATATTAGCTATAGCGACATATAACGGCTCAGCATCATTATCCGGCTTGCCCCTGAACCAAATCGTCAATGTACCAACGCCTTCCTCTGTCCAGTCACGCGGATGACTCAGGGTTAGTTCAACCTCTGAGTAGTTCGAGTATCCTTCCTTATTGTTGTCGTAGGACAAGGGCATCGATTGACGGCCACCATGGACAATGGTCTCTTCTGTATAGGAAGCGGTGGTTTCGTCGCCGACAGCGGATCCGGTCCCGTTGCCGGGGTAGGCCGGTTCAGTACCATGCGCTACATAGCCAAGCCCATCTTTCCACGCCCACCATATTTCGTTGTTGCCGACATCGTAGGATTCAAAATCGTCCACGACAAAGAAGTCACCTGTAGCAAAGCTCCATACGTTGCCGACCCATGGACTGTCGGGGTTGGTGTCGTCGACTTCATCGACACGCCAGTAGTACGTGGTGTCCCAGGCAAGTTTACCGGGATCATAGCTCTCGTCATCAAGCGCCTTGCTACCTTTATACTCGGGCGAAGCCTTGGTGGCATCTCTCACCGCATCTTCATCGGTGCCGAAATACACCTCATGCGAAACAGCAGCCTCTCCCGGTTCCCACGTAAGAACATCTGTGAGCCGTACACCGATAGTGCCGTTAAGCGGCTTCGGATTCCTGGCCTTTACAGGCGGCCATAGCAGGTATGTCGGAATAATCTGCTTTGCTGTGTGGGGACTTTCCCAGCCGAGATGTGCCGTCGCACCACTGGTGTTTTCAAAGTATTCCAATAAAATGCTGTAAGACCGACCGGCAACAAGATCGATAGTTCCCGTGTCCTCAGTGTCTCCGTGGAGTGTCCAGTTCTCAATAACCAGTTTGCCATCCACCCATAGACGCAGGCCGTCGTCGGTGATAGTATAGAAGGTATAGGTCTCTGTAAACTGCGCCGACACATCACCGGTCCATCTGACAGAGAAGTTATTGGCGCCGACCGCTTCATCCGGTGCAGTGTCGCCCCAGGGGAAATCAACTTGAGGATCTATTCGGGTCAGCACGAATTTGTCGAAGTTCTCGCCTGTGTAATAGTCTCCTCGCAAACCTGTGCCTCTGGTGGCTATAGTCGTAAAGCTCAGGACATCGCCTTTATGCGTCTCGACGCCGTCAAACTCATCGACACGCCAGTAGTAAGTCTTATCTAATTCGAGCGTGCCGGGGTCATAAGTTGCACCTGCCTGTGAGGCGCCCTCAACGGCGTCGTTTACATCGTCGAAATTTTCGCCGAAAAACACGGTGTGAATTTTCGCCCCGGAACCTGCCGTCCAGCTTAGGTCTGTATACGGGTCTATAAAGCAGGCACCGTCTGACAGGTTGTGGTTATAGGCCTTCAAAGATGGAACGGTAAAGCTCCAGACATCGCCTTTGTTTATCGTAATACCATCTGCCTCAACCTCGTCAATCCGCCAGTAGTACGTTGTGCCCGGCACGAGACCGTCCGGGACAGGAGTTCCGGAAATACCGACAGTAAAAAACACCTCAACCTGGTTGCCCTGGAATGTGTCGCCGGCGCCATCGTTCACTTCGGCAAAATTGTAGCCGAAATAGACATCGTGCGAAACCGCGTTAAGTCCCGGCAACCAGTTAAGTACTGCCAATGTGTCCTCATATAGGCCGCCGTCGGCAGGGATGGGTTCCACTGCGAATTTGCCCCTGAATTCTATATGCAGCAGCGGCGCATTGGCCGGGTCACTGGCACACTCGGCAACTCGCTTGCCTTGGGATGGATTATCCGGGTTGTCTCTGAGGATTAGCACCAGGGCATTACCGAAGGTCCAATCGGCCTGATCGATTATCTCCTGAATGATAGAGGTGATGTCCGAAGTCCGATCCTTTTGACCTTCTTCTATCCAATTTTCAGGAACCCACACCACCTCCGCTGTCGTTGTTGGCCGATTGGTAATATTATTAGTGACGCCGGCGAACGTAGGGGGATTAGGATTCAGTTGACCCTCGATGAGAGCACTAACAGGTTGTGTGCCGCCGTCTGTCTCATCGCAAGTGAACTCGATAAATGCGTTATCCACGATAGCGCCCTTCGGAATGGGGATATCTACGAAGCGCAGACCGATAACCTGCAAACCGCCATCATCAAAAATCTCCAGGTCGCTGCTGCTTAAATCCATACCGCCACCGCTGACATCCTCTTCAGCATCATCATTACCGCTGCTGACTCTGGTCTCCCACACCTTGCCGCCGAACGCCGCATCTGCACTGACCAGGCTCAGCACCAAAACGAGAGAAACTAAACAAATTAATTGTCTATACATAATGATCCTCCTTTATAAAAGAGAGTTTTAAAAAGTTACAAAATGCCGTCATAATTTTCAGTATCGCTATATCTTGAATTTATGTTTGCCCCGGAACATTATTTACGAATTGAAATTACCTCCTTCCTTCGAAAACCAAGCGTTAATTTATCGAGCGAAAAAATTATCTCCGAAGCATATAACTCCGGCTGTCTTCGCAGTAACTTTTTATGTGGAATGCTATCAAGAATTAAAAACATTCCACCTTTAGGGAAACAAAAATCCCTTAGATGCGTGCTGGTAATGGTAAACACTTCACCATTCGTTATTTGTACCACATCAGCTATTTTTTCGTCAAGGAAAATCTCTTAATTATGCGTGAATCCTGTGTAAATGGGAAAAAACACAGAGGCCCATACCGAATCAAGTCGGTATAGGCCCCTTTTTAACTGTAATTCATTATTTGCTGTCATCAGGCCTCGTTAAAGGCTATGACAATCTAAACTCCGGCTTACGGTTGCGGCTCCGGAGCCGGCTGATACAGACGTACGTCGTCAATATACATCTTGCCCGAACCGCCGGGGATTGTCATATTGCCCCTGGTTCCCAGGCCAATCGCGATCCTGTCAACGTTGCTCAGGTTGATACCCTTATCGGCAAGAGCCTGGAGCGGGATAACCCACTCGGTCCAGTTAACGATGTTCGCCGCGGCCGGATCTTCGTGGACCACCACCGCAGGCGTTCCGGTACTGTTGGAAACCGCCACATAAAGCGGCTCGGCAGCGTTGCTGGTGATACCGATATCCTGGTGCGCCCACTGTTGGCCAACTGTCCCGGTGGTCGTAACGTTGGAGAATACGGCCTCGCATGTCAGAGCAGCATCATGGCTGGTCAGCGCCAAACCTATATAGACATTTGAGCCCATGGAAATGCTCTGTGGATTCCATGACATCTG
>CAYTNN010000183.1:0-8941 GCA_964439135.1 uncultured Pirellulales bacterium
ATAGAAGCGTTAGCCTCAGCAGCTTAGAGGCCCATTAAAAGTGCGAAAGTTGAGTACAATGTCATAACCATGAATTAAAATGTTTCTAAATCCTATGATACGATGATGCTCGGAAATTTTCTCAAGTATCTCATAATCAGTATTCTTAATTCTGTTAAGAGCTTCTCCAATAATTTCAAAGTCTCTTTCGACAGCTCTTTTGGTAACGGGATTGTTTTGGTATGCTTTGAAATCCATTCCGTGAACAAAATCTTGTATCTCTTCGGCCGCCTGAAGGATATCAATAAGGTTTTTTCTTGTTTCATCGTTCATAAACAACGATCCTTGTCCTGTCAATAGACTCTCTCAATACGGGATTTTTGAATTTTTTATCAACAACAAGATCAACTTTTCGTTTAAATACATCTTGAAGTTTTTCTTTCAATTCAAAATACTTGTCGAAAAGATCAATATTCTCATCTGAATCGAAGATAACCAAAACATCAACGTCACTGCCTTGAGAGAAATTATCGCTCAAAGCAGAACCAAACAGACCCAAACGTTTGACCGGCAAACGTTGACATATTCGTTCGATTTCCGGTTTGATTTTTTCTATATCAACCATAGGAATAATACTGCTTAAAACTTTCTTTTTCGCAAATTCAGATATTATCTCTACTTCTTTTGCCCACCTGTTATGGATTCGTGTTCAAATTCGACATTTGCTATTATAAAGTAAATCGCCGAAGCCATAAAGTCAATTCATTTTGCCGCAAAGTTGGTTTCGCCGCGATCTCTTCATCTCATTGCCTCCCGGGGCGGTCTCTGCAGGTATCGTTCGGTAAATATGCTGTCCTCCAGACCGATGTTATATTTGACATCGTTGAATTCCATTTCCGTTTTGCTGCCGGTCTTGAGGTTGGTAACTACCGACTGGGCCACCGTATAAAAATCCTGAATCTTCTCGACCTTCTTCGACTCGATGATGCGGTAGAGCTTATCGTTCTTGTCGTAGAATTCCATCTTCATCGGCACGTAAGTCTTGCGGTCAATCGAGACGTTATAATAATTGAACTCGACTGTATCGGGCTGCTTCGGAACATTCTTGACGACAAACATCTGGTCCGTAGTTTCGATCAGCTCGTGAGTATCATCCTGAAGGCTCCGGCCGGAAACATCCTCGTACAAAAAGTCCGAGCCGACAAAGCTGGTCCGTTTGTCGCCGGCGGCAACTCGCTTTACCAGAGAAAGCGCCGGCAGATACAGCCACCGGTCGTCATCTTTCGCTGGGTCGGCGTGCTTGTGAACCATGTAGGCCATTTTGCGAACGTCCGGCGGCTTCTGGAAATATACAAAGTAATTCTGGTCGCCGCCGTCGGTAACGTCTTTTCTCAAAATGTTGAACTCCCGCTCCCGTTTCTGGCCCTGCTTGCTCGTGATTGTCATTTTGACTTTTGCCTTGCCGTCCTCGCCCTGATAATAGGCGACGATGTTGGCTTTATTTACGATTGTTTGAACGTCGGGAGTTTGTTCAGATGAGACCGCTTTCTCCACCGCAAAAAGCGGCAAAGAAAAACCAAGAACAAACGCTATTTTCCATACTAATTTCATTTCACACCTCGCTTTCATTTGTTTGGACAGGCCGGGCTATTAACGCCAAGTCTTTTGAGTATATCCATCATCGGACACCAATTCGTAAACGCCGACTGCAGCAGGTTAAAACCTACAAAGCCGGTAAAAAACAGCCAATAAGCGGAATGATAGTGTGCCAGTAAAACACTGACAAGCACAAAAAAGCCCGCTATGCCTCTTACAGATCTTTCAACAGTCATAATACACCTCTTGAAAAATTCATTTTAAGTTCAACTTTTCATTTCTTTCGACGCGGCCATTTTGCAGGCCTGCCGGCGTGACATGATTCCACAAATAATTGCCATTATCGGTATGGCTATGATGCTCATGACCGCCAGCTTGCCCCAGCCATGTGCCCAGTACTGATGTAGATTCATCGCTATAAGAACCACTGTTGCCGCCGACAGAATCAAACAGAAGGCGCAGTTACAGGTTAGAGATTTCGGTTCTTCGGCTCCTTTGAACAGTACTTTCTCCGCGAGTTTAATTATAGCAGGCAGGGCCAACAGCGTGACGGCTCCGGACAATGCCATTATCGCGCACAGGAAAATCCCAACTGTTTTGTAGGGTATCAATGGTGCGGCCAGCAGCGGCAGAAATCCAATCGCTATGACCAGAACGTTTCTGGTTATGGCCCTGGCCGGCTCGCCGAACATCTCGGCGGAACTTTTCTTCCACGAGCCGGTCTCGGCGTAACTCGACCGTGCGCGTTCAAGGAAGTGTATCGCAAAGTCGACCGCCATGCCGAGCGTCAGAGCGCTTAGAACTGCGACCGGCATATCATAGTCCTTACCCACCAGCCCGATGATGCCGTAGATAACGGTAATCGTAATCAGCAGGGGAACCATACACACGATGCCCCATATCGGTGAGCGGAACAGTATCGTCATCATGATAAAGACAATTACGAAGCTGCCCATAAACGACTGGAGCATTCCCCAGACCATTTTGTTCTGCCAGACAGTATTTATGTAAGTCAGTCCCGCCCAGCTATGTTTGAGCAGCACGGGAGGGGGCGTGTCGGCAAGAAATTCGTCCACAGCTTCGACAACTTTTTCCATGTCCTTATTATCGCCGCTGGGAAGCTGCATCCAGATATTCGCGTGCATATAATCGGTGGTGACCATGTGCCACAAATCGTCCGGCTTATGACTGCTCTGGAACTGCAGCAGGCACTGCGCCACGGCCGCCGACGTATCGGGAATTTTATAATTCTCGGCCCTGCCGTCTATAAGCTCCTGATGGACTTTCTTTACAACGTCCGCCACAGAGTTGCTCTTGCCCACAAGCCCGGCCTGTTCGAGATGCTCCTGCAATTGTGAAATATAGCGCAGCACTTCGGGCTGTTTGAATAATTTAATCCGTTCCTTTTCCAGTTCGAAAAAGTCGGCCAGCTCGTACCAGATATCCGCATCTTTGTCTTTGGCGGCATCGAGCTTGTCGTTGGCAAAGGTAATTAACTTATCCAGCAGGCCCTCTTTCGTTTCAGCAGACGATGCCTGTTCCAGAAGATTTTCTTCCACTTCCGGAATCATATCGGTAACGCCCGGAAACTCATCCTTCAATTCGAGAGATTTTTCCGAAAGACGCTTCCTCAGGTCGCTGATATATTGAGTCGGTATGGCTTTGTCATCTGCGGGATCGAGCACCAGGTAGGCCATATAGGTCCCGCTGAAGTGGTCGTTTAATTCGATGTCGGCCTTTCGGATGGGGTGACTTTTCGAGAACCACTTTACCGGGTTGTCGTTAATTTGAATTCGCGTGATGCCGTATATGGCAACCACTAAGGCAATCAGAATAACAATCAGAATCGGTTTTGCTTTAGAGTATGTCAGTTTCCCGGCGGTGCTCAGCAGCCTGGTCAGCAATGTTTCTTCTTTGCCTTGCTGTGTCTCAAGGCCGAAGTTCTCAAGAGATTTTTCTCGTATCATCATGATATACGCCGGCACGAAAGTAATCGTGCAGACCCATGCGATCATAATGCCCGTGGCGACGAATATCCCGAAGACCTGTACCGGCGGAATCGGGGTAAGAGCAAGAGATGCGAAACCCGCCGCCGAGGTCAGCGACGTATAAAGCATCGGCATAAACAAATTGCCCATCACCTCCAGAATCGTCTTTTTTCTGCCCTTTTCTTTTGTGTAAAGGTCGAAAAATTCCGAAAGAATATGCACCGAGTCCACCACCGCGATCGGCATAAGAAAAATCGGGATCATCGAGCTCATTATGTGCACGGGATACCCGAACCCGATCAGCAGGCCCATCGTTGAAATCACCGAAACCATTGCTACGATCATCGGCGAGATTACCAGCACCAGCTTACGGAAGAACAGCAGCATCAGGATGAAAATCACGATCATCGCAAGCGGCGCCGACATCGCCATCTGCGCAAACATCTCGTATCCGAACGTGTCCTCCGCCACGGGCAGGCCGGTGATGTGATATTCCTCGTCGCCCCTTGGGAAGGTCTCTATTTCTTTTGTAAGCTCTTTGTAAACTTCGTGGCTCAGATGCTTGTCGGTAAGCGGCAGGTAAAGGCAAATCGCTTTACCGTCTTCGGAGATTAGAGTGCCTTTGAGCAGAGGATTGGACATTGCCTTGTCTCTGATGTCCCTCGCCTCGGCATTTGTCGCCGGCGGTTTTTTCATTAACCACTCGAACGTCACCACGCCCGGTCCGCCCTGGCCGATGTGGTCGACGGTCGAAGGCGCGAGCAAATCGACCTCGATAACGCCGATCTGTTCGTTGGGGTCTTCCTCGCCCGGCCAGTGCAGCGTCTTCGCGAATTCAGCCAGGTCGTATATCCTCGACAAAGACGAGGGATTGAAAACTCCGTTCGGATCACTTTTATTGACAACGCCCAACACTACGATGTCACTTAGAACAAACTGCTTTTTTGTCTGGTTGTGGAACAGACGCACAGGTTCGTCGGGCGAGAGCATGTTCTCCGGGTCGGTATCGACCTTGATCATAGGTATCAAAGCGCCGAGTACCAGTGTGAAAATTATCATCACAACCGTTATTCTTTTGTAGTGCTCTAATGAGTAAGAAGTAATCTTATGTTTAATATCCATTCTTCGATCCCTGTAAAAAGTATCTCCAATATTTGAAATCCATTTACAACAGTTTTGCAGCTTCCGTTGGGCGAGGTGCTTTTACTACCAGAACCCGAAACACCTGTTCGCTTTGGTTGTACCAGCAGTGAGGTATCCCCGCAGGGCTGTTTATCAAAGTATCGGGTCCGACTTGCTTTTTTTCCGTCCCTATTTCTATTATACCAGTTCCTTCAAGAACATAAAAAAATACATCAACCGGCGTAATATGCTTTTTCAGTGATTCATCCGGCTCAAGCGTAATATGTATGGCCTGTGCATGTTCCGAATCGTACAGTCTGGCTGCTTTTACATTATGTGGATTCTTTATTGTCTCTGCGGATTTTGCGTCGATAATTTCCATTGATGTAGCCTTTCTTTGCCCTATATGAAACAAAATTCTTCCTTAAGCTGCCGGGCGCTCGGGCTGTCCAGCACTTCTTTACTCCGATATGAGCAGTAAGTAATATACCCGCCGGAAATATTTCTCGCGATAAAGCCGTTTTGCATCAGGATTCTGCAGGCAATATAACTGCGTATCCCAACAGCACAAAAAACATTTATTGCAGTATCCTTCGGTAGTTCATTCAGCTTGTTACGAAGTTCGTCGACCGGTATGTTAATCGACGAGGGAACATTATCTCTTTTAAACTCGCGGGCAGACCTTACGTCGAGAATATAGTCGGCCTCGTCGAGTTGGTTCCAATGTACAACTTCCATTGTGCCTTCAAGAATATTAGATGCGACAAAACCGGCCATATTGACGGCGTCTTTACCGCTACCGTATGGCGGGGCATAAGCCAGCTCCAGTTCCTGCAAGTCGAAAACTGTCAGACCCGCCCTGATGGCGACGGCAAAAATATCGATCCTCCTGTCGACACCCCGGGAACCGACAATTTGAGCGCCAAGGATTTTACCTTCCGGCTTTGTAAACAATAGTTTAATACACATTTGCTTCGCACCCGGGTAATAGCCAACATGGTTAGCCGGATGGATGTATAGTTTTTCATATTTCATGTTCGTTTTTGCCAGGGCTTTCTCACTTGCTCCGGTCATCGCAACGGTCAAATCGAAAACTTTCAATATCGAAGTGCCCTGGGTGCCGTTATAATGACGATTCCCGCCGCAGATGTTATCCGCAACCATTCTGCCCTGTTTATTTGCCGGTCCCGCCAGGGGTATTAGTGTGGGATTATCAAGAGCGAAATTCCGGACTTCAATCGCATCGCCTATTGCATAAATATCAGGATCGCTTGTCTGAAGCTGTTTATTTACTTTTATTCCGCCGGTTTCTCCGATTTCCAATTTTGCCTGCCTGGCTAATTCTACTTCGGGTTTCACTCCCATCGCAAGTATTACTATATCACAGCTTAGTTCCATTCCCGACTTTAAGCCGACCGTGAGTCTGGAATCAGACGGCTGAAAATTAGCCACGGCATCATTTAGCCACAGGGCAACATTATGTTTATGCAATTCCTGCTGGATAAAACAGGTCATCTCTTTATCCATGACGGGCAATACCTGGTCCACCATCTCGACTACAGCTACTAACATACCACGCAGGCGAAGGTTTTCAGCCATTTCCAGCCCGATGTAGCCGGCGCCGACTATAACCGCCCGCTTTGGTTTGTGTTTGTCGATGAAATCATTGATTAAATCGGTATCAGGCACGTTGCGCAGAGTAAAAATCCTGTCCGAATTGATGCCCGGTATCGGTGGTCTTACCGGTTCGGCCCCGGGAGACAAAATCAGTTTATCGTATGATTCGGTATAGCTCTCGCCGGAGCTGAGGTTTTTGACATTGATTTGTTTTTTTTCTGGGTCGATTGCTGTTACTTCGTTTCTAATCCGGACCTCAATATTGAAACGCTTCTTAAAACTCTCCGGCGTTTGAAGCAGCAAATCATCACGGTCTTTTATTTCACCACCAATGTAGTAGGGCAGCCCGCAGTTGGCGAACGAAATGTAATCGCCTCTTTCGAACATGATGATCTCGGCCGTCTCATCCAGCCGGCGAAGTCTTGCCGCTGCCGAAGCGCCGCCTGCAACACCACCAACAATTAGTATCCTCTTAGCCATTTAACAAATTTTCCTTTCTTAAAACAGTCGTGTTCACTTATCTTAATCGCTCATCACTTCGTTATCAAATTTCCCTGCGGGAGGTTTTTGGCGTTTTCCTCGCTCGAATGATATCGCGTTTACAGGGCATGTTTCTATACAGGTTCCGCAGGAGAAGCAATCAGGGATTACCCGGTCCTGTTTGAGGATCGCGTCCATCACCGTTGAAGGACATGCCTTCGAGCAGGCCTGGCAGGAAATGCACTTGTTGTAATCCACCTTTATTTTAAAGAAGCTAACCTTCTCGGCTAACCAGCCTACCAAGCCGAACGGGCAGAAAAAATGACACCACGGCCTGTAAACGAAAAGGCTCAAAACCAGGATCAATCCGATAAATAGTCCGCCAGCAATACCAATTACCTGTGGCTTAAAAATCTTAAACGGATCAATCGCCCCGATTATATCGGCAGCCCAGAAAAAAGCAACAAGTATCAATATCAAAAAGAACAGGATGCGAATCGAATTCGATACGATAAACGGGATTTTGACCTGGCCGAACAATCCTTTGCTGTCTTTACGGTTCCTGTTGAGTCTGAAAATTAAATCCTGCAACGTCCCGAACTGGCAACCCCACGAGCAGATGAATTTGTTCGCCAGGATGACCATTAGAAGAAAGATGCCGAACGCGATAAACCGCGGCGGGAAAATCACGCCCTTGGAACCTAAAAGGACAATCGCATCTTTAACCGTCCCCATCGGACTCGGATCGCTTCCCAGAATTACGCCGAATACACCGACCGCGGCCATGTAAATCCATTTTCGATTCCGGGCCGTAATTCTGCCTTTTCTCATCAAAATAAAAACGGCGAGGAGAAAAACGATCCATAAGATACCTTTAAGCGGTATCTTAAACCAGTTCTTGGATTCATTCTCAGCCTGGATAGCCAGCACTTGATTGACTTTTTTGCTTAGCAGCTCCTCATCCATACCAAAATCGGCGACCTGCTTTTTAAGATCGTCAGGAGACTTGAGGGTAAATATGTTTTTCAAACTTTTCCTGTCAAGGTGATATTTCTTACCAAACTCGATGATAGTTACATTGCTGTCAATATTCACCGCTATTCTTTCTGGTAGTTGCTCTTGCTCGCCGCTCCAGAGTCGGCTCGAAAGAACAGATGTACTTACTACTACCAGCACGATGATTATGAAATAACTGATCGTTCGCCACATGATATAACTTGCCTTACTAAATCTCGGAAAAGCTTAGCCGGGTAACAAACCGGATAGTATTTCTTCTTTATCTTCAACCACTTCAACTTTATATTGAACGGGGCACGCCAGCGAACCGGAGACAAGACAATACTTTTCAGCTAATTGAGCGATCTCCTCTATTTTTGCAGCCGAACCGGCACTGCCCAAACTTACTTTTGCTCTCACTTCAACATTCGTAAAGCGAAGCCCGTTTTTGGTTTTTTCGACCTTACCTTCTACCTCCGAAGAATAACAGGCAACGTCAACGTTAAATTTCTTCACAAAGTGAAAAAAGACCAGCATAATACAACTATTCACAGACGCAACGAACATCTCTTCCGGATTCAATGAATTCGGGCTGCCGCCATATTCCGGGGGTGGTCCGATCTCAGTTTCGCTTATCCCACTCATTTTAGTCTTAGCGGGTTTGTCTGAAATTTGATAGACTGTGTTCCTGAAAATTTCCATTTATTTGCCTTCCTTTCTTTCTTACATCAACTTGAGCCGTTCCTGCTTAAGATAATCAGCAGGTATCTCTAAACAAGGCGTGTTGTCTATGTAGTTGTTATTCCAATAAACCCTGGAGCATTTCCTCTTCATCATGCACTACTTTTTTGCCCATTACTTTTGCGATGTTACCGCCGAACATTTTCGCCATCAAAGCCATATTCATTTTGGACAGATAAACCTTTCCATCATCACCATCCCAGACACTAAAGGTACATGGCATCATTGTCGAAACATGTCGGTCTGTGGTCAAGACGCTCTTCGCATATTCGGCCTTGCAGAGCTTTACAAGCTTGACGTGCGGTTTGAAGGTCACTCCATGTTTTGTCATGGATTTATTCATATCTATCGGTTGATCTCCTGATATTACCCACCCATGCTCGGGAATTCGCTTTTGCAGGGCTGCAATAGTTTCATCAAAT
>CAYTNN010000184.1:0-3048 GCA_964439135.1 uncultured Pirellulales bacterium
TTGGGATGGTCAAGGACCAGGTTGTCCCGGCAGGTCACGCGATAACATTGGTTAAAGATTTTCACCGCTGCCGGAAAGTATCCCTGAATATTCTCGATATTGTTGCGCCTGAAGATATTCTTTTCCAAAAGAACATCGGACGAGCTCAGGATGAAGATCCCTTCCGTACTGGTATCGCTCACCAAACAATGCCGGATGGTTAAATGGTCGCCCCTGAAGTAGCCGCCCACACGGGAACAATAGGTCAGGGCGCAATGCTCCAAAGTCATGCCTGTCATGTCCTTTCCGTGGCTGGACTCATCGGACAAACCCTCCGGGTTTTTGCCCTCGATTTCGAACGCACGGAAAGCATACTGGGTGAAGGTGATTCCACGAATCGCCGGACCTTTGCCGTCGGAACTTTTGCCGTGGCAGTCTCCGGTTGTTCGTGTTATTGCACTATCGAAGGCGGTGATTTCGACAAGTTTGTTTGCCGGATCGGTGCCGATATAAACTTGTCCTGCATGGTAATCAATGAAATATGAGTTCTCGTTAACGTCTTCTACGGCACCCACCGGATTCAATAACTCGCCATTGATAAATACCATGTCATTATTAAAACGGTAGAGCGGCGTCGACCTCCGTGGTCGCCACCATTCCGCAGGTTTGGAAGGGAACAAACGGGACCAGGATGTTTTCCACAATCCGTCCTTAGGATGCTCCCATTGGGCTGCGATCATGGTTCCTTTAAGGACAGGATGTTCGTCCGCATAGGGTTGAATGGTGATCCCCTGGTTCAAAAGCAGACCTCCGGTCCGATAGACTCCGCCGCGCAGAATAATCGCATCGCCGGTCTTGACTCGCTCTATTGCCGCCGATAGAGTTGTCGGCTTCTCAAGTGTCGTTCCCTGTTCATCGGCCTGTCCATCAGGCGCGGCATAATAAATCCGGCCCTCCACTTGTGGTAAATTGTATTGTTGCCAAATCGGGCCATACGGGCCGGCGGAAGGCTGGGCGATTGCAGACAATGAGCTAAAGATCAAGGAAGCGAGAACCCAGAAAATCAACTTCGTCTGTAATGGAGGGTAATGTTGATTCATATTTGAGGATTGTTCAGCCTGGTTTGACTTCATTTGTGTCCCTTCCCGAGTAAAGGTTAATAAAGCATAAAGCTGTCCAAGTTATACAGAGGCGATTATACCACTCAGAAATATATGATTCAAGAGACAAAAATCTCGCGATCACCCATTTGAATATCAAGATCTTATATATTCGAATCCATTGAAAGAATTTCTGACCAAGGCTATAATACCTGGTAGCATGGATCGATTGTCTGATATAAGAAATGTCAGCTCAAGGTTTTATGCCGGCCTTAACGCCGGCGGCAGCCTAAATAAGAAGGATTCTGATGCGTAAGAAAGTCCTGTGCGTGGTTATCGTTGCAGCAACGCTGGGCACCGTGGCCGTTCTGTACATAACTTTGCAGCCAAACGCATTCCGCGTTGAAGACATACTTGCCGTCTATCAGCAGCACGCGGATTACGGCGAGGTCACGGTTGAGTATCCCCTCAATGGAACGCTGTTTCCGCCCGAGATGATCCCGCCCGCGTTCCACTGGAAAGACAGCGTCCCGTCCTCGCGAGCGTGGCTGGTCCGGATCGAGTTTGCCGACGGCAGCCCGTTGATGCACTTTCCGGTGCGGCGGCAACAGTGGACACCCCGGCCGGAAGACTGGAACAACATGAAGCGCAGGTCGCTCGAACGGGAGACACAAGTCGTCATACTCGGCATCGATCCGGGTGAACCTGCAAGGGTCCTATCGCAAGGCCGGATGTCCTTTAAAACATCAAAAGACCGTGTCGAGGCGCCTTTGTTCTATCGCGAGGTCACTTTGCCGTTTCTCAACGCGAATAAAGATCTGCCCGGCATCAGGTGGCGTTTTGGGTCTATCGCGTCGCCGAAGCCGCCGCCCGTTGTCCTGAAGGGTCTTCCGGTATGCGGCAACTGTCACTCGTTCAGCAGTGACGGCAAAACGCTTGCGATGGATGTGGACTTTGCCAATAGAAAAGGTTCATACGCTATCACAACAGTCAGGGAACAGACGGTTCTGGCTTCTAAAGACATTATCACCTGGACAGATCAGGAAAACACCGAACAAACCTACGGCCTGCTGTCGCAGATATCCCCGGACGGCCGGTACGTCGTCAGCACCGTTAAAGACCTGTTTGTTTTTGTTCCCAAGCCGGAGCTGGCCTTTTCTCAAGAATTCTTTCCCGTCAAAGGTATCCTGTGCGTGTTCGACAGAGAAACGGGCCGGTTCCACGATCTGCCCGGAGCCAACGATCCCAACTTTGTGCAGAGCAATCCGACCTGGAGCCCTGACGGAGAGTATATTGTCTTCGCCCGGGCCAAAGCGCCCGATCTGCGAAACACCAAGCACCAGGGCCATATATGGCTGACCCCGATCGAAAGCAGAGAGTTCATCGAGGCAGACGAGCCCTTCCAGTTCGACCTGTACAGAATTCCTTTCAACGCCGGCCAAGGGGGCACGGCAGAACCCGTTGAGGGAGCATCCAACAACGGCATGAGCAATTACTTTGCACGCTACTGCCCCGATGGTCGCTGGATCGTGTTTTGCCGGGCGAAAAGCTACATGCTGCTTCAGCCCGACAGCGAGTTGTACATCATACCGGCAGAAGGCGGCAACGCACGCAGGCTCCGCTGTAACACCTCGCGGATGAATTCATGGCATAGCTTCTCACCAAACGGCAAATGGCTGGTCTTCGCATCCAAGGCCTACTCAGACTACACACAATTATGCCTGACGCACATTGACGAGAACGGCTGCAGTACACCGGCGGTACTCCTCGCGCATCTGACGGCACACGACCGCGCCGCGAACATCCCGGAGTTTGTCAACACACAACCGGGAGCAATCGTCAAGATACATAAGCAATTCCTCCGCGACTGACCATTTGTCTGTGCCGCTATCGAGTTCTAACAGCACGGATTTACTCGGTAACATTTACCTAAATTGGATAATATCGAATTGCATTCTCTCAATCTCTC
>CAYTNN010000184.1:3148-8907 GCA_964439135.1 uncultured Pirellulales bacterium
ATGGATTTGCGAATCTTGCCCACAACTTAGTGTCCAGCCGGAAATATCTACCGCAAAACCATTGGGATTTTGCAGTTGGATATACTGCTCATCCAGGTTACCGCCGGCAGGATTAGTCTCAATAATCCCGAAATTAACAACCGTACCGGCCGGTTGGGCACCGGGCAACTCACGTGTCCCGGAGGCCAGGCCGTTGAATAATTGACGCCGGCGCTCGGGCAGGTAAAAGTATTTCAGCTCTTCAACGGCTTCCATTAGCGATTGGGGGTAATTAGGAGCCGTCGAACCGTTCCCCCAGGCATCCGAGCCCCATTTAGCGGCGTCTAAGGCCGCATCCTCGTAAAGCAGAGACGCCAGCATATCGATACGCGGCTCATAATATAGTTCGTCCTCCGGCGTGTTCGGTGCTTTTAGAAGCTCATCCATGAGCGTTCGTACGCGGCGCAAATACATCTGTCGTGTTTCCGGGGAGTTAAAAATGGCATTCGGCATACTGTTGCCCTGGCCGACAAACAGGCTCGTATTTGGAATAAGCTCTTCGTTCCAGTAAGTCTGCGAGGAATTCCACACTCGTCCGAAGCTCAGGTCCACGTCCCACGGCCACATCTGCCATTCATTGCTGAGGCCCGTATCACGGTAAAAATAGTAATTTTTATGGCAGCAGTCGACGTCTCCCGTGATTGCGCGTGCAGCCAGGAAGTTGACGACCTGCGCGACGTCCACATTGTCATAGAGATATCGGCGGCGTGCTTCGCCTGAGAGGCTGAGGCTGTCGTAGAGTTCGGACAAATCCGTGTTGTCTTCATACTTGCGCGTTTTCTTTTCAGCACCGCTATTAGCGTGACTTGCACTGTTGAACATGTTGTACATCTTGTAAAGGGCCCCCTCGGCGTTCAAGCCCATTCGAATCAGCCAGTCTTCATCGCCGTTCTCCATGGCGTGGGCCGTGCCCCAGAAGTCGCCGTTTTGCTGGACGCGTACCGGAAACACCCAGTGGTAAGCACAATCCGCATCCCGATATGTCTCATAGGCCAGCATGTTACGCATCTGCGCCTTGTCCGGATAGGTCGTCATCAGATTGATATCATCGGCACGCGGCTGTCCCTGGGCCCATTTAAAATTGTGCCCGGGATGGAAATCGATGTCATAACTCTTCTTTGGAAAACCCCGGCTGGATTGACCGTGAATATTGATCAATACATTGTCGTAGAACTGTCCGTCGTAAAAGAGCGAGCAGCGGGTTCCGGCATCGGAGTTAGCGGCGTTCGGATTCAGGATAAACCAATGCAGCACCGGCAACGGATTAGTCAGGCTCGGGTCATCCACTACGGTCCCGCAATACTTCGGGGAATTCAGCAGATCATTGTGGGTCGGGAACCGCGATTCGCGTCCGGCTGTATCTGTAGCCGTAATGTACCAGCGGACCATATGTCCGGCACCGAACGCGGTTGCGGGGATTCGCCCCCCGTAGATACCGTCGCCGTAGTTATCGTCGCCGCTCAAACCATCATCCATTAACGGTACTGTCACTTCCCACGCAAACATCACGCAATAGTGCAACACAACGGCATCAACAGGATCGAAGGACGGCTCGATTTGGGCCGTGATCTGCAGGTCATCGTTTTCAGCGGGTATGCGCGGATCGTGATCCGTATCGGAAATGATCGGCCCTAAAACATCTACCCCGGCGTTGTTCGCTATTCCGGGCGTCGGTGTCGGGAAATACCGGCATAACGAGCTGTCTGCTGTAGATATCGTGGCCAGCAACTCGGGAAGCACCAGCAGGCTCGAACTATCCATCTGATAGCTTAGCCCCTGCACGGCCAGCAGGTTGGTCCCCACATGGAGAAAGTCGAATTGCGGGATTGTAAAATCGACCGGATTAACAGCGATGCTGTCGGACCGATTGGAAGATGCGCCGGAGTTCCACCTCTCAGCGCCCGGGGCCGGCGCATTGTACCGTGCCACCTCGTGCCCGTTGATATAGGCGATCATCCCGTCGGCAAAACGCATGCGCAAGGTCAAGGCCCTGATCGCCGAGGGATCTTCTACCGTAAAGGGCACGCGGATATACACCGTGGTATTGCTGTTTCGCATGTTCGAGACATCCAAACCGATCAGTCCCTGGTAGTTATAACCTACACCGGTTGAGCCAGTCTGCCATGATAAATCATCCAGGTCTTCCTGTGCCCAGGGACGCAGCGTCTCCGATTGCCGCGGATTCGGTTCCAGTGCACTGTTACGGGGTACCAAGGCCCTGGCCGGCGCACCGGGCATTAAGAACACTGTCTCGACACTACTACCGATGGGGCCGTAAGAAACGTCGGGGGCTTGTGGCGGATAGCTCGGAAAGAACTCAGAAACCACAGTCCTGCCGTCCGGACGGACCAACCCCAGATATTCGCCGCTCCCACTCAGCTTAAAATTCGTATGCAATATTCCCAGAGGATCTATCCGATTTTTTCCGGAGGCAAAGACAACCAGATAAGCATCGGGCCCGAGCATCACCTCCGGAAACGCCCACTTTCGAAGATCGTTGTCGTCATCTGTCAGATACCACCGGTCTAAATTGATCGTATCCGTTCCGGGATTGTAGATTTCGATCCAGTCGGCTTCATCCCGGTCCTCGTCATCAAGGCCGATATCGTTCACGGCCATGAATTCGTTTATCCGGATTTCCTCTTGTGCCCGGACAGGAGTAGAAGTATTGACTGCAAGATTGAATACCACAAGAACAGCAAGAATCCACGAATATTTCATACAAGTAGTAACCCTTCTCGTTCAGACCAGCAAACCATAAAGCACCGCTGCCAACAGCCGATGAGCTTTATAACGACACATAGTATTATAACATATAATGCGTTATATTACAATAGTCTCTTCCTGAGAGGATCAGCAGGAGACGTGTGAGACATGCGTTACTCGATGCTTGATGCTCATAAAGTATTGGGAATCGAGCAACAACTTTTTGGATCCGGCAATCCGGGATTAGGTTCTCAAGCTTCGAATCTGGAGTTCTTTTCCTCGCCGACCTGATGTTACGGCTTTATAGTTCTTCGCGAATATGCTGGATTAGCAGCGCTTAGTGTTTCGCCATCCGGTTTTGATATGTCTTCGGCTTATAATGAAACATATCCCAGTATCTCTGATCAGTTTCGTACGGATCTACGTTCTGTGCATGAGTGTTTTCCGGCAGGATTCCGAAACGCACCATTTCACGTATGTACTGGTGATTGACCTGGAAGGTGGGCGAGCCGAAAGCGTGGGATTTTTGCCATTCGGCCTGCCAGTTTGTCGCCGCGGTTAACATTGTTTTATAGCCGGGATCGTCTTTTGATTTGAATACGTCGGGACAGGCTTCCCATCCGCCCGCTTCTTTTGCGAGGGGCGCCAGCAGGACTGCGGATTTTTCGGGGCGGGTTGCGTTTATCAATACGTCCCATGAAAAATAGCGTGCCGGGTCGTCCTTTAAAACGAGACGTTCATATTGGCCGGTGGGACGCTCTACGAGCTTTCTTCGTTGATCCACATCAAACGTTTCGACGAGGCGATTCTGCGGACCTTTTCCTTCGGGATTGTGGCATGAGTAGCAGCGTTTATGGAGAACACCGCCGGCCTGGTTTGCGAAGACGCCTACCTTTGTATTCTGCTGTTTCTGATTTCTAAGACCGCCGTAAGTTCCGCAAAATGGTGCTGCGGCCTCGGTCCATGCCCAGACTTTCAGCCAGTCTTCACGTGAAGCTTTTTCGCTGTGATGAGACCCTTCGAGCTTACGAAGCAGTGGTGATGCGCTGGAGCCGAGAGAACGAGGAGGCTGGTTGCCGAGGCCGTTACGGCCATCGCCGATCTGTTCTCTCATCGTAAGCGAGTAGTAGCTGATCGACCATGTGACTCCCATGTCGCCTTCGAGAGACAGGCGTCCTTTTCGGTCTTCGGTGTTATGGCATCCGATACAATATTTGTCGAGGACCGGCTGGACGTCCCGCATGAAGTCCGGCACATCCGCTATACCTTCGATTTTTTCGATTTTCGAAGGGGGGCGTCGGAGTGCCTTGATTCTGCGGGCGCTGCCGACGTTGGCGTTCGAATGGTTACGTGAGTTGTGGCATCCTATACAAGAAGTTGTTTCGCCGGGCCTTAGACAGGTAAAGCTCTGCATTCGTCTGCACGAGAGGTCATTTTCGTCGAGAGCGACATAAAAGACCGGGCGGTTCGCGGGCAATTCAAAATACGCCGAGCCGTCGGATTCGACGGGGACGGTGCCGAGAATTCGTTCGAGGTTAAATGAGCCGAGCCAGCTTAGAGTGTCCGGCCCACCGGAGAAGTTGACGGGTTTGGGAAGTGTTTCGATAATGAGCAGCTTTTTTATTTCGCCGCGTTTGATTCCTTTTAAGTTCTGCGAATTATAAATGTCAACCATTACATGTGTTCCGGTTGAGCTGGTCGAATCGGAACGTGTTGGGATGATTCTTTCACGGGGCCGTGCAATGATTGGACGGGGCGACTGGGTGAGCCATTTCTTGTCGTTGTTTTTTATTTCGTAGATTGCGTGCGGCGTGTATTTGTCATCGTCTTTATTTTTTGTAACGAAAACAAGCCGGGATTTGCCCAATTCGGCGGCGAGTACAGTTTTCGTGCTGAGCGGCCAGGGATCGGCGAGGTATCCTTTGCCCCACGGAAATATTATATGTTCGAGTCCGCGCGGATCATCGGGACCATATTTTCTGGAGAAGAACGACAGCCAGCCATAATGATCGCGATGTCCGTGGCCGGGCGAGTAGATTCCCATAACTCGCTCGTCGTTGGGGATTGGCCGGCAGGAGAGGAATACTCCCCACGAAACTTCGTTGCCGTAGTATATCTCCTGATTTGTCCCGTCCGGATTCATCGTCCAGAGGTGGTGGTACTCCACCTGTGAGCGGTCGACGTATTCCCATCGCATATAGAGAATCTGTCCGTTAGGCAGCACAGACGGAGTGTTGTCGTGTTCGATATTGCATGAGAGCGTCTGAATATTCTTGCCGTCCCCGTCGCAGCGGTGGATTGTGCCGACCTGGGTTATCCAGCAGCCGACCCATCGCCGGGCGCGTGTGGAGACGAAAACGATGCCGCCATCGGGAAGGTATTCGGGTTCGTAATCGTCGAAAGGCCCTGAAGTAATCTGGCGGATGTTGGTGCCGTCGATGTTAATCTCGTAGAGATCATAATTTTTAAGGCCGGCTTTTCGCCAGGCAAAAATGATTTTCTTCGCGTCGTAGTGGACCTTCGGATCACGAATGCAGCCTTCGGCCGTTTCCAGCAAAACAGTAATCCTGCCGGTTTTTAAGTTTAATTTGCAAAGCTGTGCGCCCGTCGTGTAAGCGGGATCATTTTCATTGTCACAGAAGTAGCCGATATTCGCGTACCAGTGCGGATCTTCGTATCCGCCTCGCTGTACGAAAATGATTTCTTCAATGTTGTCAAACTCGCCGGGAAGATTTTTTAAGGATTGGGTGAAAACGCCGCTGTTGAGGGTTTCGAGCGAGGGGAGATTCGCGGATGCTGCCGGCGTTATTAGAATCATGATATAAAATAAAATATTGTATTTCATCATAGCATTATTAACAGCTAAAGCAGGCTTTTCACGCTGTTTGTTCCAAAAAAACAGTCCTTGATGATACTCGATCGTATTTTCGTATTATACAAACACGCAATGGGATTGTCCAGACCGAAGATTGTCACCTGGCCGGGTAATAACGCCGAGAAAGCTAAAGATATGC
>CAYTNN010000185.1:0-8895 GCA_964439135.1 uncultured Pirellulales bacterium
TCTCGCACGGCTCGATTGTGGTCAGCTACGGCAAAGCCATACCCGCCGAGCAGGTAAAGAATATGAGCAATGAGAAACTTGCCGAAGTCTTAACCGAGACCCTGCGCCAGATGCAAAACGAAAGCCGAATCAAACAGGGCAAAAAACCGTACGACTACTCGTAGATTGCCAGATTAGGCCATACTCAAAGACTTTGCCTTTGAGTGTGCCACTCTGATGAGCACACGCAAACACAATATGCACCTTTGAACAAATTAGACGCGAAATTCGTCTTGACGCCGTGGCAAGTTGCATGTAGCTTTATGAGCACGAAACGATTTTCTTCAGGAGCCAAAGAATATTCGAGGGTGCGCCCGGTATTGATCTGAATAACGCAAAATCTCATAATTGGAAGGAATATTTATGAAAGGCCACACGAACATAAAAAGGCACAAGCTAACACGTCGCGACTTTATCAGGACTTCGGCGGCTGTCGGGGCAACGGTTCTGGCATCGGGCGGGAGCAATATCTTTGCCGCGGGCTCGGACACGATCCGTATCGGTATAATCGGCTGCGGCGGGCAGGGCACGCGGGACCTTGTCAGTTGTGTTAAAAGCTCGCCGGGCGTGGAAATTACGGCGATGGGCGATTTGTTCGAAGACCGCCTGAAAGAGTCGCTTGATAAGCTCAGAAAAGACGTGCCGGCCGCTCTGAAAGTCACGCCGGACAAGCGCTTTATAGGCTTTGACGCGTATAAGAAAGTATTGCAGTGCGACGTGCACATGGTAGTTTTGACGACGCCGCCCCACTGGCGAGCGCAGCATTTGAAGGCCGCAGTGCAGGCGGGCAAGCACGTATTTATGGAGAAGCCCGCGGGCGTGGATCCGAAGGCCATCCGTTCGATGATTGAGACGGCGGAACTCGCCGGACAAAAGCGGCTCTCGGTGGTCGCGGGCACGCAGCGCCGGCACAGCAAGAAGTACCAGGAAATCATCCGGCGGATTCATGATGGCCAGATCGGCGAGATTGTTTCGGGCCAGGGCTACTGGAACGGTGGTGACATGCTCGGCTACTGGAAGTGGTATGACAAGCAAGATCTCTCCGACATGGAATGGCAGTGCCGGAGCTGGCCATGGTTCACCTGGACCAGCGGCGACCATATCGTCGAGCAGCACGTCCACAATCTGGATGTTCTCAACTGGGCGCTGCAGGCTCATCCGGTGCAATGCATCGGTATGGGCGGCAGGGCCGTACGCGACCTGGGCAATATTTACGACCACTTCACCGTCGAGTATGAGTATCCGAACGGCGTTCGCGTCGAGAGCATGTGCCGGCAGATTAACGGCTGCACGGACAGAATCGCCGAGCGAGTGGTCGGCACAAAGGGCGTTGCCGATATCGATCGCGGTGTGATTACGGGCGAAAAATCCTTCAGGTACGAGGGGCCCGACCCGGACCATTACGTACAGGAGATGGCCGACCTGATAAAGAGCATTCGCGACGGGGCCCCGATCAACGAGGCCAAAAACGTCGCCGAGAGTACGATGAATGCCATCATGGGCCGGATGAGCGCCTATACCGGCCGGGCACTGAAATGGGACTGGGCGATGAATGCCTCGAAGCTGGACCTTGCCCCGGCGAAATATGAATGGGGCGATCTGCCGGTCAGGCCGGTCGCGGTTCCGGGTAAGACGCCGTTAATCTAATCGATTCGAGTTGATAACCTTTAGTTGAAAGAATTGATAATGCAAGAAGAAAAAAAGCAAACAGACAAAAGACTTTCACGCAGAGAATTTGTTAAAGCAGCGGCGGCCGCTTCATTAGTCGGTGCCGGCCCCGCATTAACCAGCAGGCTCCATGCCGCCGGATCGGGTGCGGTGAAGGTTGGTTTAATCGGCTGCGGCGGACGCGGCACCGGAGCTGCAACCCAGGCACTGATGGGTGTTGATAAATCGGTTAAACTCTGGGCGATGGCGGATTTGTTCCGTGACAAGCTCGACGTTTCTTACGACATGCTCAGCAAGGGAGCGAAAGGCCGGTACGACCGCGTGGACTTCGATGGCCTGGCGGACCAGATGGACGTTCCCGAAGAGCGGAAGTTCGTCGGCTTTGACGCGTTTCATAAGTTGCTCGGCAGCGGCGTGGATATGGTTATTCTCACGACTCCGCCACATTTTCGGGCCGAGCATTTCGAGGCCGCGGTCCAGGCCGGCAAACACGTGTTTATGGAAAAGCCCGTAGCGGTGGACCCGGTTGGGATTCGAAAAGTAATCGCCGCGGCGAAGCTGGCAAAACAAAAAGGCCTGTCAGTTGTTGCCGGGACGCAGCGGCGTCATCAGCGGCACTACCTTGAGATCATCAACCGGATTCACAACGGGGCGATTGGGAAAATTGTCGCCGCACAGTGCTACTGGAACGGAGGCGGCGGCTCGCTTAGGGGCGAGAAACCCAACGGTATGAGTGATATGGAATGGCAGCTTCGCCACTGGTATTACTTCTGCTGGATTTGCGGCGACCATATCGTCGAGCAGCACGTTCACAATATCGATATTATGAACTGGGCGCTGCAGGCTCACCCGGTCCAGTGCATGGGCATGGGAGGCCGGGAGGTTCGCACGGGCGGCAACATCTGGGACCATTTCGCGATAGAGTTCGAGTATCCCCGGGGCGTTCGCGTCCTGAGCATGTGCCGGCAGATTCCCGGCTGCTCCGACCGAGTCTCGGAAAGAATCGTCGGCACAAAAGGCTTTGCTTATATTGACAGCGCGACCGGTTATATCAAGGGAGAAAATCCGTACGAACCGCCCGGTTCGCCGAATCCGTACGTGCAGGAACACGTCGATTTGATCAAGAGTATCCGCGAAGGTGCCGCCCTGAATGAAGGTGTGCAGGTAGCGGAGAGCACGATGAATGCTATCATGGGCCGGATGAGTGCGTACACAGGCCGAGCGCTTAAATGGGACTGGGCAATGAATGCTTCGAAACTGGACCTGACGCCGCCGAAATATGAGTTAGGCGATTTGCCCGTAGCGCCGGTTCCGATGCCGGGCAAGTCACCGCTCGTTTAACAAGCTTCGATCGATAACCGTTTATTGAAAGGATAAGCAATGAAAAACAAAGCAATGCAAACAACGCCGGACTTATCGCGCAGAGACTTCATGAAGGCCTCAGCGACACTGGGAGCGGCGACTTTGGCTTCGGGGACGAGCCGGATGTTCGCCGCCGGTTCCGACAAGGTCCGCATAGGCCTGATTGGCTGCGGCGGACGAGGCACCCATGATGCAACAAAGTGTCTGAATTCTTCGGAGAATGTCGAACTCGTGGCAATGGGCGACACCTTCAGAGATCGGCTGGAAAGTTGCCGGCGGAGGCTCAAGGAAGAGCTGGGCGAGAAAGTCAAAGTGACGGATGACGCCTGCTTTTCGGGCTTTGACGCCTACAAAAATGTGCTGGCCTGCGATGTGGACATGGTCATCCTGACGACGACACCGCATTGGCGTCCTATGCAGCTTAAGGCCGCTATCGAAGCCGGCAAGCATGTCTTCATGGAAAAGCCCGTTGCGGTGGACCCTATAGGTGTTCGTTCAGTTATTGAGTCATCCGAACTGGCGGACAAAAAAGGTTTAACAATTGTAGCCGGTACACAAATGCGGAGGATATCACATTTAGTAGAAGGCATTAAGAGCATCCATGACGGTGCCATAGGTGAACTTGTGGGCGGCCAGTGTGTCAGGCTCGGCGGCGGCATGCTTGACTGGGGACCAAAGGAGCGGAAGCCGGATTGGTCGGATATGGAATGGCAGATCCGCCGGTGGCTGTTTATCACCTGGCTTTCCGGCGACTTCATCGTCGAGATGCACGTGCATAATCTGGACGTTATGAACTGGGCTTTTGATGCTCATCCGGTGCAGTGCATCGGCATGGGCGGCCGGCAGGTCCGGACCGGTCCGGAGTACGGCAACTGTTACGACCATTTTGCCGTCGAATATGAGTATCCGAACGGCGTGCGAGTCGAGTATATGGGCAGCCAGATTGACGGCGTCACGAATCGTAACGACCAGAGGTTTATGGGGACGAAGGGCCGGGCCTATACGGACTTTGGCAGGGTCGTAATAGAAGGACCCAACAAAGCCGAATACGCATGGGATAGTATTGATCCATGCATAACGCAACACGCGGACCAGATTGCCGCTATTCGTGAAGGTAAACGGCTAAATGAAGGTAAGCGGATCGCTGAGAGCAGCCTTACGGCAATCATGGGCCGGATGAGTGCTTATACCGGCCGGGCGCTGAAGTGGGACTGGGCGATGAACGCTTCGAAGCTGGATCTTTCGCCGCCAAAGTACGAGTTCGGCGATTTGGAGACCAGGCCGGTAGCGATTCCCGGCCAGACAAAACTGATTTGAAACAACTATCGTGTTTGTTGTTCATTGTTGAAAAGAGAATGTTTTATAACAAAGAAGGGAGAATCCAATGAAACGCTACATGTCGGTAATCGCGGTGCTGGCCGTGACAGTAGCTCTGTTTGCTGCGGCAACAGGTGCTTCGGAAGGGCTGAACAAGCCGATCGTGCCGAAAGACAAAATGATGCTGTGGAACGGCAAAGACTTTGTCGGCTGGAAGCTCTTTACGCACGAACCGGACCATGACGTCATGAAAACATGGTCTGTTAAGAATGGTCTGGTTCGCTGCGAGGGAAAACCTGCTGGTTATATGCGTACCGAGAAAGACTATGCCGATTACCTGATACACGTCGAATGGCGCTGGCCTGAAGAAGGCGGCAACAACGGCGTCCTCGTACACATGAGCGGCGAGGACAAAGTGTGGCCGAAGAGCCTCGAATGCCAGCTTTATTCGGGGAACGCCGGCGATTTCTGGGTCATTGACGGACTCGAAACCGCCGAGCACGCCAACGGAGGCACACGGGTCAAAGGACGCAGGACCTTAAAGCTCAAAGACAGCACCGAAAAACCGCTCGGCGAGTGGAACGCATACGATATCATCTGTAAGGACGACTGGATCGTCGTTCTGGTAAACGGCGTCCTGCAGAATGTGGCAACCAAATGCTCGGCAAGCTCCGGTAAAATCTGCCTCCAGAGCGAAGGAACTCCGATAGAATATCGCAACATTTATATCGAACCGCTAAAGTAGATTGCCGGCCGGGTGGCCGAAGCTGTCAGAAAATGCTTGACGACGGCCCCGGCAGATGATATACTCGATATTAACAAGTAGCATGAACTGTCCACTCGTTCTTGAAGAAGGAGGGCAAAATATGTGCAGTTTAAATGATACTCTCGGCCCGTCCGGGTCTTGCAAACCGAACGGTAAGGGAAAAATGCCGTACTTCGTATTGTTCGCTCTTTGCTTTTTTTGCTTACCGGCTCAGGCCCAATATGGCGGCGGTACCGGAACTCAGAGCGATCCGTATCTGATTCGCACCGCCGAGCAGATGAACGCCATTGGAGCCGCTTCGAGTGATTGGAATAAGCACTTCCAGCTAAGGGCTGATATCGACCTGGGCGAGTATACCGGGACCGCGTACAACATTATCGGGACCGATCCGGAGAACTCGTTCCACGGCATTTTCGACGGCAACGACCATACGATTTCGAATCTCAGCCTGAGAACGACACGCCAGTGGTACACGGGATTGTTCGGATGCGTGAGCGGGCAGATCAAGAATCTGGGATTGATCGATCCCGACGTCTTTGCCCAGGGAGGCAAGGTCGGTTCACTTCTCGGTGATCTAAATCAGGGCTCGCTCACGAGCTGCTACGTCGAAAGGGCAAGTGTTTCAGGCGACTACTATATCGGCGGATTAGTCGGCTCGACTTCCGGCAGGATGCTATACTGCTATTCCACCGGCACTGTCTCCGGCAATCATTATGTCGGCGGATTGGTCGGATATGTCACCGACGCGACGGTGAACTCATCCTATTCCAAAGCCAACGTCACAGGCAATCTGGAAGTCGGCGGCCTCGCGGGTATGACAACTAATGAAGAAGCCGTGCTCAGCAACTCCTATGCCACCGGCAGTGTCAACGGAGGTACCTACGCGGGCGGACTGGTCGGACAAATAGAGCGAGGCAGAGCCTACAAGTGCTATTCATCCGGCGACGTCTCGGGCAATCTGCACGTCGGCGGCTTCACGGGATATGTACGGGTCCTGGGTGGCGCTACGCACTGCTTCTGGGATACCCAGACGAGCGGCTGGTCAACCAGCCCCGGAGGAACGGGTAAGACGACCGTCGAAATGCAGACAATCAGTACTTTTACAGACGTAGGCTGGGACTTCGGGGATATCTGGACAATCTGCGATGGGATGAATTATCCCGTGCTGCTATGGCAGATTCCTGTCACCGATTTTCGCTGTCCCGATGGTGTCGATTTCATCGATTTCGCCTTCTTCGCTTCGCACTGGCTCCTCAACAACTGTAACGCTTCGAATTACTATTGCGAGGGTACAGACCTGGATCAATCCGGCTCAGTCGGTTTCACCGACCTCAAAATCCTCGCCGACAACTGGCTCAGGGGGATCCAATAAAGACAGGTTTTATGTGCCGTTCGTAAATATTCTCCGATACGTTCTGCGCGATGATGTCCTCGTGTCTGTCCAGCGCATTCGAGAAGCGCGTTCCCATCTCCGCGGCAATCTTGTACGCGACGTGCAGAAGCTGACGGAAGTTGGGATTGTACTGCTCGCATGATTGGTCGTGCCTCAACGCCGAGGCGAAACTCAGCCCGTCCCATTTGTCCACCTCCTCTGCGGTGGGCAGCTCTGCCGTGTCGATATCGATGACGGTAGCATAAGGCCCGCAAAGCTCGCCGAATCGGTGTAGCGCTTTGGCATAGACTTCTTTTGCGATTGACAAGCCGTCCGGCGCCGCCATCGCCAGGCCGATCAGCTCTTCCAGCCAGGTTGTGCCGGCAGTCTTGACGTGCAGCCCGGCGTCGAATTTCTTAAGAGCCCCGGCGATGGGCCCGTATATCGAGAACTTATCGCTGCCCGAGTGAATGCTGAGCTTGAGGTTCTCGGGCAGGCCGAATTCTCTTATCGCGAAGTTAACTACCCCCAGGTCCTCTTCGAATTCCTTCGCGAAGGTGGTGACGTCACCGACGTAATCCACGCCCTTATTGAACCGGCCGGTGAATTTCGGCGCAATCGTCTGGGCGGGAATCCCTTCGTCGGCGATTGCCGCTAAGATAAAAAGCATTTCGACCGGCGTCTGAGGCTGGTCGGTCTCGTCCATCGAAACTTCGGTAATAAAGCTGCCGGCGCCTTTGGCTTCTGCGATATGGCGATAGATTCCGCCCGCTTGCCTGACCGCCAGCAGGAACTTACCGCCGATCGCTCTGATTCGTTCCTCGGTGACGTCAAGATTCCGTTCGATACCTTCGACGGCAAGCGAGCCTATGTACCTGCTGTATTTCATAACAAAAGCATCGACGTCGGCTTTGTCCGCCGGCTGGGCGATAAAATCGGCAACGTCGAGCGTGAAAAAATCGCTCGATTCCATGAACTGATCTACGTTGCCCGGCCCGATGTGGTCGGCATCCACAAAATACGGCCCGTCCCACTGCAGGACCTTAACCGCATCGAGAGCCTCCTGACGCGTGTCCGCCGGCGTTGTCCCGATGATCGTATGTTCCCTGTGCGACTTGTTCCAGACCGGTGTAATGCTAAGGCCCTGCTCTTTAGCCTTCATTATAGCGGATAGCTGGGCCTTTCCCTGGTGACAGAACCTGTCGCCGATTCCAAAAGAATACTTTTCCAAAATCATAAATCCGTTCTCCGTTATTCAATCAATGTTCAAACATTTTGTTTTGCTTATCGCGAATAAAGACCTTTTTAACATTGGTAAGGCCAATCATCTCACCGGCTTCTGGCGAAAGCGGTGCATCCAGGCAGTCGATCAGCGCATCTTCGACGTCTTCAAGCACAACGGCGTGACGCTTATCGGGACTGGCCAATTGCAGTTGCATGTTGAACAGCTTCAGGCCCTTGACGTGACGGCAATATAATCCGTAAGCCGGCAGTCTGCCGAACATGGAATACTCCGGGTAGTCAGCAGGCTTCTCGGGAATCTCCCGTTCGGCGTCGGCCTTTGTCCCGCCGCCTTCGAAGGACAGTCTCACGTTGCTCAGCGTGACGTTTTCTATCTTCGCTTCGGTCAGACCGGAAATCGCACAGCCCGTCGGATTGGCACCGGTCGCCTCGATATTGCTGATAGTGACGTTCCGCAGGACGCCTATAGCAGGCTTTTCCATATCTTTCCTGAACATACGAGCGCGGTTGCCCAGCCGGACAAAGAGCGGTGCTCCGACCTTGTTCATCGTAATGTTCGAGACGATCACACGATCCATCGTGCCGCCGTCTACGATTTCCAGCGCGATCCCCGCTAAGAGCGTGTCGTAAATCGAGCAGCCGGTAATAACAATATTCTCGAAGCCACCGTTAGATTCGGTGCCCATCTTCAGGGCGTTACATCGGCTGCTCAGGATGCAATTGCTCACCACCACGTCCCGGCAGACCCGCGCCGAGGTGCTTTTGAGCACGATGGCGTCGTCCCCGGAATTAATATTACATTCTGAAATGACGACCCGCCGGCAAGAGTCGATGTCTATGCCGTCGTTGTTATGATTGACCAGACTCCTGACCGTGATTCCCGTAATGCGCACGTCGTCGCAGGCCAGGAAGTGCTGAACCCACATCGGTGAATCCTTGATAGTTACGTCCCTGACGGTGACATTCCTGCACTGAATGAATCGAATCATATAAGGACGCACTTTGTAAGGGCCTTCAAACGATGCACCCTGGCCGTCGATTGTGCCGAGGCCCGTAATGGCGATGCGCTCGACGTTCTCGCCGTAAATCAGGCTCTTGTCCGTGTAGTTGTCCGTGTAGGACCGGAAGG
>CAYTNN010000186.1:0-8798 GCA_964439135.1 uncultured Pirellulales bacterium
GCAGCACTGAATCCTATTTCCTTCAAAAAGTCGCGGCGAGAATTACATAAACAACTCATATTTGTTCTCCTGTCTATTTAGTTATAGACAACGCAATACGAAGCTAAGCGTTGAGATTGGTTATTTGAAGCTGAAGAATTTTTCGAGTTTCGCCGGTAATTTTCTGTTGCTCACTTATTCGAACGGGCCAGACCCAAATTATCTTTTCTCTGTCGGTAACTACAAGCACATCTCTGCGAATCCCATGCGGAACTCGCTGGGCGGTCAGGAATTTGCCGAGCTTTTTTTCCTCGCTTTGGCCCAGAGGAATAAACCTGTCGCCGGCCCGGCGCCGGCGAACGACCAGCGGCAGCTTAATCTTCTCCAGATCAAACCACTCAATCGAACCGGTTTTGGCGGCCTTGAATTTTTTAAAATCAACTTCATCCCTTTCGAGAACAATCGCCTGTATTAAAAATTTTTCAAACGTTGTCTGTCCAGGAATTTCAAGAGTTACAGTTTGGTCTTTAGACGATATCGGTGGGGCAAGCCCCACCCTACAATTTGAAAAAATTAAATTCCCGTATTCATGCCGAACCGCGAATCCGCCGGGCAATTCCATTTTTCTGCTGGTGACATTTTGCTGCGCCAGTTGCAGTATGCCTCCATAATGTCCCTGCGTCAAATTTTTCTCGCCGCAGCCGATATTAGCCAGACTTCGCCGAATCAGCTCTACTTTTACCGGTTGCGGCTCAGTTAGAAACAGCTTTAAGTCCAGAACGGTTTTCTCAACATCGCTATCAGCCAGGGAAGGCCACAACTCATCCGTCCGAGCACAAACCATGCTGTAAAAACCGCGGGCAGAGCGAGCCAATTGCGACAACTGTTCGACAATCGAATCGGAACATTCCTGTTGTAACGCCGGCAACAACCGGTGCCGGATATAGTTCCGCCTATATGTACAATCGGCATTAGTATGGTCCCGGCGCCAATTCAGATTTCGCTGCTCCAGATACCTTACAACTTCATCGCGTCTGAAACACAGCAAGGGCCTGATAAATTTGATCTCATCGGCAAAGGTTCGCTCCGGCCAGATGCCGCCGAGCCCGCGAAAGCCCGTGCCGCGGCTCAGCCGCTGGAGGATGGTCTCGGCATTGTCGTTTTTTTGATGTGCTGTTGCTATCCGGCTGCAGTTGTTGGCCTTTGCGATATCGATCAGAGCCTCCATCCGTAAATGGCGGGCGGCTGTTTCAATCGACAGCTTACCCAGACGGGCAAACTCGCGTACGTCCGCTCGCCTCGTCGTTACGGCCAACTTCAATTTCGTTGCCTGGTTGACTACAAACTCTTCATCCAAATCCGCTTCGTCGCCTCTCAACTGATGATTGATATGAGCACAGAGCAACTCGGCATTGAAAAAGTTCCCGGCCTTAAGCGCATGCATCGCGTACATAAGAGCTATCGAATCCGCCCCGCCGGAAACAGCAAGCAGGATTTTTTTCGCTGAGCTTAAAAGCCCATTCGCCCTTATAAAATCGGCCAGTTTTTTCTCGAATTCGAGCGACATTTCTTTGGCATAAAAAACGGGCCTGATATCCAACCAGGCCCGATATTCCAACGCTGAAAAACTCTCTTACAAAACTTCTATCAACTTTAGTTCCCGCTTTCGTCGATCTTCTGCAATTCCTTTATCCGCTTTTCTGCAAACTCTCTCCATTCCCTATACTTGTCAAACTGACTTTCTATTTTGACAGCCTGTTGATAAAGCTGCAGTGCCTCGGCGTTTCGGTGCAGTCTTTGATCCAGGATACGCGCCGCCCTAAACCTCGCTGGATGAGGAGTTTCAGGATCCCACTGAAAAGTCCTTTTGAAATACAAAAGCGCTATCGAGTAATCCTTGAAATATTCGTGGATTTCACCCGCTTTATATGCCGCATCATCGATCTTGTCACTGGAAGGATGTTTCCTTATTAACTCCCTGTATTTCTCCAGAGCCAAACGTAACTGATTTTGATTCTTAAGAATGGGTAGCGTTCCGGCATTCTTGTCAAGCTCCAGGGCGTCATAATAAATATCATCCGCATCAGGGATCGAAGCGCTGACTTTCAGATTGCCCGGGGCCACTTCCGCCTCAATAATGTAGTTATATTTTGGCATGGTATTCAACGCAGTTAATTCCTTATTGGCCCACTCAAGCTTCACATTGTTACCGGTCCTTACGTAGTATCCCGCCAGCAATTCAAGGCCCTGCCGATAGGCCTGCCGATTGATTGCCATCTGCTCTACTATATCGGCCTCACTCGTATCAGCGATATTGACGACGCTGGCGGGTCCGATTTGTCTACTGCTACGTGGTATAAGCTGACCTTCGCCCCTGTCGACACTCTGACAACCAACCAATGCGTTAAGCAATACTATGAGCATTCCGGTACATACTATTCTCGCCATAATGGCCTCCTTTCGAACTTATAAACGAATCCATTTCTATTAATCAATAACCAATTATCAAGTAAAAGCCCGTTCGTCAAGAACAAACAACAAAAAATATTCAATCAATGACCTGTTGAGGATTCTAATGGCAATTACAACGAATTTCTACAACTTTTCATTTAATAATCCTCCGCAAACACTCGATTCCATAGTCAAAGGCCGTATTTTGCCAAATCCGCATGAAAGAATAATAAAAACAAAGATTCCGAGGCAATTAAACACATTGTTTCATCAATACAATCATATTGATCATACCACCCGTTATTATATGTACGTAAGCCCCAATCCCTTATTGATGCCGATAAATCCGCGCCGGAAAACGTCACTGGAACTGTTATGAATTTCAGCTAAGGGTAAACATTCGCCGGGACATTATAGTATAGGACTTTCCATGCTGAAATCTGGATTTTGTTTACAAAAAAGTCCATAAAAGTCAGCGAAAAGCTTTGACTTAAGCGGCCGACTCGGGTATAATAATGTTTTATAAAGTCCGGCGGTATGACCGTGAGGAGGTCATCTTAATATCGTCGATTTAATGTGTTTTTTATGTCAATCAAAGTCTCTTTTCGGATTGGCTGGAAGAGACCATCGCGAAATGATTTTGGGAACAGGAATATGAAACCAAACCGGTTAATCCTAACTATTCTCATAATGACTTGCTGTTTACTCCTTCAGGCCGGCTGCGAAGAGGAAGCTATGGCGCCGCGACAAGGGCTTAGCTCAGACTGGTTCCAGCAGTTCAATCAATTACAGCAGTCGAGCAAGCCGACAGTCCCTACTCGTTCTACCACTCGTAACAAAAGAACGGCACCAAAAATTGAATTCGAAAAAGTAGTGCACAATTTCGGTAATGTCGGCCCCGGGACGAGTAATCTCTGTGAGTTTAAATTTACGAACGCCGGAAATAGCACCCTAAAAATAGGGGAGATTACTAAAACCTGTGGATGTACACCATTTTCGCTTGCGAAAAAGGAATACGCTCCGGGAGAGAGCGGAACATTGAAGGTGAACTATTTTTCCGAGCAACTACGTGGCCAGACAACAAAACACCTGGTCATACATAGCAACGATAGGGAAAATCCTGAGGTCACGCTGGACGTCAAGGCAGACATTAAGATGCAAGTTGATTCTGAGCCGAAAACATTGAACCTTTTGCTTAAACAGGAAAACGCTAATTGCCCGCAGCTCACACTTACCAGTATTGATAACCAGCCTTTTTCAATAAAGTCTTTCAAGTCGACCGCCAATTGTATAACTGCCGACTATGATCCTTCTGAGAAAGCAACGAAATTTGTTCTTCAGCCGAAGGTTGATATGGAGCTGCTGGAGAAGACTTTGAATGGTCGTATTGAGATTGGCTTGACACATCCGGAATGCAAAACGATCTCCGTCGGCATAAGCACCCTTCCAAAATTCAAGATTGTTCCAAGATCCATTATCGTTCGCGGAATGGCAACACAAGAACCAATTAAACTGCGGATACTTAACAACTACGATGAGGATTTTGAGCTTGAATCATTTTCGTCAAGCAAAGGTGCCGTCAAGGTATTGAGTAACACAATAGTCCGCAATGGTTATGAGCTTGAGCTGGAGATAACACCACCGGCCAGCAAAAACACAAAAAGAATCTTCACGGAGAAGTTTTTTGTCAAAACAAAAGAAGGCCAGCAACTGGAAATTCCATGTAACGTATTCTATTCGAAAACGGCTCCTGCATCTCTAACAACCAAAACAAACGATAAGGAATGTAAAACTTGTGGCCCCAAACTCTTTGACTTTACCAAGGGTACGGTTACAGGATTATAACTCGGGAAGGAATAACGGCTCTTAAGCGTGTCCTCCTACCAATTGTTACTGAGAATACGTAGCCTTTCTCGGTACCGAATTTTTTTTGCCGGGCTCGGTTATTCAGTTTGGCTACGGAGTAATGGCGAACAGGAAATGTTCATTACCAAGGCTTTTGACTTGTAATTGTATCGACTTACTTTCATCGGTTAAAGCATTTATAGAGGTGTCTACTGCCCAAATGCCGCCCGGCTTGACTTTTCCGCCGTTTTCACTCGAACTTGAGCTTCCTTTTCGACTTTCAACGGTCAGTAAATGATAGGGTACCAAGTATGAAGATTCTTGCGAACGGATAATCCGCAACGCAAAAGTCTGCAACTCTCCATCGCCGAGACGACGGTAAAACAGAACGGGCTCATTAATGGGTTTTTCAATCTCAACAGGTTCGTTGAGCTGTTCAGGATTTATAAAACCCATCTGGCGAAAAATCTCCTCGGCGACAGGGACTTCGGCCAGACTCTCATCTCCGAGTTCCCCGGCCAGGTTCTTAATCTCCTCCGCCCTGACATTGTGGTCTTTTTCCGTACGCTGCATGGCCCTGGCACGCAGGAGTGACTCTCGCCCCTTGTCCGTTTCACCACGATCCGCCCAATAGCGAGCGAGCATAAGACAGCCATCCAGCGTATGGACAGGACTCGCTTCAATAATAGACCGTAAACGTTCAAGCTGCTTCGGCGTGCGGAAATATTTCTCAAAGATGAGGATTGTTTTAATTTCCAAATTGCATTCTAATAACGCATCCATTGCCTTTTGCATCTGGTCACTGGTCAAGTAAGATTCGTAATCAGCAATTAACGAGGTCTCGGACACCGTCTTATCAGATTCGCTTCAAAAAAATGTACCTGCTTTGGAGCCTCGCCTGCTCTGGCGAAAAATATAAATGTGTTCATTTTCCTTTTGCATCCGAAGATATTCTTTGCCGAGGTCCTCTTGTCCCCATCCCAGGATTTTCAATTCATCCCGATAAGCCATCAGTGCCTTATCGGTTTGGCGCTCGTCTGCGAACCGCCAGACTGTGTGATTGTTCTTCAATAATCCACTGCCTGAAATCAACTTTTTTACCTCCTCAGCTTTCAGAAAGGAAAGCTCCGGCGGCTCATGGTAGACTCCATGGAGTATCTCAGGCGATTCAGGCATCTGGCCATACTTATCCAGTAAATTCTCAAACTGTTTGCTGATTGATTTGATCATCTCGCTGCAAATACCATCTGCTGCAAGCTTGTATTTGGCTCGTGAACTTTCAATTCCAAACATTTCACTCTCGTGCTCGAGCTGGCTTTCGATATCGAACCTAACCACTGGAAGCGTGTAAGTCTGGTCCGAATGGGACGTGCCTGCGAAAATAGAACTGCCCGCCGTCCATTTTATTATCGCTTTGAAATAACGACTACGAAGGAAAGTTTTCTCGTTGACCTGAGGCATATTTATAATAATAAAAACATCCGGCAGAAGCCCGCCCGGCTTTGGCCAGGTCCCGAACGGGTAATAAGCAACTTCGCCCACATAAGGCAATTGGGCCAGAGACTTCTGAAACTCGCGCATCGTACGGTCAAGCAGATCGTGAGGACTTTGACAAATAATCAGGATGTTTCGTGTGCTTACTCTGGCACCGCTTCCGGCCGAGGTAGAACTCAAAGTCTGTATATTATTCTTGGCATTTATCGTTCCAATATGTGCCTGGAATCTGCCGGATTCACCCCGTGAGATAGGCAAAGACGTTATCTCACGGGGTGAATCTTTTTGCTCTGTTGGTTTGTTCTTTCCTGATTCATTCAGAATGACTACAGGTTCAGATTTGCCGGAACTCAATGGCAACTCGAAAAACACCAGCACAACACCAATTAATGCAATCGCAATCGCAGATCCAAATCCTGTACGAGCGGTTCGCGAACCTTTCTTATGCTCGTCAGCCTTGGGAGGCCGAAGCAAAAAACCAAAAACGAAATATACAAGGGTAAGCAATGGATTGAGGAAAAGAAAAGTCACAAGCCAGAGAATTTGTGTGCCCCATCGCCGGCCGAATATCGGATAGAATTCTCGCCGGAATAAACAATGAATCAATAACGCCGACCATATAATAAGATATAGTCCACTGAACGTATACCAAGGCATCGAAATCTACCTTTCAAATAATTATGTATGGGCGGTTTGCAAACAGTCTTTACTGCCAAAGCACCTAAAGCCCGATATATCAGTATCGAGATTTTAGCACCTTCAAATTACCCAAAAGTGGCCGAATGCCGGAAAAAAAGATGAATTTTTTATGTCCGAAAAATAACCATAGAAACGAATGCTTATTCTGTAAGGCGTTTAATATAAAGATGTTAAGCTTCAAACATAACGAAAGCCGCCAGCCTTGCCGGACAAGTATCAAGCTTTTCCTAATTTTTTCTTCGACAACACTTGACGGAACATAAAAACATGTTATACTTGTAATAGCTGGCGTAGTACAATTAGTGAGGTTGTTTTATGCAGATTCGTATCGACAACGCTTCGAACAGGCCCGTTTATCGGCAGATTATAGACCAGATCAAGCGTGATATTGCCCTGGGCAGACTTATCAAAGACGAAAAGCTGCCGACCGTCAGGCAATTGGCGGCACAACTCACTATAAATCCCAATACTATCGCGAAGGCCTATCGCCAACTCGAAAGCGAAGGCATCATCGTCACCAGGCCGGGCTCCGGAGCTTTTATCGCGAATCTTGACAGCAATTTGAGCAGGGCCGTCCGAAAAAGACTCCTGTCGGATGAGCTTGAGCGAATCGCGGTTGAGGCGTTTCACATGCAAATCGACGCCGAAACGCTGCTGGAGTTGTTCAATAACGCGGTTGAGAAATTAAATGTGCCTTCGAAGAAACCAACGTCAGATATCCCCAAGGGAGAACAATCGAATGAATGATAACGTTATCAAAGTTGAAAATCTCGTCAAGTATTTCGACGGCCGGTGCGTTCTGGACGGCATCAATCTCACGGTGCCGCGAGGCTGCATCTACGGCCTGCTGGGACGAAACGGTGCCGGCAAGACAACGATTATCCGGATTCTTTTGGGCATCGAGCCGGCGACGCGAGGCCGGACTTTACTGCTGGACACCGAATCTACGAACCTTGCACCAAAAATCCGCGGCCGGATCGGCTGCGTCGCCGAAGGTCATAACCTCATCCAGAACTATAAGGTCGAACGGCTGATCAAGCTCTGCAAAGACCTTTCCCTGCAATGGAACGATGAGTCCTTTGATCATCTGATAGAAACATTTCGCCTGCCAATGGACCGCAGGATCAAAGACCTGTCGATGGGTATGCGGGCGCAGTTGAACCTCTCGCTGGCAATGGCGATTGACCCCGAGCTGCTTATTCTCGACGACCCGACGCTCGGGCTCGATACCGTCGCGCGCCGGCAGTTCCTCGAACTTGCCATCGAAGTAATCCAGAAGCAGAATCGAACAATTCTATTCTGCTCTCACATCCTCAGCGACGTAGAGCGCATCGCCGACCGGGTAGGAATCCTCGCCGCCGGTAAGCTCGTGGTGGATTGTCCGCTGGAGCAGCTCAAAGAACGGGTCAAAAAACTGCGTATCATCTTCCCCGAATCGCCCCCGGCACGCCTCTACCTGACGGAAATCATAAATCGGCAAATCCAAGGCAGGGAAATGACCATTACAGTGGCCAACTGGAATAAGCAAAAACAAGCCATCCTCGAAACGTTCAAACCCTCAAGCTGCACCGAAATCCCGATGAGCCTCGAAGACATATTCATAGAATGCACAAGGCCAAGTGCCGAAGCGGTGGAAGTTGCATAAAAAGGAGATAAAGAAAATGCTGACCTTGATAAGAAGAGAAATTCGGGACAATATAGTCTATTTCATCGCAGCCGTTGTTTTCTCAGCGATCCTCATCGCGCTTCTAATCGCCGCGACGTACAATTCCGACTGGATCAGCGATCCTGCTGTCTATGTCGGCTTCTCGATACCGATACTGTTGATACTTGGTTTAGTATTCTCTGCGATGGGAGTAACGCAGATGTACATGGATCGAAACAGGAAAATCTCGGCATTCCTCTCCGCCCTGCCGGTGACAAGAAACTGGATATTGACGGCCAGAATCTTCGCGGGACTTTTGGCAATTCTAACCGTACTTGTGCCCCTGGCAATTGCCGTCATAGTCCTGGGCCGTCTTATCGCACCGCCCATACCAATTTTCGCCGGCTACATCGCTGACATTCTTACAACGGTCTTTCTGATGGTTTTTGCGTGCTATTGCCTTGGATTGCTTACCGGATGGACGGCAAACAAGATTGCTCCCACGTTCGGCGCACTCGGTCTGAACCTTGTTCTGGTCTCTCTGGTATTCGTAAAGGGCTTCGGCCCGGATATACAATTCCTGCTCGTGCTGGTTATCGTTGCGTGTTTGATACGCACATGGCACAAGTTCATGTCAACATCCCTTTAGGAATATACTCATGCGATCTCGACCCAATTATCCCAT
>CAYTNN010000187.1:0-3919 GCA_964439135.1 uncultured Pirellulales bacterium
CGAGGATCGCGTTCCACGTATCCGGCGTTTCGAGCATCGCGTTGGGGAACATGCATCCGTCCCAGCAGATATGCTGGATGCCGCGCGCCGCGGCGTCCTTGAGCCAGTAGCCCGCGCAGCGAACGATGTCGAGCTTGCCACTAGGATCGTCGGCCGGGCAGTGCTTGCCCGTCTTGTCGTGCGCACCAGCGCCGTGCACCTCGCCATCGTTCTGAGCCACGTGGAAGTCGATCGTCCAGGGCCGCAGCTTGTCGACCATCTTTTCGTAAGCGGCGTAGAACTCTTCCTCCGAATAGCCGGGCTGCAGCAGTGCATGTTCCGGTGCATTGTAGCCCATCAAAAACAGGTACGTGTGGGCCATATCGGCCTGGAAGCCAAGCGTCTCCGGCATTCCGACGGCTTCCAGGAGATCGAGCATGTCCTTCCAACTGTGCATGCCGGCCCAGCAGATCTCGCCCTCGGCGGCCAGGCGTTCACCGTGGTCGGCGGCGATTTTGGCCGCTTCGCGGAACGTCTCGGCGATTTTAGCGGTGTTCGCCTTTGGATCTTCACGCCATTTTTCGACGCCGAACTCCGCCGAGTCGATCCGTATCACGCCGTACTTGCGCACGCCATGCTCGTTGAACACACCGGCGATGCGACAAGCCATGCGCACGGCGTTGAGAAACTTCTCGCGAGCTGCTTTATCACCCATTGCCGAATCGCCGATCGTGCCGGGCCAAACCGGGGCGACAAGCGAGCCGACATTAAAACCGTATCCCTGAATCAGGTCGGCGATCTTCTTCAGTTCGTCGTCGCTGGCGTTAGGGTCGGTGTGCGGCAGGAAAAGGAAGTAGTCAATCCCATCGAACTTCTGGCCGTCCACTTCCGCGCCGGCGGTCAATTCGAGCATCCGTTCGAGACTGATCGGTGGCTCCTGGCCGGGTTCATTTCCTTTGCCGACCAGCCCGGGCCACATGGCATTGTGAAGTTTGGGGAGGGTATCCGAACTCATATTTAGCTCCTTAATATTGACTATTTACTATTGAATATTGACTATTTGAGAATTGTCAAGAGCATAATTAGTAAATTGAAAATAGTCAATAGTCAATTCAACAGCCTGTTACTTTTCTTTTCGATGGATAGCCACTTCCAGCGTCTGGTCTTCGTTGACGAGTTGTCCTTCCGACAGTTTGATTTCTATTCGGCCGTCTTTGAGTGTATAACTGCTTCTGACGGCTGTATTACCCAATGTAACGGTCACTCCGGCCACGTCAAAATCATCCGGAATCGCAAAAGCAAGAGATTCGACACTAAGCCTGCCCCAGCTCACGGTAATCTGCTCACGTTGCGTCTTTTCGTCCCGCTTTTGAGTGAATGTTCCCCATCCCTCGGCGGCTGTAAAGGCGGCAGAGAAGTTATCAGGCGTGATCTTGGGTGCAAAGCCAATGTGTTTCTTCGGGCCATGATACTCATAGCCGGCCAGCGCCGTATAGACACCCCAGCTTGCCATCGCCCTGGCGTAATGGTCGCCGCACTCAACCTCGTTGAAGGGATTGTGCCTGGCGGGGTTGTAACGTTTCTGGATACCGTAACAGATTGCAATAGCCTCATCCACCATTCCTTCCCAGACCATGTGGCCGGCGACCTGGTACTCGATGCCCGTCCATATCTCGCTTCGATAACGAACTCCTTCTTCTATATAGTCGCTCTTGGGCCAGGTGCAGGTGAACAGGCCGGGCTCACCGGCTCTGGCAAACCATCGCTCCGGCTTATGGACAGCATTATAAGGCCCGATATCAGGCGTCCAGTTATATTTCCAGACCGACCGCAGAGCTTTGCCGACATACCCGGTCGGATAGATATAGCCCAGGCCGAGCTGATGTGCCCAGCCCTGGCCGAAAAGCTGGTCGGACAAACATCCTTTCTCATACTGATATTTCGGATACTTCTGCAGGTCTACGTCCTGAATGAAATATTCGCCGTCCCAGAGCCGCTCGACCGTGAGCCGGCTGCCGCTTTCGAATATCCTGGCGGCACGTTCGGCGAACTGCTCGTCGCCCATATCTTTTGCCATTTCCTCGCCGGCACGAAGCGCAGCTAAGTACAGCGAGCCGACAAACGTATTAGCGCCCTCGAAGTTGATGTCGTATGTATTGTGCTGGCTGGCCTCGATGAGACCGTCATCGTTACCATCTCTGTCGATGGAAAACTCCAGCGCCTTTTTAATGCTGGGCCAGTTGCGTTTCAGGAAGGCGTTGTCCGCGGACATCTGATGTTCGCGATAGGCTTTAAGCACGGTTCCGCACTGGCCGTCGGCGGCGTAGGCGCGATTGCTCCGAAAACCGACCAGGCCGCTCTCGGAATCGAATCCCTGCCCGAAATCCTGCATCTCTCTTGCGCTTCGCTCAAGCTCAGGGAACAAGCGGGCCGGAGCGTGTGCATAATTCCATACATGGGTACAAGTGCCCTCGCAGCAGCCGACCCCTTCCCATGCCCAAAATCGGCCGTTCTGCCACCACTGGCACGTCCCCGTAGCCAGGTTGCTCACGGTCGAATGCAGCCGGAATAGCAGCCACCGGGGCAGCGTGCTGTTCACGTAGTATGTCTTGTACCATTTTGCTGTATCGCCGGTAAGGCGGCTCCAGTCGTCCGAGACGTAATGAGCGACCTCGGCGGCACTGTTGAAGCGGTTAGCGTATTCATGGCCGTGCTCGTGATTCGGAAAGAACCAGGTCAAAACAAATTTAAAGACATGTCTGGCGTGAGGCTCCAATTCGAAGGTTCGGCTCGCAATTGCAGCACTGCGCCTGCTGGTGACAGGATACGAAATATCCTCTTCGGCGTGGAGTTTTACATCCCGATCGCCAACAGCATCAAGAAGTGTGTTCGCTTCCTGAGACGAAGCCCCATTCTCCAAAAGAGCCAGCACCATCGAGCCGTAGTCGGGAAGTTTTTCAATCGGCCCTATCGGTCCTTCGTGCGAATTGTCCGAGATCTCGATCTCGTCGATGTTGATATGCCCCCAGCCGCCGGAATGTTTATCGACTATCTCGATTTTTGCCGTCTTGCCCTCGAATTCCTGCACGTTCCAGAAATACCATTCGAGCTTTTCGTTATTTTTGCCGGTCGCCGTGCGTACAACCTTGCCGTCTATAATCAGGTTGATGCAGGTCTGGCCGGCATGACCGCCGCCGCCAATTAAAAAGTTGATGAACTTGCGCGAGATTTTAAATGACGGGCAGGTTAGCGTACCGCCAGGCCCGTCTCCGCCCAGAAACGTATTGACAAGCCCTTTTCCCAGAAAACCGCTAACCTCTTGCTGACTGGCAAGTGTGCCCTTTGCGGGACCTTTGCCGAAGGCTTCTCCCGCCGCCTCCCATTTTCCATAGTCCGTGCCCTCGAAATCGGCCAGCACGATTTTCGCCCGAGGTTCCGCGGCCTCTTTGGGTAAAGGTGCCTTCTCGGCCGTGTGCACAATCAGGGTCCGTTCTTTTTCATTGACTATCCGGGTTCGGCGCAGAGCGTTAACCGCCTTGGCCGAATCAATCAGGACGGCGTTCTCAAGCCAGCCTACAATGCCGGTAGTGACATTCTCATCGGAAACATTCTCCACGACGACGCTTAGCATCGTAGCCGGCAGAGCAGAATCTTTCGCGTTCAGCGGAATAAAGGGCGATGAACACGTCATTGAGACCTTCACCGGGAAAGCATCATCACTGTATCGAACAAAAGCAATCGGATATTCACCGGCAAAATCCACTGTCCCGAAATCCCGGTCCAAAGTCTTTGCGGAAGTCTTGCCGTCCTTTTTCACGACGACGGTAAAACCGGAATCGACGGGCGAATCCGGCCGGTATGCCCGGTAATTTTTTGCGCCATAACCGGTGAAAACGTGGCGATTGAAGATTTGCCAGAGGGCGAAAGTGCCGTCGCCCCT
>CAYTNN010000187.1:4019-8796 GCA_964439135.1 uncultured Pirellulales bacterium
ACGTGGTTGTTCCAGTCCACGCCTTCGGTCAGGAAACCGTGCCGGCCGTGATGATGTTTGGCAATCGCCCGCAGGATGGTCAGCCCATCGGCAAGATATGACTCATTATTGGTATCGATATAAGCTTCGAAATACGCCAGTGCCGCTTCGGCATTCTCCCAAAGGTACGACGTGTCCCAGCTCTTTTCCATGTAGAGCAGGCCTTTAGTCTGCACGCCGTTTCTGTCATCGGTCATCTTGAACTGCTCCAGGCCGGCAAGACATTTATCATAGGCAAAATTGCGGATTGTTTCGTCGCCGAGCAGCCTGGCCGCTTCTCGCAGGACGCGAAACGCCACGGAGTACGCAACGTTTTCATGCTCGTCATAAGTATCGTGATTAATGCTGCCGAATATCCCCCCCGCTTTAATGAATGCTCCAATCTTATCTTTTATTGTGTCTTTGTAATCGGCCAGACCCCGCTGCGTCAGGCCGGTACATAATTGAATGATAAACAGCCCATCGGCGCTTTTCTCGAAGAGAATATCGCCATCCCCGTAGGCATTTTGCGGGTAATGCTCGCCGGTCGGCTTGCAGCGCCGCGGATACCAGCCGTTGGATGTCGATTTTATATTAGCTTCGATCCACGCCGCACATTTCGCGGCGGCCTGATGCATCTTGTTTTTTCTTTCACCCTCCAGAAGGTCGCCGAAGATAAGAAGCTGGTAGGCAATCTTCGCCATTGAGCCGGGACAAAACCAGTTGCTTTTGTGCTGGTAATTGAGGCAAAATTCATTCTTCGCCATGTCACGATAGCCGGTGATAAATCCGGTATCATAATCGATGAATCCGTCTTCCAGAACATGGTTCAGCAGCAAAATCGCTTTTTTCGCCAGGGCCGGATCTCCGTCGTGCATGGCAAACATATATAATTCGTAAGCGCCGCCGACGGCGTTCGCCGCCCAGCCGGGTCCTTCAAGGTCGCCAAAATCGTGCCAGTGCATTATCTCGCCGGCCTGGTCCACAAAGCTCGATTTGCACGCCAGCCTTCCCTCAAAAGGGACGAGAGTGCCCTCCGCAAAACGCACGGAGTCCCTCGCCGATTCAAGAATCGTATAAGAAGGATTCTCCGGCAGATAGAAACTTGCCCCGACTTCTTGAAGCTTGATATAATCGAGCCCGAGCATATAGTTTTTCACGGCCTTTTCATTCGCGCCGACAATTTCAAACCTGAGTTTATGCTCGCCCTTATCGAGTTGGTGAATACCCATATCCAGCTCGCCGGTCGCGACCACGCCGTTGTTGAAAAGGTCGATCGGTTTGCCGAGCTTTTTGCCGTCCAGATAAATCTGAACGATGCCGTAATCAATCGCTTTTGTAAGCTGCATTTTCAAACGATACGCCGCAGTTTTCTCCACGGGCACAGCCAGATCGAGCGTGTCACCCGGCTTGGCATCGATCCACCACAGGTGTGCATCACCGCTCCAACCGGTACCGAAGCCGTACATATCCTGCAACTCGGCGCGGCCGGCCGTCTTTGCGATGATTTTCAGCTTCTCGCCCTCCAGCGCGCCTTTGATTTTAAAGACTTCTATTTCGCTCCAGTACCCTTTGCGCTGCTCGACAGGCACCGGCTCATAAGGATCGCTCTGTCCGGCCGCCTGGTACCAGTACACCGTAGAAGCATACAGCGTCGGCTTGCTGTTCGGATAATATTTCTCGATGGCGGCCTCGAACGAACTCTGGAACGGCACGTTGTCGGTGATGTGCCAGCGGTTCACGGAGATGTGGCCGCGATTGCTCATGCTGATCGTCTGATTGTGGTAGCAGTTGGTAAACAATTCCGGGTTGCACCAGGCGTAGCCGAAATAATCCTCGGAGCCGGTCCCGATAGTCGAGGGGAATTTCTCGCCGTCCACGAAGAATTTCTCGTCACCCTCGCCCCACCATCCGCCGCGAGGATTCCACACGTGCAGCATAACGCCGCAGAACCGCCCCCGCCCTTGCGTCTTGAGCATCGTCCAGTCGATCACCCGGCGCTCGGGATCTTCGGGCAGAAAATCATCTCGATGCCACTTGGCGTGAAACCTTCCGAGCTTCTCAATCGGCTTTGTAACAGGAGCATGACTGATTGTAAAACTAACCTGGCGTTCCTTCTCCCCATCATTAGCCAGTTCTATCAGCGCGCTTTTGCCAAACGGCATATACCAGTTACTATAAAATCCTTTTTCCGTCATACCCAAAGGCAGGGATTTATACCTGTTCACGCCCGGAGCGGTCCCGAAGAAATCTCCCAGCGGCGTGCAGACACTCGGTTTCGATTCGCCGTCCCAGTAAATCCGCAAAACAAGCTCACGAAGTATGTCCCGGTCATCGGGAGATTCAGGTAAATCCATATTGACCATGAGAGCCGTAATGGCTCGCTTGCCCTTGAGCCGGGCAACCGTCGCGGTTGCGCCGGGCTTAACCGTAAGCGGCTCGGCCTCAATAGTGACTTGCCCCCGCCGCCGGCCGGCAGGATTGACGCCGGATCGAGTAAGAATCTCATTCGCCTTGTCGAGTGCCTTCGATTCGGCAGCGGAGAGTTCTCGTTTGAACGTCGGCAGGATTGTGCCCTTCGGATACGTTGTGTATGTAAAGTGATAATACCTGCCCCAGTCCCCTTCGCCCATGATCTTGCACGATCTTTTGAAAGGAATCGGCACATAGTTATTCCGCCCGCGCGCGGTCGTGTGCACCAGGGCCGGTCGCGTGAAGGGCTTATTCTCGCAGTTGAAATAACCGTCGAAAGGCAAATCGACAACGGGCTGCTCGTTTCCATCGAGATATATCTTGACGTGCCCCTGGTTGGCCAGCGCAGACCAGATTCGCCAAATCACCGCCGGACCTTCTATCTCCGCGAAGACCTGTGTGTCTCCTTCCTTGCGGATGATGCCGTCTCCGTCGCCGTTTGCCGCCCAGTCGATATATTTGCCGGATGCACTGTCGTACTTGCTGCGCCGGTCATAACTCGACCACTGGACGCATTTCTCGCCAGTAGCGGGCAGCGTCGCCAGATGTTCCATATCCGTAAGCCGACCGACAAGATCAACGTATGTCAATCTCTCGGCGGCGGTTGCGGGAGATGCCCGGCCTAATCCAAAGAATACGCAGATTACGAGAGCCGTTACGATTGAAGGTATGCAGGATTTTCTCATCGTTCACTTCCTTTCATTTTATGACAGGCGAATACGAACAATTCAAACCACACTTGAGCCTTGATAGCTGCGTATTCTAATAGAAAAGCTCGCTCTTGCCAATGCGTCTTGAAAAATACATTGGCAAAACGAGCTTTTATGAAACGAAGCGATTTTAAACGTCCCGAAAGTTCAAGCAACGTCTTCGTATCGGCAGCCGGAAATGCTTGCTGTCGAAGCTCTTTAGCTTAAATTCAGGTGTTTTATGCCGGAATCTGTTATTCAGTTTTTTCCTGTCTGACCGGCCTTTCCCTGCGCTGCCCCGGCTCGCCTTCACGAGGTCTTTGTTGCGGCGACCGAATTCTGCTTTGGGATTCACGCTGGTAGCTGACAATCAGCTTATCGAGACGGTCGGCCGTCTGTGTGGCTTTTTCTCGTAAAGCCAGCTTGTGAATCTCCCTTAGCTCACTAAGACGCGCAGGAGGTTCTGCTGCCCGTCTGCCCGGAGCCTTAAATTTTACAAGCTCTTGCTCAATCGCCCCAATTGCGATTTGTCGCTCTCTCATTGCCGCCATCATCTTTTCTCTGAGTTTGGCCCTGTCTTCTGCAGAAAGCTCACGAAACTCGCTACGATTTTCAGGCGTCCCAACTTCTATGGCTGCTTTTAGCTTGGCAACCTGTGCTTCAATCGCTTTGATCGAATTGAGTTGTGCATCACGTCCCATGCCTCCGGGCCTGGAGCCAAATCTTTCACGCATTTGGTCCTGAAGCTTTGCCCTGTCCTCATCAGACATATTCTCCCATTGCTTTCTTCTTTCGAGCATTTCAGCCCTGAATTTCTCTCGCTCTTCCGGCGACATATTCTGGAATCTTTGCCTCATATCCTGCCGTTGCTCTGTCCGGCCGGCTACCTGCTCATTTTGCCCAAAAGCGTTGAAAGCCACAATCAGAACTGCCAGAACAATGGCGATTGACACTACATACCTTTTCATAACATTAGTCTCCAAAAATAGTTTAATTCTTGCCCAGTTACCCTAATCGGCCAAAATGAGCTTTTTCTCTACATAGGATATCAAATTCATCCACAAACGCAAGCTTTCCCGCCGGTTTTCGAGCTTTATCGCCCTTAAAAATCCCAAAATCCCGATTCCACCAGCTCAGACCCAACCTTTCAACTCATTTAGGATTTAGAGCTTAGTACTTAGAGTTTCCGGCCGAAGGCTGGCATATTGGCTTTGATTGGCTTTGAATTGGGTTTGTTTTTTCGCCGACCAAAAGCGTGAAAATCTTCATAATACCCTTTCATATAGACACTTAAGCTCTTTCTGCCCATTCGAAAATTGGGTTTGTTTTTTCAACTTAAGCTCAATTTTTCGTCGTTTTCTACTCTTTTTCACCTGTTTTTTTCAATATTTTGGTTTTTTTTCACCCGGCACCAGTGGTTCGGGCTAAAATTCGTACTGCGTACTGCGTTCTGTGTGATTGGACCTATCATTTATCATTAATCAATATTCATTTAGTTTAGTATTATACGAATCTAAACGCATAAAAGCGGGAATATTCCGGGAAAATGTCCGTTAGACGGCGTCCTTTGTTCTGCCACAGAGGACTATGAGAACTCA
>CAYTNN010000188.1:0-8719 GCA_964439135.1 uncultured Pirellulales bacterium
GAAGCTGCCGACAAATGCCGGGTAGCCTCTGAACCACAGCGACAATTCCCCAACGCCTTCCTGGGTCCAGTCACGCTGTTCTGCCAACGTCAGCTCCACTTCCGAATACTTCGAGAAGCCCTGTTTGTTGTTGTCGAAGACAAGCGGCATTGATTGAATTCCGCCGTTGACGATCGTCTCCTCGGTATAAGAAAGGGTAGTTTCGTCGCCGACAGCAGAGCCGGTGCCGTTACCAGCAATGTAACCGGGAGTACCCGGCGCGCCGGCGCCAAGCCCATCGTGCCAGGCAAACCATATCTGGTTTGCTCCGGTGTTGTAGTCCTCGAAATCGTCAATGACAAAGAAATCGCCGGTCGTAAAGCTCCAGAGGGTGCCCACCCATGGGCTATCGGGACTGGCGGTGTCGACTTCATCGATGCGCCAGTAATAAGTCGTATTAAATATAAGATTGTCGGGGTCGTAGCTCTCCTCTCCGAGCGCCTTTGGTCCCTTGTACTCGGGCGAGGTTGTCGTAGCATTCTTGACAGCGTCCGCATCCTCGCCGAAATATACCTCGTGCGAAGCGGCGACAGCTCCGGCACCCCATTTCAGAATCACCGACGGTTTTACGTCCACGGCGCCACTGGCCGGATTCGGGGCAGTGACGGCGCCCTCGGTAGTAAAGCTCCAGACCTCGCCTTTATACGTACCGGCACCGTCGAACTCATCGACACGCCAGTAATAAGTCTTGGCCAGTTGAAGCAGCCCGGGGGAGTAACTCGCAGGACCGATTTGAACACCCGTCTCTGCACTGCTTACCTCGTCGAAATCTTCGCCGAAGACAACATAGTTCAATTTTGCTCCGAAACCTGCCGTCCATACAAGCTGAACATTCAGATCTACGGATTCAGCACCGTTAGCCGGAACCGGTTCGTACGCAGTCTTGGGGGGAATCGAGAAGCTCCAGACCTTGCCTTTCCATGGACTGTTCGGTTCCGCTTCATTGACCTCGTCGATTCGCCAATAATAAGTTGTCCCGGGAACAAGACCGTCCGGATAAGCGTATCCGGGAAAGCCGGCAACATAAAATGACAAACTCAGGTCCTGGTTGCCTCGGAACACTTCCGAATCTCGCGTGGCTTCGTTGACGTCGTCAAAATCCTCGCCCAAATACACATCGTGCGATACTGCAAATTCTCCGGCTTTCCAGCCAAGGGTTACCCATGTACCAGCAACCACGGAGCCGTTGGAAGGATTCGGACTACTACTGAATCCCGGTGCGATTGAAGCGTCGGAGAGATTCAGATACCCAAATCCGAGAGTCTGGTCATGAGCTTCACGGCCAGTCCAGGTTATCTGGATTTCCCGGTCTGCGGTGTCAGTATCGTCAATACAGGGGTGGAAACCAATGCTATTGCCTGCTGAAAAGTCTAATGCAGTAATTCGTCCGTATTCGATAGAGGCTTCGCAGATGTATCCATCGGCAGTTTCGGTGCAAGCTACCTGGAGGTAATCAATCGCGCTCTGGCCGGCACTATCCATGTTGCACCAGTTCCATGTCTGGCCAGTGAAATCAAAACCGTACTGGTAATGTTCATCATGTGGTGGAACGGCGTTTGTCGTACCGAAAAAGATTTCTACGCAATCAGCATTCCAGATATCGCCACCGGTTTTATTCTGGGCTAACGTATCGTCTTTCACCACCACTGCTATGTAGATTTTCTCGTCATCCCATAGCATGTAGAATTCTCCGCTGCAGTCCCCAATGCCGGCCCACGTTCCAGTATACACTTGCTCTGCCACATCAAGAACTGCCGGGGTCATAGCTTCAAGATCCCAGTCGCTCAGATCTCCGTCAATTGCATCAGGAGTACCCCTGAGACAGTCTATCACCAGTGGTTCTCCAGTCTTTGGGTGTACTGCAGGCGGGTCTGCAATCGCCAAACTCAAGCTGAGCAAAGTGAAAATTCCAATGAAAAGACATTTCTTGGCTAACATTGTATTCCTCCTAATTATAACTGAAAACTGATAGGAAATTCCGCTCCGGCCACACACCGAAGCCCGACTTCCCGGGATTTTTCTCATTATAAGCGCTATTAATTGCTGAGAAGTATGAATATGAAGTTGCGAAGCATAAAGCGAGGTTATTACTTAAAACTCTACGGCTGGTGCAATACATAACAACTCCTCCGTATTATGTACAAATAAAAAACTCGCCTCTCGGGAGACGAAAATCAATGTATTCGCTTCCACAGACACAAACTTCACCAATTATATTATCTATACCAATTATTCGCTTTCCCGTCAAGGAAAAAACCCATGTGATAGGCAATATTTTGTGAAAATACGTTATCTGTTTATTTATTTGCTCTATTTTGCTTTTATGCACATATTAGCATAGCGAGATATCCACCCAACCCTTTTATCATCGGTAGAAGTCGTCTTGTTGATTTCCGCGTCAATAAACACCTCAATATGGTCATCGTGCCATCCCTAAGACGGGTCTGAATCCTGGGCAGGGGCTTTGCCGGCCAGTCTAATCACCTTCACGTTAAGAAAAATCGCAGGACAAATGACAGAATTAGCAATCAGATTGTGTGTTCCATCAGCATGAAAACTGTAAAAGCGGTTCAAGCAGTATGTATTTTGCCACCCTGCCTTTTGACTTTTCAGCAGACATTATGCTCCGGAAGAATCCAAAAGCAGAGGATAGTTAAGGAATGAACCATGTTCGAGATGCGAAAGGGCTACTGGTCGTTTTTGGCCGATTCGAAGATTCGCACTGTGTTTTTACCTGCCTGCTTGGCCATATACAGCGCCTGGTCGGACCGGCTTGTAATATCCTCAGGTGTAGTATCAGCATCATATTGCCCCAGGCCCACACTAATAGATAACGGAATCTGCTCCTTCTGCCATGTTACCTGAGAACTCGCTACCGCATCAACCATACGCTGGGCGACAATAATCGCATCGTCGAGCGAAGTATTGAGCAAAATGACCGCATATTCATCGCCGCCGTACCGCGCTGCCGTGTCGATTTGGCGGATGCACTCCTTTATTATTTTGCTGATTTTTCGGATGGCCTTATCGCCGGCCCGGTGGCCGTAAGCATCATTTATACTCTTGAGGTTGTCGATATCGACCATGATCAGCGAAATTCGCCCGCCATATCGGCGTGACCGCCACAGTTCCTTTTCGAGGATTTCGTAAAACGTTTTATGATTCACAAGACCGGTCAGGCCGTCCGTAGTGGCCTGGCGCTGTATCTTCTCGAATAACTTTATGTTACCGATCGATGCACCGACTAATTGGCTAAATAGCTCGATCAGGGCAATGTCACCGGAATCGAAGTGGTTGCTGTCCATTTTATCCGCCAAATTGAGCACACCGACTACCCTATCCTGGCAGATGAGAGGGACGACAGCACAATTTCTGGTCCTATAATTTTCAGCGAACACTCTTTGTGATTTTCTGATTATGGGTTTCTTATGGGTGTCTATGTCCGGCACTAATATAAGCTCTTTACTTCTTACAGCCATAACCATAAGAGGTGTCGGAGTTTGATTAAGCGAGACTATTTTGTTTATTAGGAAGGGATGATTGTGCTTATGCAGGTGCAGGATATTGTTCGTTTCATCAAGTATGTATAGCGAAGCAAAACTTGCATTAACCAGTTTAGGAATGCTTTTAATGCAAACATCAGCTATTCGATCGATTTCAAGACAATTTATCTGCCGAGCCAAAGGAGTAACCTGTTCAAGCAAACTGATGTTGCTGCCTTGATTTTTAACGGCCTCTGCGGGATTTTTATCGGTTCTATTCATATTTTAAAAGTTATTCAGTTTTGTCTCATTCGTTCAATTTATAGAAAAAAAACCAGATTCTTACACTTCTATCGGATATTTCTTTGTGCGTATTTGGCAAAAAGCAGTAGTTAAATCTGAAATGAATCAGAGCTTCTGTCAAGCTATATGCTCAGCGAAATCGAACGGATTGCCTGCTCCATACTCCAGATACAGAATCAGGCTATGTATTATAACAGGTTAGTGCTATTACGCTTTTACCGCCCCATTTCAGATAAATATCCGATAAAATGGTCCGTAAATACTAATAACCCGGCAAAATTAACATACGCACCGTTTTCATCTTAAATGATTTCTGATTAGTTCTCGTGCATAGGTTGTCATCCTGAACATAGCGAAGCGGAATAAAGGATCTTGACTGAATATTTGTTGCTCCTGCAATTCATTAAACAAATCATTCGCCTTCGGTTCAGAGTCTGCCCTGAGTACTTGAAGGGATAACAAAACGCCGATCGCCTTCGAATATTTCGTGTTTTATGGCCTTAAATTCAACATTTTTTCCACAGGGCTGGATTGAAACATAACAGAGATGGCTCAAAAGTTTGTAAATTCAGAACTTCTCCCGAAAGATCTTAGAGAACAAAAACCGGCTAAATTTTTTAAAAAAATATAAAAAACGTTGACATCAACTAAAATGTATTTTACATTTTGCAAAATACATATTATATTCTGGCTTTTCAAGAGGGTTTAATTGTCTATGATTTGGCATAAATTAATGATCTTAGCCCCATGTAAATGTTCCGGCCCAGTACCGGCTTATCAAAATCCAGAACCGAATATGAATTGTTCCCAAATATGATGTTATTGATTTCGAACACGGCCCTTTTTGTTTCGATCAATTATCAATGGAAGATGACAAATTAAGCGTTGATTTGAAGAGAATAATTATATCGATGCAACCGGAACTTAATAACGAAACATTACAGATACCTGCCAAGCTTTATCGAATTGGTGAGATTGTCGACTATACCCCCTTTTCAAGACAGACAATTCATAACTACACGATAATGGGTCTTATTCGCGAAGTAAAATGGACCGAGGGTGGACATCGACTATACGATGAGTCCGTATTTGAGAGATTGTCAGAAATCATCCGGCTTAGAAAAACAAAAACTCTTTCGGAAATAAGAGAAACTCTAAGCATAAAAGATAGAAGAAATTCACAAATCAGGAAAACAACTGAAAAAGGAAGGATCGAGCATGAATTTGATGTCACTGATAACGGATAATATCTCCGAGATATTAATTAAGATAGTCAAGTTCACGCAAACTCGCCAGAAAATCCTTATCCAAAATATAATCAACGTACAGAATCCCGGATTTGTGCCTAAAGAGCTGGAGGTCAATGAGTTCTCCGTTGTGCTTAACAACGCTATCGACGAACACGTTCGAAATCAGCGGCTTGTCCTGCACGACACTGAAAATATCAAATTCGGTGCTCGCGGCAGCATAGAATTAAAATCAATCGTCGATGAACACGGCATAAAACTTCTCGAAGAAAATCGAGATGAATATATTGTGCGACAAATACACAAGCTTTGGGAAAATTCTCTAAACCAGAAGCTTGCAGCGGAATTACTCAGGCAAAAGCAAGGGACTATTCCGATCGATCGTTGACCATCTACTATTACGTTCAAAGCGATTAAAAATAATGGGGTAACGAAACACTGTTTTTGTAACAAATGATTGAAGATTGAGTTTTTAAGAAAGTTGTTGATCGGTTCTTCTTAAGTTATCGGCCGAAAGATCGATAAAAAATGGAGATGGGTGCTATGTTTGTCTGTACAGGACGAGAGCCGTCAAAGCAAGGAAGGCTATGTTGTTTATTTAATGGAAGTGACCAGGGCTCCGCAAAATCTGTTGGAATCATAGAACCTGGATTACCGCAAGGCGGGATCCTTTTCATGGAGGAAAACTGTGAAAACCGGGCAAAAACTCAGTATCGAACAAATATGGGAGCAGTTCCATAAAACCCACGACGAAAATTCTCGCAACTTACTTATGGAACATTACAGGACTTTGGTAAAATATTGCGCCGAGCGTCTTCACAGCAAATTACCCGATAAGGTCGAACTGGACGACTTGATTAGTGCCGGCATTTTCGGATTGATGGATGCCATTGATAAGTTCAATCCTGCTATAGGTGTCAAATTTGAGACATATTGCTCGCCCCGGATACGTGGTTCCATTCTTGATGAGCTTCGGAGCATGGACTGGGTCCCGCGTTTAGTCCGCGCCCGGGCCCACCAGTTGGGAAAGGCCACACATTCGCTCGAAACGCATCTTGGCCGAAAGCCCACGGTAAAGGAAATCGCCGAAGAGCTGGAGATGGATATGGAGGAATTTAACAGGCTCCAGCGGGATGCCAACGCGGCCAGCCTCGTTTCGCTGAGCACCAAATATACCGACAGCGACGGCGAAAAGGATATTCGCGAAATAGACATCATTAAAGACGAGCGCAGCAAGAATCCCGTGATCGAGGCTCAAAAGCGGGACCTTAAAAGCCTCCTCACAAAGGGGCTGACCCGGGCCGAAAGGCTCATTGTCGTGCTGTATTATTACGAAGAGATGACAATGAAGGAAATCGGAGCAACGCTTGACCTGTCCGAATCCCGCGTCTCACAAATGCACTCCTCCATCATCGCACGTCTGAAAGCCCAGATGAACACCCGTAAAAAGGAATTTTCCGTAGGCAAATCGTAGCAAATCGACCTGAACCGGCCGCATTAAAGATGCCACGGTGAGCGCATGGCCCGGCCGAGCATGCGATTAGCCGACGGATCGCCGATTATCCGCTCGCGTTTCGGGTCCCATTGAATTTTTCGCCCGCGAAGCATCGCGATATTACCCAGGTGAGCGACCGTTCCGGACCGGTGCCCCACTTCCGCCGGCGCTATGGTTGTCTTCCGCGTCTTGACACAATCCAGAAAATCTCGCCGATGCCCCTGGCGATGGTCGCCCGCGGGTCTGGGCAGGTGAATCTCGTCGGGGCCGATCTTTGTTTTACGCAGATCGACCGGTTCTGTTTTCAGGCCGGCACGCGTGACATGGACCCAGCCGGCATCGCCGATGAACTTTACTCCCTGCGGGATGTGATTATTGCTGGCCACGCGCATGACAAGGCCGTTGCCGTAGGTACATTCGAAGTCATAATCCACCGCCGCATTCCACAGCCCGTCTTCGCCGAATACCCCCCTGCCGTGAACTTCTACCGGGCCGGTATCGTCACAATTCATGCCCCAATGGGCAATGTCGATGTGATGGCAGCCCCAGTCGGTGACCTGGCCGCCGGAGTAATCGAGGATCCAGCGAAAGTTCCAGTGGCAGCGTTTCTCCGTGTACGGAGCCCACGGAGCCGGGCCGAGCCACGTCTCGTAGTCGAAGCCGTCGGGGACCGGCATGGTCGGCTCCGGATCGATTCGATTGACGGTGGGCCCGCCGCCGCCGGGGTTGTAGCCGCCGCCGATACCGACTTCGACCCGCTGCAGCTTGCCGATACGCCCGTTGCGGACCAGCTCACAACCGAAGCGAAAATGCTCCGTCGAGCGCTGCCAGCTTCCGGTCTGCCAGACGCAATTATAGCGATTAACTTCTTCGACGATTGCCCGGCCTTCGGCTATTGTCCGCGCCAGCGGTTTTTCGCCGTAAATGTCCTTTCCGGCACGAATCCCGTCAATCGCAATAACCGCATGCCAGTGGTCCGGCACGGCAATGCAGAGCGTATCTATATCACCACGGGCAAGCAGCTCGCGAAAATCGTTGTATTGCAAGCAGCCGCTGCCACCGTAATGAGCGTTTATTTCCCGCACCGCTTCCCGCCTGCGGCCGGCATCGACATCACATACGGCGACGATTTGACAATCGTCCTCCTGCAGGAATCCCTTAACGTGACGCATCCCCATACTGCCCAGGCCGATGAGGCCCATCGTCAGCCGGCTGCTCGGAGCCGGCCGATTATCCCCACCGAGAACAAGTGATGGGACAATATATGGCACGGCAACGGCCGGGATGGTGCTTTTCAAAAATCCGCGCCGTGAAATTGTTCGATGTATCTGGCTCATGATCGGTGCTCGGAAAAATATCACGCCTTATCAGCCTCCCGGCGTGCTTCAATCAGCATCTTGATCCATACGCCGACGTAGCGGCCGTGGTCGTGGTAGGTGCGCCCGCTGACGAGGTTGCCGTCCACCACGCATGGCTCGTTTACGAAAGTCCCGCCGCACACTTCGAGGTCGAATTTGCATTTGGTAACGGTCGCCATCTTCCGGCCCTTCACGCATCCGGCGTAAGCGGGTATTTCCACGCCGTGGCATACGCAGGCGATGGGTTTGTTCGCTTCGAAGAAATGCCGTGTGATACGGACGAGGTCTTCATCGTAGCGTATGTACTCCGGAGCACGACCGCCCGAGAAAAATATGCCAAGATATTCCTCGGGCTTAACGTCCTTAAAAGCAATGTCCGCCTGCAACGTATAGCCCTCGAACTCCCGCGTTACCTGCCCGTCCCAGTCCGGCGGTATTTCGTGCATAACCATGTGGTATCGCCGCTTTTCAGGCCCTGCCACTACCGGCTCGAAACCGTCCTCCTGCAAACGAAAGTAAGGATACAGAGTATCAACCGTCTCGGTGGCATCTCCGATTATAATCAGTACCTTATTCATTTCACATCGAATATAAAGCCACAGCACGTAATTGTCAACTCTAAGGATGCCCATTTAAAATTGTTACCCGCCCGCTTTTAAGTCTCTGGGCAAATACGACCTTAGCTGCCGGACAATCGACGCCAACAACATAGCCCAATTCCCCCCCTGAGGGGCAAGCTGCGGTACAAACCGGTAACATAGGTTACATATCGTACCGAGGACATAGGTAACAGTT
>CAYTNN010000189.1:0-8707 GCA_964439135.1 uncultured Pirellulales bacterium
CTCTTCGACAGGGTAATAGTACTTCGGGAAAAGTCCGCAATGGGGATCTGGTCGATATGCCATATGGCCGTTTTCATGTGACATACCGAGCCGATAAAATACCCGTTGGGTTTGGAGATAGAGTTGTCGGTGAACGTTTTTCCGGGATTCGCGATAGCAGTTGGATAGCTCCACCCGGCATTCGGATATCGCGAGCGATTGAGCAGCTCCCCATTCTGAAAGACCTGTTTGATGGCGAAGTTACTGTCCGGGTGGGATTGCACCCGGGCCGCCACATCCGCAACGTAGATGTGCTCCCAGTATGGATTCCCGGCACAATCGCCGGGGCCGGCACACTTCTGCCAGTCTGTCACGGGTTCTGCCGCGTTGATTATTGCCTTGCCTTCATCTCCGGGGTAAGCCCATATCCTTATGGGTTTCGCTTCCGTTCCGCTTTTTGTCAGGATTACCGTTTCTCTGTAGGTCCCGGCTTTGACCAGGAGGATGTCTCCCGGCTGCAGCGATTGTGTGCCTCTGAGAATCGTCTTCCAGGGTTGAGCTTCGGTCCCGGGATTGGTGTCACGGGCATCGGGATTGTCAGTATCGACATAATAGAATGCGGCCGAGGCCAGTTCCGCCGGCCTGGTCGTGAAACTCCAGACATCGCCTTTATGTGTTGTGTCCCCGTCATACTCATCAACGCGCCAATAGTACGTCTTATCGGGTTCGAGGGAGCCACAGACGTATTCGGTAAACGGCTGAGTTATTCCTGTCTCAGCATTTGCTACGGCGTCAAAATCATCGCCGAAGCACACCGTGTGCAGTCTGGTGTCGAAGCCGGCAGCCCACGTGAGGGTTGCTTGCGTAGCTACGAACCGGGCGCCGTCAGGCGGGACAGGATTGTAGGCTTTTTCGGAGGGAACGACGAATCTCCACACGTCGCCCCTGTGCCTGGTCACGCCGTCGATTTCCACTTCATCGATGCGCCAGTAATACGTTGTGCCACGAACCAGGCCATCCGGATAAGGCGAATCGGGCAGCCCGACATAAAAATAGCTCGAGGGCTGGTTGCCTCGGAAGGTCTCACCGGCGCGGTTGCTGACGTCTGCGAAGCTATCGCCGAAGTAAATATCGTGCGAGTCGGCTGTGGAACCCGGTATCCAGCTCAAAACCGCCCACGTGTCGGGGTGGATGGCGCCATCTTCGGGTTCGGGCTCCGTAGCTGTCACGGGATGCCCGACTGTCAGATTGTCGAACGTGTACGTGCGCACCTCGCCCGCGGAGTGCGAGGTGACGAAGAGGCCTGCAAAGACGTTTGCCGCCATCGAAATATCTACTGGATTCGCCGTAGAGTCTTCCGTGTAGCCATCGGGCTGTTGCACCCAGTCAACGCCGTCTGTCGAGGAGTAGGCTGTGATAGTATTCCCTTCGCGTTTCAGTCTCACCCAGTGAGGCGGCGCCGCCGTGGGGTTGCCGTGTGCGCTGTAAGAACGGCCGCCGGTGGTCGGGCGATTCTGGAAGATCAAGCCACCGCCCTCGCCACCGGTTATCGCCATGATTGCATGCTTGGAGCCCGTCGCAAGCGTCTCGCGAATCATCACTCCGCCCTTGGACCATCTGTCTGAGCCGCTGCCACGGCTGACGACGCGCGCCGTGATCTCACCGTCGCCGTATAGGGGCAGATAGACAAAGTGAAAGGCGTCCGAACTGCCCCAGACGTCGGCTCCGTCCCCGCTCACGGTCCACGTGCCGCCGGCCTCATTGGCGCTGCCGCCGGTCGTGCCGATGTCCCGCTCTGACCACCCGTCCGGTATCGCCGCCGAGGCATGGCACGAGAGCAGTGCCGCCAGAATTAGTACTAATTTCTTCAACATGGTTCCTCTCCTTTCAAAATGATTACTATGTGGGCAGGTATGTATCGCCGCCCTTGACTGTTTCATCTGTCCCTTTATCCTTGCCTGCTTTCTTACCTTCGCGGTCCTCGGGAACGCCATTCCCGCCCGTTCCGCAGCACACGCCCTAATACACCTTCTTGAAGACCATCGGCACCGGCTGCGAGAGGTGGAAACTGCCTTGGGGGTAAATCATTCCTCTGTCCACGACGAGATTGCCTTCCTTGTCGAGGTATCCACGGTAGACGTAGAAGTTCGTGCCCCTCATGTCCTTGATATCCATGAAGGCTTCTTTGAGGGTCAGGAACCATGTGCCCGATACGCTCACCCCGCCTCTGGTCGATGCTGATTCTTCGCTCTTTTTGAACACACACACACCTGTGGGCTGGATATCGATTGTCTGGATATCGTCTTTCGCGATAGCCTGCCACTGTCCCAGGAACGCCATCTCCGGCACCGGTTCGACCCGGGCTCTCGTGACGTCCACGAGCTCGCTTATGCCCAGGCGATTGGCAACCGCCTTGACAGCATCGGCTGTCTGCCTTGCCAATGCAGCACTTGCCTCATCATACTCGATCCGGTACTTGAGCGGGACATTCCCTGGATACGTGAGGCGCCACAGGATATTCTGATCGAGGTCGTTCGGCTCGACCGGACCTGAGACGAGGGCTTGGGATGCCCCATCGGGTCGACGAACCGGTAATACAGCAACCAATGTCCTTATGGTGCCCCCCCGGAGGAAGAACGTGGATTCGCCGGAACCCTGCTGTATTGTTATTGGTTCCATATGCACCACGACCTCCATTTGGCGGTTGGCCTCTATAACCAGCGAGATAACCTTGCTGCGCAGGTCTCTGGCTGCACTGCTCATCGCAGCCGTGTGATGAATATCGATTCTTATGGGCAGGTGGTCTTCATCCTTCAATCTGTCTCGGACAAAGTCCAACGCCTTTCTTTCGGACAGCAATCCTGATGACTTGAAACGCCACGTGGCCCAGAACTCCTCAAATGGTTTTAAGGTCTCGAGCACATACACGCCCTGATCGAGCGCGTGGAGGTGTACCCATGTATTGAGGCTCTGGAGTGACTTCTCATCGAAAGCGTGCTTTGGGATGACACCCATCAACTCCCTTAGATTCGCCAGCTCCGCTGCAAGTTTTGATTCCAGTTCCGTTTTAGCCAGCAGCAGTTCATACTGTATTTCGGCCGGTCCCGTTGCCGCTTCGACCTTTCGGAAAACCTCTGCGATCTGCTGGTCGAGCAGCTTGATCTGCACGTAGCCGAGTGTGACCTTGCGGATGACTTCCAACTTTTCTTTCTGTAAGAGGTCTTTGCGGCTCTCCATGGTCACTCGAATCAGCTCGCTTAACTCCGGGTCATCCACCTTCTGCACGCGATCCAGAACGCTTGGCGTCTTGCTCTGGGCCATCGCAACCCCCGCCAAGACCACTGGCAGAACCACGCAAAGGACACACAACAACTTTTTGATCCATCCAGTTCTCATGTTTCAATCTCCAAAAGACTGTGCAAGAACTCGATTCACACTCTCAGCCAACGGGTGCAGGCCCGGCATGTCCATCGGTTCCATACGTTTATTCTGATTCTCGACAGATCCACCGGTGGCGAACACCTGCCCCGTCTCGGCTTCCGCGGTGACCGTGTCAACGGGCAGCAGTCTGCCGGCGCGGTCGACGGCTCGAGCCATGCGGTCCTGCATACCCAACTGCCTGAAGAGACGGGCGGCGTCCAGCCATGCGACGAGTTCACTCGGTACGGTTACGCCATCGGGCTCGGCTGCCGCCCGCGGCGGCGCGACATCCACGCTCCCCGGCAACGCACGTGGCACCGACAGGCGACCGCCAAGAAACGCGACACCGGCGATCAGGACCGCGGCTGCCGTCAATTCCGCCCTCCGCCAGGCGGAACGCCGCCGCCGAACCCGAACCAGCGCAGCCGTCGAGTCACGGAGCGTCTGTTGCTTCAACGCTTCTCGTGGCCGATCATCCGAAAAATGCCGCCTTAGATATGTATCCACATCCTTATCATTCATAATGTCACCTTGCTTAATGTATCACTCCATAGTTCGCATCTGTTCGTAAACATGGGCAAAGCCGGCCCGGGCGCGCCGCAGCAATGATTCGATTGCCTCGATGCTTGCATCGCTGTCTGCGGCGATTTCCTTCATGCTGAGCCCTCGGAGGTATTTAGCCTCGAGCACTATGCGATAATGCGAGGGCAACCGGGCGAGCGCATCATGCACCCGCAAATCAGGCTCTTCCCGCGTGACCGTCTCAGAGCTGCCCTTCGCAGAGGATTTCTCGTGCCGCTTCCGCCGCTGCTCGCTGGTCCGGATCGCCATGAGGCGGTTCCTCGCAATCCCCAACAACCATGCTCGAAAGGTTGCCCGACCGGGATCGAAACGATGGATCCGCCGGGCCGCAGTAACAAAAACCTGCTGGGCCAGTTCCTCGGCCAAGTCATGCCGGCCGCCCGCAAGCGCGATGCAGAACCGGTACACTGCTTCGAAGTGCCGCTCGAACAACTGCTGCCATGCCTGCTCGCTGCCAGTTTGCGCGGCGTTTATCGCAAACGTCTCGGAATCCACATTCATTAGTCGATTGCTTGGAACTCAGCGTACTATTGTCGGTCACGTCTCTGTAACTATTTCTCGCCCCGGCAGGAAAATCCGTCGCCAATGCCGGAAAAAACTCTGAGAATTATACCACGGCAACCCCGGCTTTACACAGGCAAATTCACATTCACGGAGGTCGCCGGCGGCCTGTCAAGCTGGCGTGCCAGGGGCCGGGACTCTCCAGGGCCCAGCGTCAAGAGGCGTTGCAAACGGTGAGGAAAAAACCGATAAACGACTCGACGAAAAGAAGAGCCGAGGAAAAAATTACGCCGGCCAACACTAAGATTAAAACGATAATTGCGGGATAGTGATCCATAATAATCTCCTTAAAGAACCTGGTGTTAAAACGAGTCAGCGATAATAGAGACAGCTTTTGCTGAAGTCCATTCTACTGAATTTTACCGTTTTTATTAAGATGTCCTTATACATACTACGCGGGAATTACAGCCGGCCCTTTGGCGAAACAGGGCGGATTGGCTTACTCAATCTCTTTGGTAACTACCTGCAGGATTTCCTTTTCCCGGCGCTGCAGCAGCTCGCCGAGAGGGCCCAGGCTGAGCCGGTAAAAGAAGGCCAGCAGCGCTAACAACGCTGCCGAAAAAAAGAGGTTCACCGGCGCGGCCGGCAGCCAGCCGACTTTGAAGAAGAGCAGTCCTATCGCCGGCGGAATAAATATCGGGGCCATGATCATCGGAAAGAACATGCGCGATATGAAAATCAGGAAGCCTGTTTTCTTGGAAGATTTCGTCGGCTTGAGCGACCCGGCGGCAACACGGTAAGGAACGAGAATGGATATCAGGTTGCCCACCATGCTGAGCAGCAGGAAGGCCGCCAGCATCTGCATGCCGGCAGCAAGAACGATAACCAGCGAGATGCCCATCACTATCTTGACGAGTAAGAGAAATATCACTCCGATTCCGGCTGCGACCGGCAGAAACGCAAGGTTCTTTCCCAGCAGGATTTGTTTCCGCGGCACCGGCAGCAGGACAAGCTGTCGAAAACCGGACCGGTCGAAGCCGAACAGATTGTACATGAGCTGGCTTAAACTAAGGAACATAAACACGACGGCCCCCGTGGCTATGAACGGCCTGAAGTTATCGCTTATATTCACCGAACGCTTTACGAAGATCATCGTCCCGAAAATCAGAAGCATGATGAAATTGGTCGCCAGCATCATTTTCACTTCGGGCGCCCGCGTCAGGCAGCGAAAGAAGGCCAGCGCCGAGGCCGCGGCCTCTTCAGGAACTCCGGGAAGTTGTCTCTCGATAAGGTTCTTTCCATCACCGGCGAGCTTTTCGGCTTTCGGCTTTCGTTTAGACCTCTTGACGACTGTTTGTCCCTGGTAGAAACGGATAGTCGATCGGTAGGCCCGCCTTAGACCCAGTCCGCCCAGAAGGAACCCGCCGGCCGCTCCCAAAACCGCCGGCCAGACATTTCCCGTGGCTAATGACATTGCCCCGTTGCCCACCCATAGGAAGGGCACCGCTTTATGCGCTACCAAAAGCCCATCAGGAAGGACAAGCTTGTCACGGTTCCGGGATTGATCTGGCGATTGTTGGTCCGTCTGCACCGATTCGGTGGTTTTGGGCCTGTGGCGTTTACGATCATGCGAGAGATTTCCAAGGATATACGGAAGCTGGCTCAGCAGGATGAATGCAAATGTAACTCCGGCAATAATCGTACGGCGCCGCCGCTTGTTCATCATGAGCGTGACCAGCCATCCGCGCAAGCAATAGGTCCACGCCGTAATCATGAAAACGACGCCAATCGCCAGCGGAAACATCAGAACCATGAATCCTCTGCCGCCCAGGATAAGTCCCGCCGAAAGGCCCAGCATTGCCGGCAGGAACAGAATGATGCTGAAGGTCAGATGCGAAGCGAGGTAATTCACCATGAAAATATTTCGCAGCGAGATTGGCAGGTGCAGCATCCGGCTGATGTCGATCGTTTCAGAGCGCTGGATCTCTGAGACGACTCCGGCAAGCCATAGAAACAGGAACACTCCGACGATCAAATCCCATACAATCAGCATGACCGGGGGCGATGCCTTCGCCAGGGCAAAGGTGCCTGCCAGCAGGCCGGCAATGCAACCAGCAAATCCTAAGGCCAATCCAATGACAGCGATAATGATGGTCAGCACGGCATTCAACTTACCGCCGCGAGACCATTGATTTCGCGTCAGACGCCACCGCAGCCAGATGATTGTGCGAAGTTGGCTCCAGTTCATCTAATCCTCCAGCCAGCTCAGCTTCTGCCGCTCGACGTGATCGCTGCCGACGGCCTCCAGAAACCGTTCCTCCAGCGAGCCGGCGGCGCGGATTTCATCCATCGTGCTTTGATGCACGAGCTTGCCCTCGGCGATGATCCCGACGTCCGTGCAGAGTCTTTCGACAATCTCCAGAACATGCGAGGTAAGGAACACGGTCGCGCCGCGCGCGACGCAGCGTTTCAGCGTGTCCCGCAGCACGCGAGAGGCAACGGCATCGACGCCCTCGAACGGCTCATCGAGAAACAGCAGATCCGGATTCGGAATCAACGCCGCGGCTAATGTGAGTTTCTTCTTCATGCCATGCGAATATTCGAGGGTGAGTTTCTTTTCCTCGTTATCCAGGCTCATCATGGCCAGCAGCTCCCGGCAGCGTTCACGCACCGTCGCAATGGGCATCTGATACATGCGCCCGATGAAGGTCAGGTATTCGGAGCCCGTAAGATTATCGAACAATGCCAGTTCCTCCGGCACGACTCCGACACGCTGCTTGATTTGCCTGGCCTTCTCGGTGTCGCTCGTGTCTTCGCCCAGGATACGCATCGAGCCGCTCGTCGGTGAGAGCAGGCCGGTAAGCATTTTGATGGTGGTGGATTTGCCCGCGCCGTTGGGGCCGAGAAAGCCGTAAAACTTGCCGGCCTCCACACGCAAATCGAGGCCATCCACGGCATGCAAATCGCCGAAGCAGCGGGTCAGTCCGTTGGTTTCGATAGCGAGCGTCATAAGGCTGCTGAGTCTAACGCCCCAAAGCTGTAAATGCAAGGCGTTTAAAAGCACAAATCCGACGTAATTCCTGCCGGCATTGAATCATTAACCTTATGCTTGAGTCCTTGCTGCCGGACTATTGTACGTAGCTGTCCGTCTGCTTGCCGGACATCTCCCTGAATTTCTTTTGACTCAGGACGACTGCACCCTGTTCCACAAAGATACGAACCTGCGCCTTGGCTGCAATGTTGCAGAGCACATCGTAGGCAGACTCTTTAGTTATATCAATCGTGATTAGCGGCGGCGATGTGTCCTCGGACTCAATCCGAACAGTTGGGGCCTTGTCGCCCAGCCGGTGTTCCAACATCTGGTTGATCGTTTCTACCACATCGGCAAGATTACAGTCAATATATTTAGATTCGTACCCAGTCGTCCCAAGCAGGCAACTCCTGACTTCAAGCTCCGACTCAGTAGGGGAAGCGACGATGTATTTTGGTTCGTCCAATGGCGGCAGTTGATGGCCCGGCTTCAGGGGAACAGGCCCAATGAGCCTGCCCGTCCGGCAGGAGCGCAGGTAGAATCCGTCGGTGGGTTTTGATGGTCTGCAGCAGAGGGTGCCCAGACCAATCAGTCCGGCTGTAATTATTGCTGCAATAGCGTATTTTTTCATCTGCTTCTCCATTAATAACCTTTACTGACTCACATAGCGTTCACGGAAATTCATTTCGCCAATTTCATTCTAACTTTTCCCGTTCGCTTTGTCCTTACATGCCCGGAGTCGAGGAGAATGTGCGCTGTTGTCGGGTACTGAAATTAAATCCGCCGGTCGATTATATTATACGCCACTACAATGGGATTTGCAAGAAAAAAGGGAACAAGAACAGAACAGCTAAGCGAATCAGGGCAGGTCGAAAAAGCTTTTACTTGCGGTAGTGACGGCCCGGGCGAAATCGGCTGGATTCATTTCTTTTAGCCCGGCTAAAAAGCGGGCGGTGTGAACCATCAGGGCAGGTTCGTTTATCTTTTGCTTTCGCATCGGCGCCGGCGACATGTATGGGCAATCCGTTTCGAGCATTAACCTGTCTGCCTGCACGATTTTGGCGGCCTGGCGGGCATTCTCGGCGTTTTTGAAAGTCACCACGCCGGTAAAGGAGATATAAAAGCCGTGGTCCAGAACAATTCTTGCCTGCTGAGCCGAGCCGCTAAAGCAGTGAAAAACCACGCCCTTGAGCC
>CAYTNN010000190.1:0-8689 GCA_964439135.1 uncultured Pirellulales bacterium
ACACATTAGTATAGCTACTCAATTGCGACAAATCGTCTTCCTCCTTGATGTGGATGCACGGACTCTTGCTTTCGATGGAGATTACCGGGCAGCACTTGACAGGTGTCTTAGCATACGAAGAATGGTGTATCACATCGCTGACGAGCACGACATTGGATACTCAGTTTCAATGCTGCATCACTGGAAAGCTTTTGATAGCACTCAGCACATTCTAAGCTCTATGTCAGTGGATCGAGATACTCTTACATGGTTACAGGGCCAGATCAGTTCTGTCCAGGGACCGCCACCGCCGCTCGGAAGGGCGTTCGAGATTACTTTGGAAGATGCTATAAAGCATTTAAGTGCACACCCGGAGGATCTTGAAATAAGAAGAGATGGACTTCTGGATAACATTGAAGATGAAAGTGTCAGACAGGAAATTCTGAGCCTTGCAGATGATAAGTTACTTGAGCGGGCGAAAGAACCGTATAATAAGTTCTTATCATCTGTTAACCGAGTTATTGGAAGTGATATTCCATATCAACAGAAACACTTACAACTGAAGCAATTGGAAGATGAATTCGGTGACGATGATCCTGTTTTTATAATTCTTTTTGGCTATGTTCTGACTAATAATGTAGCCAGACATAACGATATCTACGTTCGAAATATCGCTAACTACAATGCCTTAAGGTCTGCCATAGAGATTTACCTTGTTAATGCTGAGACCGGGCAATTACCGGAAACGCTTCCGGTTCATTCGCCTGAAGATCCCTTCAGCAGCCAGGATTTCGAATACGAAGTCACAAGTCAGGGTTTTATACTTCGATGCCGGGAAAAGGAAATCGATGCGGACATGCTCTGGGAATTTGAATTTAAGGTCCAAAGTAATGCGGAGAATAATTAGGACAGTTACATGAAAGATTTCCGTACGCGATGTTGTACGTAGGTTCCAAAGGGGATAAATCATGGGTAATATGAATCATATTAGTATAAATATAATTTGCTTCATCCTGGTTTTATGGACGCTTGGAGTGCATGGTGCGACATTGCCGCCGGATCCGGACAATGCCGCCCTGCTGTATTATCAGGCGTTTTTACTTCGCCCAGAGCCTGATGCTAACACTTCTGCTTCGATAGACGAGGTCATAAGTGGCGGCGAACCTGATGAAAAGCTTAGAAAATACCTGAATCTACAAGATTGTCGCAAGACAATTGAACTTACAGAGGCCGCCGCTCAATTGCCACGATGCGATTGGGGCATAAGATACTCGCAGGGTTTCGGGGCACCTTTACCACAATTAGAACATTTTCGACCTCTCAGGTTTCTGCTTTATGCGGATGCACGAGTTCTCGCTGCGGACGGAGACTACCGGGCAGCGTTAGACCGCTGCCTGATAATACGCCGAATTGCCGGGCATGTCGGTGATGACTCAATGATTAATTATGCGATTTCTGTAGGAACTGACAGATCAGTCCTGCGTTATATCCAGAATATCCTCGGTTCCATGCCTCCGAATGATGAGACACTCATATGGTTGAGAGTACGACTTGCTATGCAAGGTATGGACCCATCGCTTGCCAGGGCGTTAGAAATGGATTTAGAGCTAATTCTCCAGACCTTGCGTACGGATACTGATGACCTTGTATGGCTGAGAGAACAACTTATAGAAAACGAGGGGGAGAATGCTGAGTATATCTGGAGCTTAACTGATGAGGAACTGCTTGCACTTGTTGTAGAACCTTATGCTGATTTCTTAGATTATGCTCTTCGAGTCATCGACAATGAGATGTCATATGAAGAAAAGTATACTGAACTCCAGAGGCTTATCGATGAACTAAAGGAGCAGTTCGGTGATGTTCTCGCTCTCAGACAGTTAATTGTTGCCTTATCGCCGCAGGTGACCGAAATCTATAGTCTTCAAGTTCGACACACTGCCCAACTCAACGCTCTTAAGGCTGCCATAGAGATTTACCTTGTGACGGCGAATACCGGTCAATTGCCGGACACACTTCCTGATTATCTGCCAAAGGATCCATTCAGTGGCCATGATTTCGAGTATGAGATTACAGAAGATGGCTTTATACTCCGCTGCCGGGCTAAAGATATCCCTGCATCACAAGCTTGGCATCTACCCGGCACTGATCCGGATGTTGTACACGAATACGAATTTGAGCTTCAAATGCAGGACTAAGACAAGGCTCAGTCCTGACTGTTTTTGACCAAACATTCCAGGACGTTCCTTGCTCCTGGCTGCCACTTCTTGTTTTTCCCCGTAAATGTCGATACTCGGCAGATCTATGGTTGTTAAGTCTTGAAATTTCTCATATAAACGATTATTGTCTGCTTAAAATGAAGATGTTGGCAACCAACTGTGTGTAAGCTGGAGGCAATGAAGATGGCTAAATACAATTGCACAAGGCGGAATTTCTTAAAAGCGTTGGGCCTTGGTATGGCGGCATCTTTTACAGTCGGCTCGTTAGGCGTTGCCCGGGCGGCTTCTGCTGAGAACCGGCGCCCGAACATACTCTATATCATGTCCGACGATCATACGGCCCATGCTATCAGCGCGTATGAAGGCCGACTGGCGAAGGTCGCTCCGACGCCGAACATCGACAGGCTGGCCAATGAAGGTTTTCTTTTCGAGAATTGCTTTTGCACCAATTCGATCTGCGTGCCCAGCAGGGCATCGATTCTAACCGGCCAATACAGCCAGACCAACGGCGCCCTGGATCTTGGCGGCAGACTTGAGCCACAGCGACAATACCTGCCCAAATTGCTGAAACAGGCCGGCTACGAAACCGCCATGATCGGCAAGTGGCATCTCAAGGAAGAGCCTGCGACGTTCGATTATTACTGCGTGCTGCCGGGCCAGGGCTTGTATTTTAATCCGATTCTTCGCGAATCAGGCGGGCAGTGGCCGGATAACGAAAGACGATTTGCACAATATGATTCGTGCCACTCATCCGATGTGATTACCGATATATCGCTAAAGTGGCTAAAAGGCCGGGACCGGTCGAAACCCTTCTTCCTGATGCACCATTACAAGGCGCCTCACGACAATTTCGAGAATGCCGAGCGCTACGACTGGCTGTTCAATGATGTCGATATTCCAGAGCCTGAAAGCCTGTGGAAGCCCGGCAATCACGGCTCCGAGGCGACAAAAGACATGGGCACTTCTATCGGCAGGCGCAACAAGCGGCGGAATATGGGACACCACATGTTCGTGGATGAATCGCTGCCGGATGAGCAGTATAAGCGCACGGCCTATCAGCGTTATTTGAAGAAATATCTGCGATGTGTTCGCGGGGTCGATGATAACGTGGGCCGGCTTTTCGATTATCTTCAAAAGAGCGGCCAGATGGACAACACCGTCATCATCTATACATCCGACCAGGGCATGATGTTAGGTGAGCACGATTTTATCGACAAGCGCTGGATGTACGAAGAGTCGATGCGAATGCCGTTTCTTGTAAGGTATCCCGATATGATCAGGGCGGGGACTCGAACGGACGAGATTATCAACAACACCGACTTTGCGCCGACGATTTTGGAGCTGGCTGGACTGGATGCTCCCGACTATATGCAGGGGCGAAGTTTTGTTCCGCTACTGAAAAACAGAACACCGGCAAACTGGCCCGAAGCCACCTATTACCGCTACTGGATGCACATGGCGCATCACGACAACCCGGCACATTTCGGAATCCGCACCAAAATATACAAGCTGATATTTTTCTACGGAATGAACTACAAGCAAGGCGGCCCGGAACCGACCCAGCCGGGCTGGGAACTGTATGATATGGTGAACGACCCGCATGAAATGAACAACCTGTATAACAATCCGAGATATGTAGCTGTAATCAGGAAACTGAAGGCCGAATTGCTGCGGTTGAGAAAAAAATATAACGAGACTGATGAGAAATATCCTAATATCCAAAAGGTCATCGACGAATACTGGGACAAATGAATATGAAGCAAGTAGCAAAAAACGCCGCTGCAAGATTCAAGTTCTACCGGGTGCTGTTATGTACAGCAATTATTGCCGGTTTGACAGCCAATGCATTCGCGCAAAATAATAATCGACAGGCGGGCGAACCATCTAATCGTCCAAGGTTGTTTTTCACCGCCGAGCGCGTCAATCGCCTGCGTGAACGTGCTGCCGAAGATGCCATATTTAAGGAAGCCCTGGGCAAACTCCTTGAGCGGGCTAACCGGCTCCTTGACGCAAGGCTGGTATCAAAAGAATCTGCCGAAGGCGGCTCCGGCCAGCACGGCAACTACGGCCGGCCGAGCGGACAGATCAGTAATATGGGCCCGACGCTCGGTCTGGCATATCAGATGACCGGCGAAAAACGCTACGCCGAGAAGCTTCGGGATGCCCTGGTTCATTACGGCGGCCTGAGCAGATGGGCCGGCGACGCTAATCATGAACCGCCCTGGCATTCGGAATTGAACACGGCCAGATTCTGCTATGGCTACGCCGTCGGTTATGACAGCATTTACGATTTCCTTTCGGTGGATGAAAAAAAGACCGTCGCCGAAGGGATGGTTCGGCTGGGTATTTTGCCGACGATGGATGACTGGGTTCTGGGCGATAAACGAATTCACGCTCTCGATTCGATGGGGCACAACTGGTGGAGTGTTTGCGTTTCGATGGCCGGTCTGGCGGCATTATCACTGGTCGGTGACCAGCCGCAGGCAGAAGCGTGGGCTCATCGCGTCTCGGATGTTTTTCCGGAATGGTTTTACTATCAGGGAAACATACTGCAAAACAAGCCGGCCAACTTCGACAGCGATGGAGCCTTTTACGAGAGCGTCGGTTATGCTAATTACGCCCTTTCGGAATATCTGCTGTTCCGGCTCGCCTACTCGAACGTGTTCGGAAAATCGGCGGCACCCGATATTCCCCTGCTGGACGACGCGGGGGATTTCTTTGTTCAATCGTACTATCCGGCTTCCGATTCGATAATGTCTGTGAATTTCGGTGACAGCAGCCTGCGGACAACAGGGGCACGAACCATTCGGATGCTGCTTGCCAACGGCTACGACAAGCCGCAGTATCACTGGTATCTAACCCGCACGGACCGCGGATTGGACGATCCGGTGGGACTTCTCTACGACAGCATGCATCCGGGAAAATCTGTTCCTAATGATTTTGCCGAATCGATGCTGTATCCGCATATCGGATGGGCGGTTCTGCGATCGTCATGGCGTGACAACGCGACTATGCTGGCGATAAAGTCGGGCTTTGCCTGGAACCACGCGCACCCGGATGCGGGATCGTTTATACTGTTTCATCGAGGCAAGCCTTTGATTATCGATTCGGGTACCTGCTCTTACAGCAGGCGGGAGTACACCAGCTACTACCGTCACAGCAAGGCCCACAATGTCATCCTTACCGACGGTCACGCACAGAATCCGGAAGACTGCGGCAACGGTGATCGCGGGACAGTCACGCCAGGCAGCATACCCCGCCTGATGAATGCCGCGGGACTAAAGTATATATTCGCCGATGCCACCGGCCCGACATCGTGGAAGTTCTCGCGGAACTACCGTCACTTCCTGTGGCTCGGTGATGTGATATTGATCTTCGACGATGTTCGAACCCATGAGAAAGGCCAATTGGAATGGCTGCTGCACTACCTGGACAAGGCCGAGCAGCAAGGCGAGCGGATACTGCTTTCAAATGGGGACACTCGCGCGCTCGTATGGCCGCTGTTTCCAGAAGCGATGCAGGTAGTCGAGAAGAAAGGTCTCGAAGACCACCGGCCGGATAGTGAAGTGACATATCTTGCTTTCACGCCGGAGCAGCCTGCACGGGATGCGAAATTCATCACGGCGGTTTTTCCGCTTGAGCCGGGCAGTGAAGAGCCGGCGGTGCAGGTCGAGCGATTGAATGCCAACGAAGCGATCGGAGTCCGTCTCAGCGATGGAAATATACTTACCGATGTATATCTGAATCTGCGGGCCGACGGGCGAAAAATGCACCGCAATAGCTGCAACGTGATTGACGGATGGGATACGGATGCGTACCTGTTTGCCGTGACCCGGCCGAAAAATACCGATGAAAACGACCCGGATTCGGTCGTGCGGTACTTCGTTGCATGTGGAAGTTATCTGCGCAGAAACGGCAAGGTGGTGCTCGACTCGCTCTCGAAGGTTGACACTATCTTTGTGCCGGGCAGGCAAACACAGGTACAATTGGAAGGGCAACCTGTCACGAATGTGTTTTTCAGAGCTGCTGCTAAACCGGAGACGGTCGACCTAAACGGCAGGAGCGTCAAAGTGCTTTATGATGAAACCGCACACGCAGTTCGCCTCGGCACAAACCTGCCGAAGTGAGAAAGTGTGCTACCATTTAAGTTGGCAAATTGTGTTTATACGGGAGGTCGTAAGATGAGTGATTCGCGTTGGACGAGAAGAAGATTCTTAAAAGCGGTTGGCCTGGGAGCGGCGGCGCTTTCGATGCCGGCCATCGATGTCCTCGGTGCAGGAAAAGACAAGCCGAATATCCTGTTTATTTTCGCCGATGACCAGTGCTTTGAGACGCTGCGTTCGCTGGGCTGCGATGAAATACAGACCCCGAATCTCGACAGGCTCGTCAAGGGCGGCGTGACTTTTACACACGCATACAATCAGGGCGCATGGCACGGCGCCGTGTGCGTAGCCAGCAGGACAATGCTTAATACGGGGCGTTTCTTATGGACAGCCAGAGACCTTGAGCCGAATTTGAAGCAGGAAACGGCGGCCGGCAGGTTCTGGTCTCAATACATGAAGCAGGCGGGCTACGAAACCTACATGAGCGGCAAATGGCACGTCAAGGGTATCAAGCCGGAAGATATATTCGACCATGTCAAGGACGTCCGCCCCGGCATGCCCAATCAAACTGAAGAAGGATACAACCGCCCTATCGAGGGACAACCGGACCCATGGAAACCGTGGGACACCAAATATGGCGGCTACTGGAAAGGCGGCAAACACTGGAGCGAAGTTCTCGGAGACCATGCTGAGGACTTTCTCGAAAATGCTGCGAAGAGTGAAAAGCCCTTCTTCATGTACATGGCCTTCAACGCCCCACACGACCCGAGGCAGTCTCCGAAAGAGTATGTAGATAAGTACCCGCTGGAAAACGTCAAAGTCCCCGCCAATTTCCTGCCGGAATACCCTTATAAGGGTTCGATCGGCTGCAGCGCCAAGCTCAGAGATGAAAAGCTCGCCCCGTTTCCTCGGACAAAGTACGCCGTCAAGGTGAACCGACAGGAATATTACGCTATAATTACACACATGGATGCACAGGTCGGGCGCATTCTCGATGCGCTCGAAAAAACCGGAAAGGCCGACAATACTTATATCTTTTTCACCGCTGACCATGGACTGGCGGTCGGTCATCACGGCCTGATAGGAAAACAGAACATGTACGACCACAGCGTTAGAGTACCGCTGATGGTTAACGGCCCGGGTGTTCCGAAAAACAAAAAGATTACCACGCCGGTCTATCTTCAGGACATAATGCCCTCGACGCTGGAGCTTGCCGGTATCAATAAGCCACGAGAAGTACAGTTCAAGAGCCTGATACCGCTCATCAACGGCAGAGCCAAAAGCAGCTACGATGCTATATACGGCGGCTATATCGACCTGCAGAGAATGATAAGTGCCGACGGATATAAAATGATCTATTATCCTAAGATTAATAAGACGCTGCTCTACAACCTCAAGACCGATCCGCTGGAAATGGAAAACCTTGCCGATGATCCGGCCAATGCCGGGTTGATAAGAAGACTAAAGGCCCGGCTGAAAGAATTGCAGAAAGAGGTTGGTGATACGCTCGATCTTGATAATACCTCCAAATCATAGGATCAATATGCGAAAGGTCATACGATGAAAAAGCTATTGATAAGTTCTCTGTTAATAACGTTTTTTTGTCTGGCCCCGGCAACTGCTCAGGAGGATATTCTGATAGCGGACTTCGAGGGCAGCAACTACGGTGACTGGAAGGTGACAGGCGAAGCATTCGGCCCGGGTCCGGCCCGCGGGACACTGCCGACTCAAATGGAGGTGACCGGCTTCGAAGGCAAGGGGCTGGTAAATACGTACTACAACGGTGACAATACAACGGGCACGCTTACTTCCCCGGCATTCGAGATCAAACGCAAGTACATCAATTTCCTGATTGGGGGCGGTAAATATCCCGGTAGGGCCTGCATCAATCTGCTTGTAGACGGGAAAGTCGCGCGCACCGCCACAGGACCGAACGACAAGCCGGGCGGCTCGGAAGAATTAAACTGGTCCGGCTGGGATGTCTCGGAGCTGCTCGGCCGCAAAGCTCAGATACAGATAGTCGATATGCAAACCGGAGGCTGGGGGCATATTAATGTGGACCATATAATCCAAAGCAATAGTAAGGTTGAAGTGCTCATGGACAAAACACGCGAATTTCTGTTGCAGAAGAAATACTTGAATTTCCCGGTCAAGAATGGAGCAAAGAAGCGACTGATTCATCTAATCATAGACAACAAAATAGTCCGGGAATTTGATATTGAGCTGGCCCCGGGCGAACCCGACTTCTGGGTATTCCTGGAGATCGGGGCATTTAAAGGCAAGAAAGCGACTTTGCGCATAGACGAGTATGCCCCGGCCAGAACTAAAGGATTCGATGCGGTCTACCAGGCGGACACTTACATCGGCGAAGAAAACGTTTACAAGGAAAAA
>CAYTNN010000191.1:0-4609 GCA_964439135.1 uncultured Pirellulales bacterium
ATTTATCCCGAAGCGAACCATGATTCCTGGACCGAAACATACAATAATCAGGAACTCTATGACTGGCTTCTCGAACATCGCCGGGTAAGCCGGGAGAAATAGCAGGTGACTTTTCGTAATGGAAAACCTTAGTGCAAAGGAACTGCGTGATAAGATTGCAGCCGGTCAGGCCAGCAGCCTCGATGCGACAAAGGCCGTTTTCGAGCGGATCCGCAAATTCGAGCCGACGATAGGCGCCTATATCAGCACGTTTGAAGAAATGGCGCTGAAAACCGCGGCGGATGTCGATCGGCGAGTCGCTGCCGGCGAGCCGGTGGGGCAGTTGGCGGGTGTGCCGATAGCGATTAAAGATAATATGTGCACCACTTTCGGGGCGACGACCTGCGCTTCAAAAATACTGGAGAACTTCCACGCTCCGTATAATGCGACGGCAGTGGAAAAGCTGCTGGCCGCCGACGCGGTTATCATTGGCAAAGCGAATATGGATGAGTTTGCGATGGGTTCGAGCACGGAGAACTCGGGCTTAAAGCAGACGGTCAATCCGTGGGATACCAGCCGGGTCCCCGGCGGAAGCAGCGGGGGGCCTGCAGCGGCGGTGGCGGGGCGGCTGTGTTTTGCAGCGCTTGGTTCCGACACCGGCGGCTCGATTCGCCAGCCGGCGAGTTTCTGCGGGGTGGTGGGCCTCAAGCCGACTTACGGCCGGGTTTCGCGATACGGACTTGTAGCGTACGGTTCCAGCCTGGACCAGATCGGGCCAATCACGCAAAATGTCGCCGATACGGCGTTAATAATGAATGTCATCGCAGGCCACGACCCGGCTGACAGCACCAGTATTGACGAAACAACCGCACCCGTATGTGATTACCTGGAAAAACTCGATGAGCCGATAGAGAAACTAAGAATCGCAATCGTGCCGCAATTTGCCGCCGGTGCCGATAAGCAGGTGCAAAAGGCCCTGAGCGAGGCGATAGATTTATATATGAAGCTCGGAGCCGAAATTGCGGAAATAGATATGCCTCATCTGGACTATGCGATTGCCGCTTATTATATTATCGCTACCGCGGAGGCATCGAGCAACCTGGCCCGGTACGACGGCGTGCATTACGGCCACCGGACGGAAAATCCGGCGGATTATGTCGAGGTCTACTCGAAATCCCGTGCCGAGGCATTCGGCGAAGAAGTCAAAAGGCGAATCATGCTCGGCACGTATGCGCTTTCGAGCGGTTATTACGATGCCTATTATTTAAAGGCCCTGAAGGTCAGAAATTTAATACGCGGCAATTTCACAGATGCTTTTGAGAAATACGATTGCATTATGATGCCCGTTGCGCCGACGACCGCTTTTAAGATCGGCGAAAAAGTCGACGACCCGCTGCAAATGTATCTGTCGGATATTTATACGATTGCGGTTAATTTGGCCGGCGTTCCGGGGATCAGCATCCCCTGTGGATTCGACGATAAAAATCTGCCGATCGGCTTGCAGATACTGGCCCCGACCTTTGCCGAAGATAAGTTGCTGCGAATCGCAAGAATGTTTGAAAAAGAAACGGAATGGCACAAGAAGAAACCTTCATTAGGAAATGAGTGAACTGCAATACAAAGTTATAGTTGGTCTGGAGATTCACGTGCAGCTCTGCACTAAGAGCAAGATGTTCTGCGGCTGCGCGGTTGAATTCGGCGCCGAGCCCAACAGCAGAGTTTGCCCCATATGTCTCGGAATGCCGGGCGTTCTGCCGGTAATGAATAAAAAGGCATACGAATACGCGGTTCTGACGGCACTGGCTCTTGACTGCCGGATACCGATGTTTACCAAGTGGGACAGGAAAAGCTATTACTATCCCGATTTGCCGAAGAATTACCAGATAAGCCAGTATGATTTGCCGCTCGGCGCCGACGGCTTTGTCGAAATACCGCTTGAATCCGGCGGAACTAAAAAGATCGGGATAATAAGGGCGCACCTCGAAGAAGATGCGGGCAAGAATCTGCACACGGCCGGCAATTACTCGCAGGTGGATTTGAACCGGACCGGCACGCCGCTGCTGGAAATTGTGACCGAGCCGGATATGAACAGCGGAGCCGAAGTCCGGGCGCTCGCCGTCGAGTTGCAACGCATGGTACGATTCCTCGGCGTCTCCGAAGCGGATATGCAAAAGGGCCACATGCGATTCGAGCCGAATATCAATCTGGCGATAACCAAAGACGGCAAAGAATACAGAACACCAATCGTCGAAATCAAAAACCTCAACAGCTTCCGGGCACTGGAAAGAAGCGTGGGCTACGAAGAGCAAAGGCAGTTCGACAAATTTCTCGATACCGGCATAGTGATAGAAATGGGCAATAAAACCACGCGAGGCTGGGACGATGAACGGGAAGCGACCGTCCTCCAGAGAGAAAAGGAAGAGGCTCATGATTACAGATATTTTCCAGAGCCCGATCTTGTGCCGGTGGAGTTGACGGAAGAATGGCTGGATGATATCCGGTCGCGTTTGTGCGAGCTGCCGCTAAAAAGGCAAGTGCGATATGTCCATGAGTATCAGCTCAGTGATTATGATGCGGGAGTTCTGACGGCTGACCGCTCGATTTCAGAATTTTTTGAAGAAGCGGTTAAAGCCGGCGCCGAGCCAAAGCGGATTTGCAATCTGCTTACTCAAACCGGCCTGAAAATAGCAAAAGAAAAGAGCTGCGGCATCAACGAGCTTGGTATCAAGCCGGAGAGTCTCGCAGGACTGGCGGAAATGATCGAGGCCGGGCAAATCAGCGCCAGTTCCTCGGTCCCTGTCTTCGAGGCAATGGTTCAGACCGGTAAAGAGCCGGATATTTTAGCTCAAGAGCTTAACCTGATACAGAAAAGCGATGCCGGCGAGCTCGAGCGCATCGTTGATAAGGTTCTGGCGGAGAATCCGCAAGCGGTCGAGGATGTCACCAGCGGCGGCAAAAAGAGCAAAAGGGCCAGAGGCTTCCTGCTCGGTCAGGTAATGCAGAAAACAAAAGGTCAGGCAAATCCAAAGGTCGCTTCCGAAATCCTCGTCAAAAAGCTCGGTTGAGACTTTATCGTCAATGAGTGGAGATATAAGATGAAGATCGAGAAAAGCAGCAATATCAGCAAGAGTCCGGTAGACATCGAGGGAGCGAAAGATGTGGGAATAAGATGGCTTATTTCCAAGGATGATGGAGCGGAGAACTTTGCGATGCGTATGTTCGAGCTTCAGCCCGGAGGTCATACACCTTTGCACACGCATTCTCAGGAGCACGAAGTATTCGTCCTGGAAGGAGAAGGAACTTTTGTCTTCGAGGGGCAGAATCATCCGTTCGGCGCCGAATACGTGGTATTTGTCCCGCCGAATAAAGAACACCGATTTATGAACACGGGCGATTCGGTTCTGAGAATGCTCTGCATTATTCCGACCGGCTCGGCATAAGATCGGCACAATTCTGGCTGGAATTCACTATTTCCCGGAATCCACGCCCAGAATGCATCTGTTTTATTGCACGGAGTTTATCAGACAAAACGCATATTTTGTCATATGAGTATTAACGCCTTAATTGAGCAGTATGTTTATGATTGAGACGCAATCATTGCAACATCCGTGATGGATGGGAATGGGTCATCTGGAGATTTAATCATGCCGAATTCCGAAGGCAAAAAAAGACCGCCTGGGCAGGATAAAACAACGCAAAAGCGCAAGCGAAAGCCGGAGTACGCAAGGGTGAATGCTGCCAGAGTAGAATCGATGAAAGGCCGTGAAAGGACACAAGAGGAAAAATACAGGATGCTGGTCCGGAATCTTCCGTGTGCCGTTTACTCCGCCTATCCTGGAAAGGCCGGTCCGACGATCTTCATGTCGAACAAATGGAAAGACTGGACAGGATATTCCCCCGAGGAGCTTTACCATGATCCCGAATCCTGGCCGGGATGTATTCATCGTGATGACAGAGAACACACTATGAATACCTATATTGAAGCGTGTCGTGACAGGATGGCATACAATCTTGAGTACAGGGTGGTTCATAAAGACACGGGGCAATTACGTTATGTAAGAGACCAGGGTCATCTAAGTAAAGATGAGAAAGGTGCCGTTGTCAGGGTTGATGGGATAGTCACGGATATCACGGAGCTTAAAAAGGCAAACAATGAGTTAGATAAATACAGGGATAGTCTTGAGGAGCTGGTTAAGAAACGTACGTCCGAACTGACAAGTGCCTATGAAACTCTCAAGGTGGAAAACAAGGAGCGTAAAAGAGCCGATCAGGCGTTGCGGCAAAGCGAAGAGAAGTACAGGAAGCTCTTTGAAGGAGCTCAGGACGGTATCGTACTGGCCAACGCGGAAACCGGCATCATCGTTGACTGTAACCGTGCAATAACTGAAATGCTCGATATGGACAAATCGGAACTTGTCGGGCAGCACCAGAGTATCATCCATCCACCCGATAAGATTGACGATGGATTCTCGGTGAGCTTCAGAAAGCATCTGCGGGAGAGCGAGGGACATGTCCTGGAAGAGCAGGTTATGACCCGTACGGGCCGAATCAGGGATGTTGCAATTAAAGCCAAATGCGTTCAGTTGAGTGACAGGAAACTTCTTCAGGGGGTATTCCACGATATTACCGA
>CAYTNN010000191.1:4709-6961 GCA_964439135.1 uncultured Pirellulales bacterium
TCTTCGAGCATACTCACATGTTGGTAGCGTATCTTGATCCGCAGTTCAATTTTGTCCGGGTCAACCGTGCCTACGCCGAGGCCGATGAACGCGAGCCGTCCTTCTTTGTCGGCCGCAACCACTTTGATTTGTATCCGAACGCTGATAACGAGTCCATTTTCCGCAAGGTTGTAGAGACAGGCGTGCCTTACTTCACTCACGCTAAACCATTTGAGTACGCCGGACATCCCGAACGCGGAGTCACCTACTGGAACTGGAGCCTGGTACCCGTCAAGCAGCAGGATGGAGCGGCCTGCTGCTTGATTCTGACGCTTGCAGACGTTACGGAACAAAAGAGGGCCGAGCAGGCCCTGCGGGAAAGCGAGGAACGGTTCCGGCGAATCTTCGAGGAGGGGCCTATCGGCATTGCGACCTCCGGCGCGGATTTTCGCTTCACCCGAGCGAACGCCGCGTTTTGTGAGATGATGGGCCGGACGGAGTCCGAGCTGAGGGAGCTGACCTTCCGCGACATCACGTATCCGGAGGACCTCTGCCGCGACGTTGAGCCGATTCAAAGGTTGTTGCGTGGCGAGATTCCCATCTACCGGGCGGAGAAACGCTACGTGGGCAAAGGCACGGAAATTGTGTGGGGCTATATGACGGCCACAGCAGTGAAGAACGAGGCCGGAAAGTTTCAATGCTTCCTTATCATGGTGGAAGACATCACCGAGCGCAAACGCGCCGAAGAGGCATTGCGAGAATCCGAGGAGAAATTCAGATCTCTTGCAGAACAATCTCCGAACATGATTTTTATTAACAATAATCGGAGAGTAGTCTATGCCAATAAAATGTGCGAAGAGATAATGGGATATGAAAAAGAGGAGTTCTATTCTTCTGATTTTGACTTCTTTAGCTTGGTTACACCAGAGTCAGTAGATTTGTTAAAGGAAAATTTTGCCAGACATTCGAGAGGGCAAGAGGTTGAGCCATACGAATATACTCTTGTAAACAGGGCTGGCGATAGAATTGAGGTAATTAATACAAGCAAACTGATTCAATATGAAAACAAGACGGCGATCCTTGGGATAGCAACTGACATAACCGACCGCAAACGAGCCGAACGAGTACGGCTGGCTCATATCCATTTCCTCGAAAGCCTGGATCGGATCAACCGGGCGATTCAGGGGGCAAGCAATTTGGACCAGATGATGACTGACGTTCTTGACGCCGCGATCTCGATATTTAACTGCGACAGGGCCTGGCTCCTCTATCCGTGCGATCCCGAAGCTCCCTCCTGGCGGGTTCCCATGGAGCGTACCGTGCCGGAATATCCCGGTGCACTTGCCCTGAACGTCGAAGTGCCCATGGATCAGGGAGTCGCTGGGGTTCTTCGCACAGTGTTGGGCTTCAATGGTCCTGTGAAATTCGGCCCAGGGTCCGAGTATCCCTTGCCGCATGAATCGGCGAAGCGATTCAGATTTCAATCCCAGATTTCAATGGCTATTTACCCCAAAGTGGGCAAGCCCTGGATGTTTGGCCTGCACCAGTGTTCGCACCTGCGGATCTGGACGGAGGAGGACGAAAAGCTTCTCCAGGAGGTTGGTCGACGGATCGCCGATGAAATGAGCAGCCTGCTGACGCTTCGCGACCTGCGCGAGAGCCAGGAACGCTATCGAGCCCTCGTGGACAACGCCCACCTCGGGATTGCGCTGGTCAACACAGACTTCGAAGTTCTCATGTCGAACGCTGCCCAGGGTAGGATGCTGCAAAAGGACCACAGAGATATCATAGGAGGCAAGTGCTATTTAGAATTCGAGAAGCGCAATGAGATTTGTCCCCATTGTCCCGGAAGAAGAGCAATGGAAAGTGGCCATACTCAGGAAGCCGAGACGGAGGGTGTTAGAGCTGATGGAACTAAAGTCAGTGTCAGGATTCAGACTTCTCCTGTGTACGGAGCGGACGGGCGCATCGACGGCTTTGTGGAGATCGTTGAGGACATCACATATCGCAAAAGGGCCGAGAATGCACTAAGGGAGAGCGAGGAGAAGCACAGGAGTATGATTGAATTGTCTCCCGACGTCATTGTAGTAGTAAATAAACTCGGCGTTATCGTGTCATGCAATAGCGCTGCGCAGACGATATCAGGCTATTCCAAAGATGATCTGATCGGCAGGCACTTTACAAAACTCGGCGCCTTTAGCCTAAAAGATATTCCCAAGTATGTAAGCATATTTGCCAGGATATTGAAAGGATTAGGGCATGAGCCGTTTGAG
>CAYTNN010000191.1:7061-8645 GCA_964439135.1 uncultured Pirellulales bacterium
CGAACCTTTCCTGTGAAAATAGGAGGCAATATGTTGTCCCTTGGAATTGCACGTGATATCACGGAGCATAAGCGGGCAGAGAAAAAGCTTCTTGAACATCAGGCAAAGCTTAAATCTTTGGCATCTCAGTTGTCGCTTACGGAGGAGCGTGAGAGATATCGTCTCGCTACGGATTTGCACGACCAGATCAGCCAGTCTCTGGTGATCTCCAAGATCAAGCTGGACCAGCTTCGCAAATCCTCGACTTCGGATGAATTCAACAAGCCCCTGGAGGATGTCTCTAACTGCCTTGGGCAAATCATTGACGACACGAGAACATTGACATTTGATTTAAGCTACCCTATACTCTATGAACTGGGTTTTGAGGCGGCGGTAGCTGAATGGCTTACCGATCAAATTCAGGAAAAGCACGGAATCAGAACTGAATTTTTGGATGATGGGCACCAAAAACCGCTGGATGACGACATTCGTGTGCTTCTGTTCCGTAACGTGCGGGAACTGCTTATCAATGTCGTCAAGCACGCACAGGCAAACAAGGTAAGAGTTTCGATTCGTAAGGTTAAGGATAATATACGCGTCAGCGTTGAGGATGATGGCGTCGGATTTGACCCGGTTGAGGTAACGTCAATGGCGACAAAAAGGGCTGAATTTGGGCTTTTTAGTATCCGGGAGCGTCTGGAACAATTGGGAGGACTGATCGAGATTGATTCCAAGAGGCGCCATGGCAGTAAGATTACGATGACGGCACCGCTGAAAAATGGGGATGAAGCCGACAGGGAATAATTATGAGCATAAAAGTTTTATTAGTTGATGACCATGCGATTATACGCGAAGGGCTGCGTTCATTACTCGAGAAGCAACCTGAGATGGAAGTAATAGCCGACACCGACGACGGCCGGAAAGCCGTCGAGCTTGTACGGGAGCTGTTGCCGGACATTGTTATTATGGATATTACTATGCCGGGGCTCAATGGAATCGAGGCGACACGCCAGATTATAGCTGATTTCCCGGATGTCAAGGTGATTGCTTTATCGATACACTCCAAAAGGAGGTTTGTGGCTGACATGCTTAGTGCCGGAGCTACAGGCTATATCTTGAAGGAATGTTTGTTCGACGAGCTTGTTCAGGCAATCAAAGCAGTAGCTGCCGGGGGGCGATACCTTAGTCCCAGAATAACCGATGTAGTAGTCAGCGACTACGTAAAGCGTCTGTCTGCGACCACTGAATCGCCGTTTGAAGCTCTTAAAACCAGGGAACGCGAAGTGCTACAGCTTGTCGCCGAAGGAAAGTCGACGAAACAAATCGCTTTAGAGCTGCATGTAAGCACTAAGACCATTGAGGCAAATCGCCGCCAAATTATGGAAAAGCTCAACATTCACAGCGTCGCAGAACTCACTAAATACGCTGTTCGTGAAGGATTGACCACTCTTGAGATGTGAACGTTCCGAACTAAGTGCCGAATAAGCCCATAGCCCCGGCTTCCACTACAGGCGGACACCATATCGTGTGCCAAATTGAAAAATAGGCTTTTCGCAGTTTATATTAAGGAATATCCTATTTGCCCTTATCTGTTATTTGTCGATA
>CAYTNN010000192.1:0-8562 GCA_964439135.1 uncultured Pirellulales bacterium
TGATGCCGGCCCTTAATCGGGTCAAAGAGCAGGGAAAGCGTGCCGCGTGCCTGAGCAATGTCAAGCAAATGACCCTTGCGTGGATAATGTACGCGTATGAGAACGATGATAAGATCGTCAACGGGAGCACCTTCTTCCCGCGGGATGGTGAGCCGGCCTGGATAGGCGCGGAGTGGAACTTTGACGGGACCGCTGAAGAGCAGCGTGAAAACCTTAAAGACGGCATACTCTACCCATACTGTAATGATGTCGATATTTTCAAATGTCCCACGGGGATTCGCGGAGAAGTGCTGACATACGCGATTGTCGATGCGATGAATGGCGCCACGAGCATACCGGGAACCGCGGACTTGATGATAAAGCGCTTAAGCCAGATCCGCGGGCCCGGCGAGCGGTTCGTGTTCATTGACGAAGGCAAGATATCGCCCGATAGCTGGACCGTGTTCTACGACCAGGAAAGCTGGTGGGACCTACCGACAGTTCGGCATGGGGACGGTACGAATTTCTCATTCGTCGACGGTCACAGCGACTACTGGAAATGGAAAGATTCACGCACAGTGAAACTCGCTGAAATGACGAGCCCTCAGGCCAGCGATAGTGTCCAACCGGGGAATTCGGATTTGCACGCAGTCCAGAAAGCGGCCTGGGGCAAGCTCGGCTACGTGCCCCAGAAGTTGTAGACCGGGCAAATCGATTGCCAATGCTGAAGAACTATTGTTAGTGATTTGTTCGAAATCATTCACAAGGCCGTGGAATCCTAATTGTCAACAGGCGATTGGACTGGTATCCGGCCGGAACCTGCGTTAGAATACCCTGTTGTAACCAGGTACGAGGACCAATCGCTATGAGAAAGAATATTGCTGTCAAATCACTGACGTGGGTTTTGGTTGTTGTTTTAAGCCTTCATATTTTCTGTCCTGGCGCTCAAGCCGTGCTCAAAGGAGGGTGTGCGAAGGTAAATATTACTCCGCCGCTCGGGATACCGCTGATCGGCTCATACGGCAAGCCGAGCGACGATGTCCTCGACGAGCTATACGCTAAAGCGCTGGTTCTCGATGACGGCAATAATACCCTGGTTATCGTTTCGTGTGATTTGCTTTATACGCCTTTAGAAGAGATTGCCGGGCCGGCACGGAAAATTATCACCGAAAAGACCGGCATTCCCGAAAAGAATATCCTCATCTGTGCTACGCACACTCATTCGGGGCCGGAAGTTTTCACCAAATCCAAGTTCATGACCGCAGGGGATGCACCACCTCAGCCCATCGACCGGTACTATCTCGATACACTCGTAAAAAAAATCGCAGGCTCGGCGTTGATTGCTCACAAAGAAATGCAGGAGGTAAAGATTGGGGCGGCTAAAGGCCAGGCTCCCGAAATCGTTTATAACCGAAGGCCGAAAAATAATGACGGCCTTGTGAAAATGGCTTTTACCTTGCCGCCGGAGGTAAGAGCCACAAGGAAAGTTGTAGTCGATCCAGGCGGTGACGTGAGAACGACATTTGTCCTGCCTGATGATAAGACTAAATGGAAATTTGGGCCTGTTGATCCGGAGGTTTGCGTGCTGAGGGTCGAGAATACGGATGGCGAAATTCTCGCTTCTATGGTCAATTTCGGCTGTCACCCGGTTTCGATATATCCTTTTCTGAGTACCGCAGTATCGGCCGATTATCCCGCGTTTGTTACAGGCGTTGTCGAACGGGCGGAAGGGGGGCTGTGTTTGTTTACTCTCGGGCTGGCGGGCGACGCCGTGCCGTTCGACAGGGGAGTCCTGCCCCGCCGGCAGATCGGCAGGGCGGTTGGAGGCGAGGCCCTCAGGCGGCTTCAGTTCGTCATGACCACCGATGATGTCACTCTGAGAGGCCTTAAAAAAGAGGTTGCGTTTCCAACAAAAAAACCGACGCCGGGGGAAGCCGCCGGGGATGATAAAACCCCCGAGCCGGTGATAAGCGAGATTCAGGTGCTGCGAATTGGTGACATATATATTCTGGGACTACCCGGCGAGGTCCTCGTGGAAGTGGGGCTCCAGATAAAGAAACGGGCGGGACTGGAGAATCTTTTTATTGTAACGCTCAGTAACGACGCCATCGGATACGTATGTCACAGTGCCGCTTACGACGAAGGAGGATACGAACCGGCCGGTGCGACAAACCTCGCCAAAGGCGCCGGCGAAATCATGATAGAAAAGGCGCTGGAGCTAATCGGCCAAATCAAATCCCGCCGATAGTCTACGGTGGTGCGAAATATCGCATCCTAATTCCGGTGAAGAATCTCCGGTGTTTTTTCGCGGAAGAACTCCAGCCATTCCTTCATGATGGCAGCCGGAATGTCGTTTTTCCGCCGGGCGTACTCGTCGATGGTCGTGCCCCAGTAGAAGCCGATCCAGCCGTCGGCGATCTCGCGCGAACCGTCGACAAAGCGTCTGAAATCCTCCTGGCCGCACCAGAGCGGCGAAGTCTCCTCGATCACGAGCGGCTTGCCGACTTCGTAAACCGCGAGTGCCTTTAGTGCCTTTTCGACTTCGCCTTTCTTCGGGTAGAAATGAACGCTGGCGAAATCCAGATTTTCACCGACTTCTTTAGAGTAAAAGAACGGTTTGGCGTTCGGCCAGACGTGGGCCCAGGGAATCACGCCGACCGTTATCATGTGCCGCTCGTCGTGCTTTCGGATCGCCGCGACGAGCTTGTCCACCCAGGCCTTCGCTACCTTCTCTCTCGTTCGCCCTGCAAGGTCGAGCGTGATTCGCTGCACAAAGTTTTTGCCCCCGAACTCGCCTGCCAGCCACTCGGTCTCCGCCTTGTCACCACCGGGCAGGATAGGCTCGTTCATCAGGTCGTAGCAGAAGATCGCGTCGCTTTGGGCGCATATCTTTGCCACCGCCTCCCAGAATCGTGCCTGGACATCCCAGCGTGCGGCTTCATCCATCGTGTCGTACCAATCGGGCACATCATTCTTATGGTAGCAGCCCAGGCCCGTGATATCGAGATAGAGCCTGGTTTGCTCGGCCAGTTCCACGAGGCGGGCAAGCTGATCGAGTGACGCTTTGTTCGGCTCGGTCGGTGTCTGCATGAATTTTGCAATTTGAGGATGAATCCGAATCACGTTAGCGCCGAGTTCCTTGATTTCCTTAAAATCTTCCACAACGGTTGGCCACTCTTTATGCCAGTAGTCCTCAAGTAACCGCCCCGGATCATCGTGGTCATAGTTGACGCCCCAGGCCAGAAACTTCTCGCCCGACCCGGCACGGACAAAGCCGCTCCCATCCTCACTTGGGCGAATCAGCTCCAGTTTGCTTTTGGGCTGCGGGCTCTGCGCCAGCTCATGGACCTTAGCGACAATCAACTCCTCGACCGACGGGGCGAACGGGCCGGGCAGGTCCGTGTACCGCATGGCGTCGCCTGCCTCGTAGCCGCCTTCCCGCAGAACACGGGCCGAAGGGACATAACCGAAAACGTCGTTCGAGTAGCCGGCCACCCAGACCGCCGCACCGGGCAGCTCCGACTTCAAACGCAGCGAGTAGTCCACCACGACCTCGCCGGCCAGGGCAACCATCGTCAGGTCGTCGCCGAACCGGACGACCTGCACCAGATATGGATAGGTCGTCCGGATGGCCCCGTTTTGCTCAAGCTCCTCCAGCAGCACTTCCGCGTGTCGGCGGTCATACTTGTCTTTCGACTTAGCTTTTTGTTCGAGTTGCTCGCGGGTGGGCACCTTGGCGAATTCCAGCGTCACCGTATCGAGAGCAGCCCGAACCGGCCCGGCGACGGGACGTGCCTGCGGGGCCAGTGCCGATTCGACGCCGTTGGCCAATGCTCGGCCGTGCTGCATACAATAATCAAGAGTACGACGAGGGTACGGATTCTGGTCTCCGCCGCAGCCGGCCATAAACATCGCGGTCGTACCGGGATGGGCCTGCTCTATATACTCCTGGGCGAAGCCGGCGTAGTCGCCGCAGTACTGATAGAAGCTGAGGGTCGTGCAGTGACAGGCGTATCCGAACAGCACGGCTCGCAATTTGCCTTCCGGGCTATCGATTCGCAGGACGGGAACATCATGGTCGACCGGGCCGTCCGGATTCGGACTGTTCCGAACACCCGTCTCAGTTTTCAGACGCCGGTTCATGGCGAAGCCCGCGCGGGCGTGCGTGTAGCTTAGTTTTGCCGGGGCCAGGTTTTCTATTGCCCGGCCGATCAGTTCCAGCAGTTTTTCCTGAAGGTCGTCCACGTATTGATTGCTTTGCTGAATCTGCTCCGGCGACAGGCCGTACAGGGTATTGCCGTAGATGGAATATCTCGTTTCGCGGATCACCGGGCCCGAATGCGTGTGCGATGCATTCAGCAACAAAGCCTCCGGTTCGAGCTTGTAGGATTGTTTTGCGTGCTCGGCCAGCCAGTCACGCATCGGGCGCGGAATGCCGATCAGATCGACCGTGACTATTACCAGCCGCGTGCCATATTCATCTTCCAGCGCCAGAGCTTTGGCATGCAAATCATGGACTTTTCCCTCCGAAGGTTTGTTCCTCGCCGCGTAGCCGGCCATCCACATCGACTCATCCGGTGTAATGACAATCGAGGCGACACCCGCCTTGAAGCTTTCCTGTTGGCCCGCCCGGGCGCAGGGGAGCCAATTGGTTGAACATGCCAAGGCAATCAGGCATAGCAGCCAAAACGATAACGCCGGCCTTAATTTCGGAATGTTTATAGTATGTCGCTTCATCTCGGAACTCCCCATATTACTTTAACTTGTTTACTTGTCCCAATATGTCTCAATAGTACCTTTATTGCCGGACGAGTTCCAGCGGTCTTTTTCGTAAATCTCTTTTTTCATTCTTGCCGAGTCCCCCGCCGATTCCTATAATAGCTGTTCAATAGCGATGTTTTTAGAAAAGGGATGCTAATTGAGACGCTGGAATGCAAATACGAATATCTTCATTCCCAAATCTACATTCAAAATTGAAATGCCGGAGGTTCATGGATGTTAGGCCTTAAACTCTTTGACTGGGTCGTAATTGTCGTTTATCTGTTCGGTATTACGCTCATCGGTTTCTGGGCGGTCAGGAAGGTCCGCAGTTCCGCCAGCTTTTTCATCGGTGACCGCAAGTTCGGTAAAGTGATGATGGCGTTCTTCATGTTCGGCTCGGGTACTCATTCCGACCAGGCCGTCAGCGTTGCGGCAAAAACTTATAGTACCGGAGCTTCGGGCATCTGGTACCAGTGGCTGTGGCTCTTTGTCACGCCGTTCTTCTGGCTCATCGCGCCGTTTTTCCGCCGGATGCGGGCGGTTACCACCGGCGACTACTTTGAAATCCGTTATAGCCGAAGCGTAAGCGGGCTTTATGCCGTGATGGGAATTCTGCAGCTTCTGGTGGCAATCGGTGTGATGCTAAAAGGCTCCGGGGCCATGGTCGAGGCTGTCTCGGGCGGAGCTATCGGCTCCGAGTTTGCGATTGTTGCGATGACCGTTATATTTCTCATATACGGCATTGCCGGAGGACTCAGCGCCGCAATAGCGACGAATTTCGTTCAGGGCCTGCTGACGGTTGTGCTGTCTTTTATCATCCTGCCGTTTGCACTGGCGAAAGTCGGCTGGATGAGCGGCCTGCGCGAGGCAATCGCGGACCCGGCCATGCTCTCTCTTGTGGCGCCGCATGAAATCACCTTCTTTTTTATTGCTATAATCGCATTCAACGCTCTGGTCGGCTGGGTGACAATGCCCGAGACCATGGCAAATTGTGCCGCGGGAAAAACGGAGATGGAAGGCCGGATGGGTGTCACCGTCGGAATTTTCGGCAAGCGAATCTGCACCGTGGCCTGGATGCTGACGGGCCTGTGTGCCGTGGCGATGTACGCCGGGGGCAAACTTGAGAATGTTGACCTTGTGTACGGCCTGATGGCTCGCGAGCTGCTGCCCGGAATTGCCCCGGGTTTAATCGGGCTGTTTATCGCGTCCATGCTCGCATCGGTTATGAGTACATGCGATTCGCTTATGGTCGTAGCTTCGGCATTATTCACCGAGAATATTTACAAGAAGTTCCTGTGCCCCGACAGGGCGGACCGGCACTATACACTTGTCGGCAGGATCGTTTCGGCCCTGGTCGTCGTCCTTGGAATACTTTTTGCGTTCAATCTGGAGAGCGTCGTCAGCGGGCTGGAGATTTTCTGGCAGGTCTCCGCGATGATGGGAATCGCCTTCTGGATCGGCCTTTTCTGGCGTCGCGCAACAGTGGCTGGCGCCTGGGCCGCGACACTGACGAGCTTCGGCGTTCTTCTGTTTAGCAGTAAGATCGCCTTTGGCGGCTATGTGTTTTGGAACTTCAACGAGCACCTTGCCGGGAAGCTTCCGGCTTTTATGCTCTTTGATGGCGGTCTCTCTCTGCCGTGGCAGATGATTTTCTATCTGACGGCCGGTTTCGTCGTGCTGATTGTTGTGAGTCTGTTTACGCGTAGGGCTCCGAAGGATAGATTGGACAGGCTCTATGACTGTATTCGCACGCCGATAGGCGCCGATGAGCCTGAGGCAGAGCCGTTTACACTGCCGGCCGGCGTGCAGCCGGGCCCGCGGAACGTACTGATACAGCATCCCGATTTTGAAATACCCAAACCTACGCTCATCGGCGTTGGAGGATTTCTTGCCGCCTGGCTGGGTGTGGGTTTGCTGATCGGTGCGGTTTATTGGATAATCCAATAGTAGGTTACGTGTAAGGAGCTGAGCTATGTTAAGATTTTTTATTTTGTCAGCTTTAGGCCTGTGCCTGTTGACTACTTCCTGTTTGGAAACCGAGCAAATGAAGGCAAAAGATAATCCGCCGGACAAAATCAAGCTCGTGACCCTGGACCCGGGACACTATCACGCGGCCCTGGTTCAGAGGAGCATGTACGAGCAGATAGATCCCGTCGTTAAAGTTTATGCTCCGGATGGGCCCGATGTGCAAAACTACCTGGCACAGATTCAAAGGTTCAACGAGCGTGCCGACGATCCTACCCATTGGAGGCAGGAAGTCTATAAAGGCGATGATTTTCTTGAAAAAATGCTCGCCGAGAAAAGCGGTGACATTGTCGTTCTTTCCGGCAACAATCGCAGAAAAGCCGAATACATCAAGGCCTCCATCGATGCCGGCTTCAACGTCTTCTGCGACAAGCCGATGTGCATCGACTCGAAAGGCTTCGTCCTGCTGGAGCAGGCTTTTGCCTCGGCCGAGAAAAACAATTTATTGCTCTATGACATTATGACAGAGCGCTTCAACACTACCTGTATTCTTCAAAAACTGCTTGTCCTTAACAAGGACCTGTTCGGCGAGATGGAAGCCGGCTCACCGGAAAATCCCGCCGTCGTTAAGGAGAGCGTACACCATTTCTTTAAATACGTCGCCGGAGCGCCGCTCAAGCGGCCCGCATGGTACTTCGATACGACCCAGCAGGGCGAAGGCCTGGTGGACGTCACAACGCACCTGATCGATCTGATGATGTGGACGTGTTTCCCGAATCAGGCAATCGATTACCGTCAGGACATTGAGATAAATAAAGCCAGACGCTGGCCTACTACGCTTACGCGTGCGCAATATGAGAAAGTTACAGGCGTGTCCGGCTTTCCCGATTATCTCAACGACAAGCTCAACGATGACGGAGTTCTGCCCTGCTATTCCAACGGTGAGATGACCTTCACGATGAAGGGCGTCTGCGTAAAACTGTCGGTGACATGGAATTTCCAGGCGCCTGCCGGTGGTGCGGACACACATACCTCGCTGTTTCGAGGGAGCAGGGCTAATGTGATTATTCGCCAGGGTGAGGAGCAAAACTATCGGCCGGAGGTGTATGTCGAGCCTGCTCCGGGAGCAGAAGCCGCTAAAGTGGCCGCTTCTCTGAAAAGAGCTGTCGCCGGGTTGCAGAGAAAATTCCCCGGCTTGAAAGTTGAGAAGGCCTCAGACGGCTGGCACATCGTCATACCCGACAAATGCCGGGTCGGGCACGAAGCTCATTTTCGAAATGTCATGGAGGCGTATCTTCAGTACCTGGCCGAGGGCCGGCTGCCCGATTGGGAGGTTCCCAATATGCTTGCGAAATATTATATTACGACCCGTGCTCTTGAGTTGGCGCAGCAGTAAAACGTTTGTGCTGTCATCCCTGCGAAAGCAGGGATCTATGATATTGAGTTTGTGGATAGGTTGGGAAAGGGTGGCAGCCTCAAGCGCAGCTTGGGGATGGTTTATCCAAATGTGACAGATTGATAGGAACATGGCGGCTTCAATGGATTCCCGCTTGTGTGGGAATGACAAATACTGTTTCCGCAACAGGAAGCAATCCCTGAAAGGAGAGCGGCACCAGATGACCAAGGAGGCAGAAACGAAAAATATGTTGGCATTACTGGGCGGCGAAAAATTCGTTACAACGGAGCGGCCTGATAGGTTCGCATGGCCCATCGTCACCGAACGGCACGAACAGGCCGTCCTTGATGTGCTGCGCGCCCGGAAGATGTCCGGCATCGAAATCACCAGGGAGTTCGAGAAAAAGTACGCCGAATCGCTCGGCAGAAAATACGGCCTTGCTTACAACAACGGCACGTCAG
>CAYTNN010000193.1:0-8548 GCA_964439135.1 uncultured Pirellulales bacterium
ATAGGCAGGAAGCCGATTATGGCAGGTGAAGAAAAACGTCAGAAAACTAATCCGGCAGGATCTGTGCGTAATAGGGCGGATGCTCCCGGTGCACTTGCGACGCTGCGCAGCATGCCGGAATCGTTAGCCGCTGAGGCAGCAGTGTTAGGCTCGATGCTGATCGATCCGGAATGTATCGGGGATGTCGTCGAGCTGGTGGAACGAGACGCCTTTTACCGCATCGAGCATCGCCACATATTCGAGGCGTTAATTACGCTTTATGAAAAAAACAAGGGCATCGGGATCGATGCTGTTCTGCTTCGCGATGAGCTTGTCAAGCGCGACAGTCTTGAAGAAGTAGGCGGCGTCGAGTATATCGCGAAAATTTTGGACTCTATACCTTCGTCGGCAAACGTCGCATATTATGCGAAGATCGTCAAAGACAAGATGCTGCTGCGTGAGCTTATTTCCACCACCGGCGCGATCCTTGAAAATGCATATAACCAGACCGGCGAACCCCACGAGGCGCTTGACGATGCCGAACAGAGGATATTTGCCATTACGGATAGAAATATCAGCGGTAGTGCTACGGCGCTCAAGGATTTGGTCGTTCGCTCTTTCGAGCTGATCGAGAATCGTCAGGGCAGTCACGTCACGGGATTAAGCACCGGTTATTATGAGCTTGACGATTTGACCTGCGGCCTGCAAAACGGTGAGATGATTATCGTCGCGGGTCGGCCAAGTATGGGAAAGACCAGCCTCGCATTGAATATCGCCGAGCACCTCGGCGTTATCGAAAAGACTCCGATTGCGATATTCTCATTGGAGATGGGCAGGCAACAGCTCGCTGAAAGGTTCTTGTGCAGCATCAGCGAAATCGACAGCCAGAAGGTCAGAAGAGGCCTGCTGAGCGATGAACATTACAAGAAGCTGGCTGATGCCTGCGCGGAACTGTCCGAAGCACCCATTTATATCGATGACACTTCGACGCTGACGCCGCTCGAACTTCGCGCCAAGGCAAGACGGCTCAAGAGCCGACACAATATACAATGTATCATGGTGGATTATTTGCAGTTAATGAATCTCGGCTCAGGACGGATTGAATCTCGCCAGCAGGAGATTACTACGATTTCAAGATATCTCAAGGCCCTGGCCAGGGAGCTGAATATTCCGGTTATGGTTTTGAGCCAGTTGAATCGCTCTCCGGAGGGTCGAGAGGGACACAGACCGAGAATGAGCGATCTGCGGGAGAGCGGCAGTATCGAGCAGGACGCAGACGTTGTGATGCTTCTGCACCGCGAAGATTATTACCATCGTGGACAGGATGATTACGAGCAGGATAATACGGCTGAATTAATCATCGCCAAGCAGCGAAACGGGCCTACGGGAACTGTTAAACTAACTTTCAGGGAAAAAATTACACGGTTTGAGAATGCCGCCCGTATAGGAGAACAAGTGGCACCATTTTAGACTGAGGAGAAGTAATTCGTGCATGGTCTTTCTATTCACGATACGCAAAACATGAGATACAAAATACGAAACATCATTCTGATGGTTTTCATATCAACGATGCTTATGAGTTCTGCCGTCCCAGGGGCCTCTGCCGCAGGCGTTGAGCAAAACAATCAAACAAATGAAACTGCCGTGACCAATGGAGGCAGAGGCGTTATCAAATCAATCGAATTTGAGAACAATCGCAAATATAAAGACAAGACTTTGCGGAAGAAGTTGGACTTCGAGGTGGGCAACTACATCGATCCGATTCTCGCTGAGTCCGGCAGAAGAATCATCACGGAATTTTACCGAAAAAAAGGATTCCCATATACTGAAGTGACGCTGAATAGAAAGAAGCTGTCCGAAGGCAAAATCATCTACACAGTTTTCGAGGGCCTGCGGATGAAAATTAAATCCGTGAAGTTCAAGGGCAACCAGGCCATCAAGAAAAGCGACCTTGAAAATGCCATCAAAACTAAGACCAGGAACTGGCTGCTCTGGCCGGTCTACTACACTGAGGAGAAAATCGCTGCAGATGTAGAAAAGCTGCGGAGTCTTTATTACGAAAGGGGATTTCTGAACCACCGCATCGCCGTGCAGGGCCAGAATCATATCACATTCATCATTGAGGAAGGGCCGCTATATAAAGTCAGAAACTTCATACTCAAGGGGAATACGCAATTCGATAATGAGACGCTGCTGGCAGATCTACAATTAGAAACAGGTCAAACCTATTATCAAAGTAAAGCCCAGGCACACACCAGGCGTATTCTCAAGATTTATCGCGAGGATGGGTATGTGGATGCAGAGGTCCAGCACCAGCTCCGGTTTGTTCCGGAGGTAAACTTTGTGGACATCGAGTTCAAAATTACCGAGGGCAGGCAGTTCAGAATCGGTAAGATTGAAATCACAGGTAACGAACATGTCCATGATAAGGTCATTCGGCGGATTCTGGACGAGTATGATTTTTCTCCGGGTGAATTGTACAACGCTAATATCGCTCCCAAACAGGGCAGCGGCCAATTAGAACGATATGTCCAAATGTCGACAATGTCTGAGGAGGCGATGATCAGACCAGCCCAGCCGGCCGAGGGAGCCCCGGACCAAAGAGATGCTGTGGTAGACATCAAGGAAGGCCTGACGGGTATGTGGAATCCGGGTGTCGCCGTGGGCAGCGATAGCGGTGTCATTGGCCAGTTGATTTGGCAGCAACGTAATTTCGATGTTCAGGATTGGCCCGAAAGCCTCGAAGAGTTCATCACCATGCGGGCGTTCAAAGGTGCCGGCCAGAGCCTGAGAGTTGCGCTTGAGCCGGGAACCCGTGTGAGCTACTATTCTGTAACATTTACGGAACCTTACTTCCAGGACAAACCGACATCACTCGATGTAGTCGGTTCAAGCTTCGAACGGTGGAGAGACAGCCACGACGAAAAAAGGAAAAAAGCATATTTCGGATTCGAGCAGCGGCTTAAAAACCGCTGGCGACCGAGTTTCGGCTTTAGAGCTGAGAACGTCGAGGTCGACGACCTCGATTTCGATGCGCCTCAGGAAATCATCGATATGGAAGGGTATAATCTGCTCTTGGGAGCAAGGCTTGGCATCGGCAGAGACATGAGGAACGATCGATACATACCAAGCGATGGTTATCGGTTCGATGTCGGCTACGAACAGGTTACCGGCGACTATGACTTCGGAATATTGAAAGGCACCACCGTCGGATACAGAACGCTTTATGAGGACTTGCTCGAGCGAAGAACCGTCCTGGCACTGAAACTGCTCGCTGCCACAACCGTATCCGATGCGCCTCCTTTCGAAAAGTTTTACGCCGGCGGTACGGGCACTTACGGCATCAGGGGTTTCGAGTACAGGGGCGTAAGCACAAGAGGCCTGCAGACAAATGTTCCCAACCCTATGCGAAAAGACCCTATAGGCAGTGACTGGATATTCCTGGCCAATTCCGAGATAACCGTGCCCTTAATCGGCGAGAACATTGGTGCGTTGTTTTTCCTGGACAGCGGAACGATCGATACCGGCAGGTACCGCGCCTCGATTGGGGCAGGCATAGAAATATCGATACCTCAACTGCTTGGCTCACGTGTGCCTATGAGATTCGAGTTCGCAACGCCGCTGATGAAAGACGAAGAAGACGAAAGACAGGTCTTCAGTTTCTATATGGGAAGACTGTATTAAAATTGATTTTCGAACTGTCAATAAGAGCCTAAATCGAGAAAGGAAAATTTTTATGAAGATTAAAACGGCAATTTTGGTTTGCTTGATGGGCGTGGTGGTTTTGTTATTGGTCCATGAATACAGCATGGCACAGATGAAGACTAATGATACGAACCTCCCGATCGGCATTGTCGATGTCAGGCGTGCGTTGCGTGATTGTAAGGCAACAGCAAAATACAGGGAAAGAACGAACGCTGAAAACAGTAAAATGGACGCAGAGGAGGAGCAGATCACCAGAGAGATTCAGGCGCTGGCCGCCGGGCTCAGGGCCCTAATACCGGGCACCAGTGACCATCTGGCACAATATAAGGAGTACCTGCAAAAACAGGCAAACCTTAAGACCTTGCAGGAGTTCAATCCCCAGCAGAAAGCATTAAAACATCAACAATGGACACAAGAACTCTATAAAGAGATCCTGCGTATAACTAAGGTGCTGGCTGCTGAAAAAGGGCTGCCTCTGGTCCTTGGTAGCGATGAACCGGAATTTCCTATTCAACGGTACGAGGAGCTTGCTATGACTCTCAGTACCCATAAAGTATTATACAGCAACGGATGTTTGGATCTAACCGATGAAGTCATCGGCGAGCTGGATAAGGAAGAATCGAAATTCATCAATTAAATAGTGGAGCAAAGAATGTCCGTCACTGACGGTCTCGATACTTTTTAGTCATAAGACTCAGGTTTGCCGTATGGTTTCTATGCCACAAATCCGTATCCATATGACGCACTTTACTGTTTGATTTAAAATGAAATTAACGATTGAACAATTAGCCAAGCGGCTCGGCGCCGAGCTAACCGGTGACGCCAATGCAATCGGCAGGCAGATCATCGCTGTACGCCCGATTAAGACAGCGGACGAAAATGAAGTTACCTTCGTCACAGATGATAAACATAAAGCCTCGCTCAGCCAGTCGCATGCAGGCGCAGTCATTGTCTCGGCACGTATCGACGGCTTAGACAAGCCGCAATTGATCGTGAAAAATGTTGATGCCGCTCTAATAGAAACCTTGAAAATTTTCGCGCCTGAACTCAAGGCCGCAACTGAAGGTATTGATCCGACCGCCAAAGTCGCCGACAATGTTAAAATAGCTAAAGGTGTGTCTGTCGGTGCGAACGTGGTGATTGACGATGGTGTCGAAATCGGACAAAACAGCATCATCTGCAGCGGATGCAAAATAGGCGAGAATTCAAAGCTGGGTGAGCATTCTCGCCTCGACAGCAACGTCGTCATTTACCACAATTGCTGCATAGGCAACAACGTCATCGTTCAGGCAAACAGCACGATCGGCTCAACCGGCTTTGGATATTCATTCATCGACGGTGCTCACAGACTCATTCCGCACAACGGCGGCGTGATCATCGAAGACTTTGTCGAGATAGGAGCCAATTGCTGTGTTGACAGGGCCAAGTTCGGAAATACCATCATCGGTGCCGGGACAAAGATCGACAATCTCGTACAAATCGCTCATAACGTCGTCATCGGCAAATGCTGTTTGATAGTGGCTCTGGCCGGTGTTTCCGGCAGTTGCAAGCTTGGTGACGGCGTCGTCTTAGGCGGCCAGGTCGGCTTGGCCGATAATATAGAAATAGGTGACGGCACAATGGTTGCAGCTCAGGCCGGCGTGATTAACAACGTGCCGGCCGGTCAGAAACTGGCCTGGACGCCGGCGATTAAGAAAGAAGATGCAATGCGAACAGTCGGCTTGGTTCTGCGCCTGCCAAAGATGGCGAAGCAACTCAAGCAACTGAGCAAGAGGATAGAAAAACTTGAAGCTGCAGAAGACGATAAAAAGTGAAAGCAGAATGCGAGGACGCGGCCTGTTCGGGGGCAAGGAAGTGAAGGTTGTCTTCCGCCCCGCTCCTGCAGATTCCGGCATAACTTTCGTTCGGACTGATGGCCCTGAGCCGGTGCGGATTAGTGCCGTAGCGTCAAATCTTGCCGAGCGCAGTCGCCGCACGTCGATTAAGAAAGGCTCGGTTAGCATAGAAACCATCGAGCATTGTCTGGCCGCAGTGAACGCACTTGAGATCGATAACATGATTATAGAAGTGAATGGCCCCGAGCTGCCGGCTCCGGACTGCAGTTGTGCAGAGTATTTCAAGACCCTCAAACGCTCAGGTTTAATTGAGCAAAACATCAGCCGAAAAGAGTACGTAATCAGAAAACCTATCACCATTGCCGCGGGTGATACGTGTATTTACGCCCTTCCTTATTCCAATGACGGATTGAGTCTAACGTACGATCTCGATTACGGCGGTCACACCGGTATCGGCAGGCAAATTTTCAGTTGCCAGCTTACACCGGAGAGCTTTGAGAGGCATCTTGCACCAGCCCGGACATTTTTGCTTGAGGCGGAGGCAAAACAGTTTCAGGCCCGCGGCATGGGAACACACATCGGTCCTCGCGACCTGCTGGTCATCAACTCAGACGGACCGATTAAGAACAGTTACAGGTTTCCCAACGAGTGCGTCAGGCATAAGCTTGCCGATTTAATAGGCGACCTGGCGCTTGTCGGCCGGGCATTGAAAGGGAGAATTGTCGCCTATAAGAGCGGCCACGCCCTCAATCAGCAGCTTGCCAGGAAATTATACGAAGCGGCCCAGCAGCAGGAACGCATCGCCAAGTTTGGCACCGATGCCCTTTTGGATATTCGGCAGATTGCCAAGATTCTGCCGCACAGATATCCGTTTTTGCTCGTGGACAAGGTTATCGAAATCGAAGGAGAGACACGAATTAAGGGCATAAAGAATGTCAGCTTTAACGAGCATTTCTTCCAGGGTCATTTTCCCGGCACGCCGATTATGCCGGGCGTTCTTATCGTTGAGGCAATGGCACAGGTGTCCGGTTTGCTGTTTGCACAGAGACTGGAGCATACCGGCAAGCTTGCAGTGCTGTTGAGTATGGATAATGTAAAATTGCGTAAATCTGTTGTCCCCGGCGACCAGCTTATTCTTATCTCCGAGACGAACAGACTGAGAAAAAGAACCGCACAGTGTCAGTGCAAAGCGATGGTAGGTGATATAGTAGTAGCCGAAGCACAGATCAAATTTATGCTCGTCGACGATGAAAAAGTATAGAAAAAGTTTAAAGAGGCACTATGACTCAAATACATCCCAGTGCGGTAATCCATAAAGATGCCCAGTTGGCCGACGATGTTATCATTGGGCCTAATTGTGTAATTCACAGCGGAGCCACGATCGGTTCCGGCACGATACTCGAAGCCAATGTGGTAATCAATAAGGATGTCAAGATCGGCCAGAAGAACCATTTTTTCCCGAATTGTGTGCTTGGGAGCCAGCCGCAGGTGCTGCGTTTAAAGTTGGATTCCGAGGTCGGTGGACTTGTAATAGGCGATGGAAACGTAATTCGCGAACAAGTAACAATACACCGGAGTATTCATCCGGGCGATCTGACTACAATAGGGAATAATAATTTCATGATGGTCAGTACGCACATCGGACACGACTGCACAGTGGAAGATAATATTGTGATGAGCAACCTCGTGCAGATCGGTGGGCATTGCAAGATCGAAACGGGGGCATGGTTCAGCGGCTTGGCCGCTTCACATCAGTTTGTAACGATCGGCAAGTGGTGCTATGTAGCCGGATTAGCCGGGATTAACCGAGATATTCCACCGTTTCTGACAGTCAGTGGACATTATCCGCCGAGAATTCGAGGAGTAAACAAGCGAGGTCTGAATCGAGCCGGTCTGAGCGAGCAGCAACAACAGCGAATATTCGACGCGTATAAGACGTTATATAGACAGGAAGGCACGTTACTTGAAAATGCAAAAGCTTTGGCAATGGAGGATGAACTCGATGAAAATGTTCGAGCCATGATTGATGCGATAATCAAAAGCAGCGAGCATCAATTTGGCAGGTACCTTGAGAAGTTTAGACATAGTTGATAGTTCACACTTAAAAAAATAACAGTGAACAAAGAGAACTGGATAATGAATAAAGCTATACAAAATACGAAATTACGAACCGCTGTTATCGGCGCAGGCAAAATGGGGGCAATACACGCAAAGGTATATAACCAATTACCTCAGTGCGAACTTGTTGCCGTGGTCGATATCGATGCCAACAAGGCTCAGCTTCTGGCCGATCAATATCACTGTCTGGCCTCGACTGATTGCGCAGAGATCATGGACAAGATCGATGCCGTAACAATCGCGACTCCAACGGTGACACATCTGAAGCTGGCGAAGATATTTATCAAGAAACAAATCGCGGTACTGATTGAAAAACCGCTGGCGGCCAATGTCAGAGAAGGCAGGAAGATCGTCGCCCTTGCTAAAAAGTACGGCACTGTCGTGGCGGTGGGTCATTCCGAGCGATGTAATCCGGTGGCCCAGGCAATCAAAAGGCTCGATATCAAACCGAAGTTTATCGAGGCCAACCGTATCAGCCCATATCCGTTCCGCTCGACCGACGTCGGGGTTGTGCTGGATGTTATGATCCACGATATAGATATTATCCTGTCCCTGGCGGCAGGCAAAATTAAGAGAGTGGACGCCGTCGGTGTCAATGTCGTTGAAGACAGGGAAGACATCTGCAATGCAAGGATCGTTTTCGATAACGGCTGTATCGCGAATATTACCGCTTCGAGACTCGCTCTTAAAACCGAAAGAAAGGTCAGGGTTTTCAGCCGGAAGGCGTATCTGAGTGTGGATTATCTCAGAAAGAGCGGGATTATTATTAAAGCCGATCCAAATATTAACGTTCTCAAGTGGATAAAAGGGCACAAAGAATCCGGGGATTTTGACATGACTTCGGTAAATTGGCCGGATTTACTCCACATCGAACAGCTTAACGTCGACGATAAGGAACCCATCCGGCTGGA
>CAYTNN010000194.1:0-2464 GCA_964439135.1 uncultured Pirellulales bacterium
CCGGATTCGGGCCGCTGACGGCACCCAGAGTAGTGAAGCTCCAGACTTCGCCTTTATGCGTCTCGGCGCCGTCGAACTCATCGACACGCCAGTAGTAAGTCTTAGCCAATTCGAGCAGGCCTGGAGTGTATTTTGTGGTTCCGTTAGGAGTGCCCGTGACAGTGTCGTTCACTTCGTCAAAATCTTCGCCGAAGACTATATAGTGCAATTTTGCGCCGAAACCAGCCGTCCAGCTAAGCACTACATTAAGATCGACGAATTCGGTGCCATCAGCCGGCTCGGGGAAATAGGCGGTCTTGGGTGGAACGGTGAAGCTCCAGACGGGGCCTTTCCACGGACTATTCGGGTCGGCTTCATTGACCTCATCGATTCGCCAATAGTAGGTCGTGCCGTTAACAAGACCTTCTTCGTAAGCAAACCCTGGAAAGCCGGCAACATAAAACAATGTATCGGCGGCCAGGTTGCCTCGGAATGTATCGCCGATGCCGTCGTTCACATCTTCTAAATTATCGCCCATATAAACATCGTGAGAAGCCGCGAAATCTCCCGGCTTCCAGGAAAGTGTCACCCACGTAGCCGGATGAATAGCACCATCTTGTGGAACAGGATTATAAGCATAAGGAAATCCCGCCCCCCCCATCTCAGCCTTAATCTCATCTTGCGACAGAGCTTCGTCGAATATCTTGACCTCGTCGAGTTTGCCGAGCAGATCCCGACCAGAATATGTCCCGAGGGTCAATGAGCCTCCGAGCCTGTGTTCGAGTCCGCTCGTGACACTTAGCTCTCCATCGACTTCCCCATCCAGATAGAGGGTTAGCATATCAGTACCAGCGTCATAAGTCAGCGCAGTATGGTACCAGGTATCGGCCTCCACGGCAGTTTGACCGTCTACTACTGACCAGGCGCCGGCGCTTGTGACTACACCATGGATCTTTTGATCGGCATTATCCTCGTGAAGCGAGAAGCCGTAATCGTCGCCTCTGGAGAGGTAATCCTGTCGTACTGACGTATTATCGACCTCGTTGAAATTAACCCAAGTCATCAAAGTAATGGACTCTGGATTTATATTAGCCCCACCAGGCACGCTTACAGAATCACCACCACCAAACTCAATCGCACCGTTAACCTTCCCAACTGCCACCCACTGCGGACTACCAACGAAGGTGCCGTCATTCCCGCCACTACTTGAGTCGGCGGCAGTAGTGCCGGTGCCCTCGTCGAGCCTCCACCAGCCGACGAGTTCCGCCTGAGCTGAGCTTGTCAGAACGAGGCTCAGCACCAAACAAAAACAAGCCAAATAAATCAACTTTTTAAACATAATAATCCTCCTTCAAAAAGAATTACAAAAACCATGCTTTGATCACACACCAAAACACTCGTGATTTGTGATAGACATATCAATATTATTGCCTTGACTAAAGATTCAGATTTGACGCCACCTCCTTTCTTCAATAGCTCAATATGAGTTGCCAATTGAAGAACGAAAACCGATACAAACTATAAAAACGTTGCCTGCTGCAAGAAGGAAACACCACAGATACTTGCAATTTTACTTATACCAAATTAACCACCTTCTCGTCAAGAAAAATTTTCCGAATTGAGCCGTCTATGCCCAATTGCATGGATCTTCAGCGGGGAATGTATGCAAATTTTGCTGATATTGATTGACTAAAAGAGAACAGAGGCCCCAAAGGGCGGTAAGCTGCCGTGCTCACAGCCGTTGTCATGTTCACATTCTGATAAGAGGACTCCCTGCCGGTTTTGTCAATCTACGAGTTTGTCCTGGAGTTCTACAATTGCTGATTGAGCCTTTTTTAGATCGTCCTGAAGCCCAATGACCCTTTCCGTCTCAGCCTGCAACTGAGTTCCGAGCTTATCCATTCGCTCCTGTGCGATCTTTGCCTCGGCAAGAGCCGCCTGGCGTAACTTGGCAAGTTCATCCTCCCGCTTTTGCAGATCTTCGCGAAAGCTGACAAATGCGTCGATCTGTTTCTGAAACTCGCTGAGCGAGCCGGTAAGTCCCAGGACCTGTGGTTCCGGCTGTACCGGCTGTTTAGGTCTTCGCATGGCAGTTTCCAATTTGGCCTGCAGATTGTTCCTTTCCATAAGGCTTCTGTCTAATTCCTCCTGAAGGCTTGCCATTTCGACTCTGCAGCAACCTGCCAGAGCTAACGGAAAAACCAAAGCTATCATACATGTGAAAATCACTACCTGTTTCATCATCTCGCTACTCCTTACTTTCCGGCTGCTGTCACATTCGCAACCATATTGAATACAAGCGACTATGCGAAAAGGGAAAGCTTGAACAGGCCTCCTGCGGGCTTTCCATCACTACTCCTATATAAATTGAAAATAACACATCGAAAGGTAAATGTCAATAAGAAAAGAAATAATTTGCCGTCCATCCCCGGAAGATTGTTAGAATTTAGAGTAAATTGTGGTATTATAGGACTTGTGGCAAGCG
>CAYTNN010000194.1:2564-8500 GCA_964439135.1 uncultured Pirellulales bacterium
GCAAAAGCGGGCGATGGGGATCGAACCCACGTAGTCGGCTTGGAAGGCCGATGCATTACCACTATGCTACGCCCGCTTGTTATTCGTTATTGATTATAAGCCATCAATAATTTATAATCTCATAGTAATCAGTCAACAAAAATTAGTCAACAGGAATTTGAAAATGAATATTAGCGAAATCGCGTCGGCGGCAAAATCGGCCTCGATCGGCTTGGCGGCTGTCAACACAGACATAAAAAATAACGCCCTGGCCCAAATCGCGAAGGCTCTCAAGCAGCGCAGCGTCGAAATCATCGCAGCCAATCAGCAGGACCTGGCCGAGGCCCAAAAGAATAATCTGGCCGGCCCGCTGCTCAAGCGGCTGAAGTTCGACGATGGCAAAATCGCCCAGACCGTCGCCGGCATTGAGAGCCTTATCAAGCTCGACGACCCCGCGGGCAGGACTTTGAGCGCTATCGAGCTTGACGCCGGGCTGGAGCTTTACAAGGTCAGTTGTCCCATCGGCGTGATCGGCGTGGTTTTCGAATCCCGCCCGGACGCCCTCGTGCAGATATCGACGCTCTGTCTGAAAAGCGGCAACGCCGTCCTGCTCAAAGGCGGCAGCGAAGCGGCTAAAACCAATCGCATCCTGGCCGAGACAATCGCCCAGGCGAGCGAAAAGGCCGGCCTGCCCAAAGGCTGGATTCAATTGCTGGAAACCCGCGAAGACGTCGCCGAGATGCTGGGCCTCGATGAATCCATCGACCTGATCATCCCGCGCGGCTCGAACGAATTCGTCCGCTACATCATGGACAATACGAACATTCCGGTCCTCGGCCACGCCGACGGCATCTGCCACGTTTACGTAGACGCCGACGCCGACCTCGATATGGCCGTGAACATCGTCGTCGATTCCAAGTGCCAGTACGTCGCGGTCTGCAACGCCGCCGAGACGCTGCTGGTCGATAGCGCAATTGCTGAAGAGTTCCTGCCCAAAGTAAAAGCCGCCCTGGAGCAAAACGGCTGCGAGCTTCGCGGTTGCGAGCGAACGGCCTCGATCATCGACGTCAAACCGGCGACCGAAGAGGACTTCTCAACCGAGTATCTCGATTATATCCTTTCGATAAAAATCGTCGACGGTCTGGACACCGCCATCGAGCACATCAACCGCTACGGCTCGAAACACACCGACGCAATCGTCACCGCCGAGACGAGCAAGGCCGAGCGGTTCATGGCACTGGTCGATTCGGCTAATGTTTTCGTCAATTGCAGCACGCGTTTCAGCGACGGCTTCCGCTACAACCTCGGCGCCGAGGTCGGCATAAGCACAAACAAAATCCACGCCCGCGGCCCCGTAGGTCTCGAAGGTCTGCTTATTTACAAATGGAAAATGTTCGGCACCGGCCAAATCGTCGCCGACTACTCCGGCCCAAACGCAAAAAAAAAGTTCACACACAGAAAGATAGAGAATTAAAGATTAGCAAAAATATTTAGCCCGCCGATTTACTCGGCGGGTTCAACCGGCACGACATACAATACACACCAACTCTTAAACGATAGCTTGTCAAATGATTCTGCTTGTGTTAAACAATTTAATGTTGTGGACAAATGCGCAAAAACCGTTGAGTATTGCAGAAACTCAGGGAATTGCTTAATATGTTCTCTGATGAGTTCAAACTAACAAATCTAATAGAAAGGTTTGATAATGCGGTGTTATATTGAGATTAGGAAGATGGCCTCCGGCGTGCGAATTGCTTTGATTATGGCGATGATGCTTTGTATGACCGGCCCTGCAGGGGCTAAGATCGATGCGACTAAGTGGACGCATTTTACGATTGCCGATCCGCTGCCGGGCCCGGCCTGGGGGGTGGGCGGGATTCCGCTGGCGGACTTCGACGGCGATGGGGACGCGGATATCAGTCTGTCCCGACGCGAGGCCAAAGCCGCTTACTGGTTCCAGAGAGTGAATGACTCCACCTGGGTCCGGCATACGATAGCGACCGGCGAAGTCTTTAACACACAGCTCGGATCCACAGCGGTCGATTGCGACCTGGACGGCCTGATGGACATCGTTTACTCGCTCGTATGGTTTAAGAATCCCGGCAACCTCGCGGCCGAACCCGGCGCACCGTGGCAGGCTCACAAGTACGCCGGCAAAGGCCACGATATCCTCTCCGGCGATGTTAACGGCGACGGCCATCTCGACGTGCTGGTTTACGACGGCAAGACCGCATCCTGGTTCGACCCGGCGCACGGCATGAAACAGACCGTGATCGGCGGGGCCGACGAGAATCACGGCGGCACGGCACCCAACGGCATCGGCGATCTTGACGGCGACGGCGACAACGACGTTGTGATACCGGGCTACTGGTTCGCCAATCCCGGCAAGGGCGACGGCACGTGGCAGCGTCATGCCTGGCCCCACAAGCCGATCAAAAACGCATCGTACGGCACGAGCATGCGCTGCTGGGTAGCCGATATAAACCGCGATGGACAAAATGATATTGTCTATAGCGATTGCGATACGGGTCACTCGCACGTGTACTGGGTCGAGAACGCAGGCAAGGGCGCTGAATGGACGCGGCATCAGCTTGACGATCCGCCGACAGCGCCCGGGGACGTGCCCGGCACCGGGTCGTTCCATTCGCTCGGAGTTGCCGACTTCGACCGGGACGGCGATCCGGATATCTTCGCCGGCGAGCAGGAAGACCCCGATACATATATGGAAGCGCAGGGCAAGCTGGCCATGAAACCGCGCGGGCTCAAGGAACGCGGCGTGATATGGGAAAATTCCGGCTCAAAAATCCCGTCCTTTTCGCCGGTCGTTATCCACATAGATAATCCCGGCTGGCACGACGCCGTACTTGCGGACGTGGACGGCGACGGCGATACTGACATTATAACGAAGATCTGGAACAAAGACGGCGACACGTACCACGCCGACTATTGGAGAAACGAAAACGATTAGTTGAATAGTCGTTAGTATTTGACATTTAGTGAATACGATATACGAGATACTAAACAATGCGAGACTTTAGCAAGGCAAAGCGAATCGTTATAAAGATCGGCACTAATATTCTGACGAAAAACGGCGGCGTTGACGCTGCGTACTTTAGTCGAATCGCCGGGCAGGTTAATTCTCTGCTCAAGGCCGGCCGGCAGGTTGTTATTATCAGCTCCGGGGCCATCGGGATGGGGCTCGGCCAACTCGACGCCGAGAGAGCGAAGGACATCAAAATGCGGCAGGCGTGTGCGGCTATCGGTCAGCCGCTGCTGATGGCCGAGTACCGCAAATCGTTTCTGCGTTATGGCGTGACAGTCGCGCAGGTCCTGCTGACCGCCGAAGTGCTCGATAACAGGAAAACGTACCTGAACCTTCGCCATTCGATTGAGACGCTGCTGAAGCTGGCCGTCGTTCCGATTCTCAACGAGAACGACAGCGTCAGCACGGACGAAATCGGCTCGGCCTTCGGCGATAACGACAAGCTCGGCGCGCTGGTCGCCAGCAAGATCGACGCCGACCTTTTGATCATGCTCAGTGACATTGACGCGCTTTACGATAAGAATCCGCAAAAATTCGCCGACGCAAAACCGATCACAACTGTTTTCGAAATCACCGACGAGATCGTTCGCAACGCGGGCGGCAAAGGCAGCAGGCACAGCACGGGCGGCATGAAAACGAAAATCGAGGCGGCGAAAATCGCTTCCAACGCTGGCTGTCGAATCGTCCTGGCGAACGGCCGGCTGAAAAATGTAATCGGCCGGATCATCGCCGGCGAAGAAATCGGCACTATTTTCATGCCGAAGCGAAAGCTCTCGAATCGTTCGAGATGGATTCTCAACAGTAGCCCCGCCGGTACGATATTAATCGACGAGGGCGCGATGCGAGCGGTCCGGGCGCGAAAGAGCCTGCTACCGAGCGGAGTGGTTTCCGTCAGCGGCGCGTTCGAAGCCGGCGCCGTTGTGATGCTCTCCGTAAGGAGTCCCAAGGACAACGATAACGCAAAGGCCGTCACCAGCATCGGCAGCGCCCAGCTTAAAACTCTGGCTGGCAAGCACAGCACCGAAATCAAAAAGCTCCTCGGCCCGAAACACCGTGACGTCGTCGCTATCCCGGAAGACATCGTTATAATTGACTATTGACTATTGACTATTGTCTATTGATTAATGACACTCGTCGCTGCAAAACTTATGTTAACGCTCTTATCCACATCTCGTGGGGCGTAAAACGTATCTCGTATTCGAGCGATCTTCGAGCGGGACAAAAAAAGTTTTAAAAATTTTTTGTAACCTTTTCATGGTTTTGACGCCTATAGTATAGGAAAGACAAATATGCGTTGCCCCTGCGGAAAGATTTGCAGGGCCGAATTTACGGCGTAAAATGCGAACTGAAATAAGGAGAAGCACAAAATGAAATTAAACAAATGCGGCGAGATTGGTCTTTTTGCGGCTCTGGTTGCCGTGTCGGTTCTGGTTGTCGGCTGCATAGTCTGCCAAACGGACGAGCAGTACAACGGTATTGAAAATGACACGCTCAAGCAGGTCGAGTGCGGCCAGACCACGAGGGACTGGGTGATCGAGACGTTCGGCGAGCCGAGCGAGCAAATTCTCACCGATGACGGCGGCGAAATCCTCAAGTACAAATGCGTAAGGAGAAAGGACAACAAATTTGTCATGTTTCCGCCTCCTATCGTTATCCATGACGATAAAGATGTGGTACACACCGTCGCGTTTGAGGTCAGGGATGGAATCGTCCAGCGGTACTGGAAGGAAGGGTAGTGACACACACGCCGAAGCGATAACAACCGCTGCGGCAAGCGAGTCTCTCAGCGTCACAAGACATTGTCACGAGCACTCGTGGTAAACTTTAATCCGGCTGCCCTTTGTCAGAAATGAAACCCCTCACTGACCCGTGACGGCTGCTATTGATTGGTGGCCCACATTCCTCGGCGAAGCTCAGGGCCTGATCCGAGCATAGTTGAAGGGACAAGCTTCCTGAAAGAAGCGAACGCTAAAGTACAAATTGGGACAAGGTGCCGGCGTCTATTTCTTTTTAGCCTTGGATTTTTTCTTGACTTTCTTCTTGGCTTTCTTTCCCGAACTGCATCCGCATGTTTTGCACATCTGCCAATCCTTTCATATCCGGCGTTCCATTGCTCATCAGCCGACACTGAAGATTTACTCGGCGACCATATATTAATCGGCTAATAAAGACAAAAATCAATAAATATTCGTATTACGTATTGCGGATTGCGTATTAAGGCTTTCCCCGCTTTGTAGGCTGGCGGTTTGCCCCACCATTTTTCATCTCAGGGACTACATAAACCAGGGACAGCGGGCCTGTTGGCAAAGACGAGATTGCTTCGTCGCTACACTCCTCGCAATAACATAAGGATGCGTTTTCATGTCATTGCGAGCGAATCACACCAGGCGTCGTCTACCTGAGCTGATCACTAAGTGACCGGCCGAGCGGTCGTTAACGACGATCGTGAACATCGTGTCTTCCTTGCAACCTGTGAGGCAGGCTGCCTGGACATCTGTGAGGTTCTCTCCGAATGCTGTGAAGGTACGCTCCGAGCCGTTCTTCCTGGTATACACGCCATTGGCATCGGGACCCTGCTGGTTGGCTCCCGTCCTGAGAAAGGACTTATTGAGGTTGCCTTCGATCATGTATTTTGAGCCCCGCTGCGAAGCCACCGTCGGGCTGCCCTTGAGAATGCGGTTCGCGGTCTTCTCGCAGTCCGCCTTCTTGCCTTGGATGCGGACCTTGACGCCACTCTCGATGAACTCCATGGTGACTTTCTGCCTAATGGCGGCGATGGCATCGGCCCCGGTGATCTTCTCGAATCCACCTGTGGGTGCTTCGGCGGCTGGCGCGACCTCGGGTTCCGGCCCCTGATCTGTCGCCTCCGTCTCGATGGGCTCGCCCGGATTCCGGAGTTCACCACGGAAGATGA
>CAYTNN010000195.1:0-1557 GCA_964439135.1 uncultured Pirellulales bacterium
GTCACCGAGCAAACGGTTCGTCCAGAGATTAGCAACCTCGATTTGAAGGTGATTGTTCTTTGCCCGTACCGTATCGGTAATCCTCACACGCCAGGGTGCGGTCCATATTACGCCAAGGTCTTTTCCGTTAAGGCGCAGCCTTGCCAGATGGTGAACCTCGCCCAGGTCAAGGTAAAGGTCACCGTCTGAGGGCTGAAAATCAGGCATGTCGAAAGATTTCCGGTAGGTCGCGACGCCGGAGTAATACTTGATGCCGCGTTCGCTATGTTGGGTCCAATCAATAAGTTTATCGAACACAATATTTTTCGGGCCGCCCCATTTAGTATCAAAGGAAACATCCCACGGCCCATCCACTACGGCTATTGGTTTCGGTTCCGTGAAGTTTATCTCCGGCAGGATATTCGCGGACCGCCCCGCCTGCTTGTGTGAAAAGATAACAAAAAAGCTCTCGTAAGGCTCAAAACGCATGGGAATCGTAGTCCGGCCGCTTTCGTGATAATGGTATTTCGCCAAAGATCGCATTTCACCTGTCACCGGTATCCAGAGTTCGGGCTTCTCGCTGCCGTCCCTGAATGTGCAATCGGCCCGGATTGCCTGGTCGCTTTTATTGCTAACGAAATAAATATCGTGATTTTCTGTGCGGCGATGTGTGTAACGGACCGGTCCGGCAGCGGTGAAATCTTCCTGAACGCCCATATCGGCAAGCAGTTCGGCGGTAGCCTCATAGCCCGGATATAAACCGTTTTCAGACCTCGAAAACGAACCGCCCCAACAAATCCGTCCCTTGCCGTATTTGCGATGCGTTAGCGTTTCAGGTGTGTCCAGCGAACCCCAGAGACGCCTTGCGATTTCCTGCAATTGCCGGTCACACATTGGATAATCCACAAGACTTGGTGACTTAACCGGCGGAGTCCCGACGATCGTAGCGCCGGCGTTAACGAGCTGCTCGATTTTCTGCAGGACGGCCGGGAGCATGGTTTTGCAATTGGGAAGAACGAGCAGGCTATATGTAGTTCCCCCGGGGAATGAAATGCGTCCGTTGCGTAACTGCGCCCGCTCTATCAGGATATTCGGCGAACAGCCGTCAAAAGAATAGCCTCGCTTATCGGCTAATATACCTTCGCCTTCTAATGCGCTCGACGGAGGCTGGAAGACATGCGGTGCCCCGCCGGGAGTCAGATAAAGAACATCCGCCACCGTAACCCCTTGTCGCAGCATGTAAGAACAACGGGTGATGTAGCGATGATAATCAGGAACCATAGACCACCACGTCTGGCCCCTGTCCCAATGCACGCCGTAAGGGCCCATAGTCATGCCGGGACGATGTTTTTCACCGAGCGGCTTATGGGCAAAAGTATGATAGACAAAACGGTTGATGCCCATACAAAATGCCCAATCTCCCTGGTTTTTCATCGAACCGGGATATTGTTGCCAGTTTTCCTGAGATCCTGCCGTAAAAGCCTCCACCGCCAGAACAAGACGTCCCATCGTATGCGCAATTGATGCACCCTCGATGCAGCTATAGATTGTATTAAAATAACCGGGGCTCCAGAATTC
>CAYTNN010000195.1:1657-5852 GCA_964439135.1 uncultured Pirellulales bacterium
AAATTCTGCGTCCAATTCTGTGCTCCCATTTCCCAGCTATCGATATGGAGCATCGTCCATCCGGCGGCGGTTTTCCTGCGACCGATTTTTTTCAATAATTTGCCAATGTAATTATCGAAATGGTCGTCAAAAGCGGTGCCGGAGAATTTGTCACATTCGAATCCATAACCTGGTTGCGGTGCCGGGCGAGTATTCGCTCCATTATTCCGGCTGGCAAATCGCGTAATCGTCCAGTTGCCTGCGGGCACTTCCCAATCCAGCATTCCATCGGATTCGAGCCGGTCGGTCAAATCGACCATTTTGTCCATATTTATACACGCTGATTCAGGTATTGAAGGATGCTCAGCCGGAGCCGGTAAATAAGGCTTCACACCATCTACCGAGGAGAAAGGCGCACGATAATATATAGCCTTCTCATCGGCAAACTCGACTTTCACATCTGCTTCAGGAGTTGGATATGCCAGTACTGCAACATCTTCGAAGTAAGCTTCTCTTTTTTCCTGCAATTCTTTCGTGATGGTTGGAAAATAGGGTTTGCGAGGCTCAGGAACAGGAAGTTTTTCATTGAAACGGACAGGTCCATGAACCTCGACGGAACCGGCCACTAAATGCTGCATCGACTGTTCCGGCTTGACCCAGGGGCCCCCGCTGCCGGCCCAGCCGGGGCCGCTTCCCAAAGTAATCTCAATACCCAATCGCTCCGCCTGGCGAACTGCATGGGCGAAAAGATTTTGCCACTGCTCGCTCATGAAATCTACAGGACCGCGCGGCACGCCGACATTGACCTCCAGAAAAACCAGATTACCAATACCGGCCTTTTTCATAGCTTCCAGATCGGCCGTCATTTCTTCCCGGTTTAGATTGCCGTCCATGAAATACCAGTATACGCCTGGCCGGGCTGAGTCTGGTGGATTTTTGAATCTTTTGGCAAGACCTTTATGATTAATACTGTTTTGAGGCTTAACGGAAGCAACTTCTGCCGGCCCGATACGGTTCTTTTGCGATGAATTCGCCAAAGCCGGTTGAGTGACTAACAAGATGCTTATTAAAATAACGCTCAGTCGAATAATAATTCTCATTATGTTCTCCAAAGGGCATTCATACATTTGACATTTGTGTAATTTCCTCAAACATAATACTCCAACTTCAGAGAAGTGTCAAAACCGGTTGCTACGGACCATCAACAATGCGAGAACCAACGAGGAATCCGAGGCCGTCACAACATGGAGGGCCTTACAGCCCAACGATGCGTTTGATTCGTTCACTCTCGGCCTCGATTCCGCTTCGTTCGCTGGCGTTCGTGACACCGTATTTCTCGCATAGATCCACGAAGCGTTTGACCAACGGTTGCATTCGCTCGGCCAGGGCGGGATCAACTTTTGATTTGTCCTTCATGTACCAGATTGGTTCGATGGCAGCTCGGTAAGCGCAGATAGAAGCCTTTTCCACACGAGCACGGACCGTATCATTTTCGGCCAGGTCCATCGCCTCGGCAAAAGCATCAAGACCCGCCTGTGCGATAGATTCATCGATTGCATAATCTTTCGCCCTGCCGAAACAGTTCGGATGCAGCCCGCTTGCTAATGCATGCTTGTGAGTCAAATTGATGAACCGCCGTATGGGGCCGGCCGCACTGCCATAGTGTAAATCAAGGAATTCATCTATCAACTTTTGGCCGCTCTTGGTCGGGTCCCATAGCAGATTCGCCATCAAGTAGTTGCGTAAATCAGACAGCTCGGCCCCGAGGGCATTACCCGCCGCCTGCATGAAAATTCCTATCGCATTGTTGGCTACAAAGTACCTGATGTTCGGTTCTATCACCCGCAGATTTGGGCAGGGAAGCAGATAATTGCTGAAGTTCGTGTTGTAGTTCCAGATGGAAATATTCTTGCACATGTTGCCCCAGTTAGCCAGATCCTGACAGAACTGTACGTTTTTCTTGCAGTTTGGATCGTTGATAGGATGCAGTACACAGCATTCAATACTGCACAACTGGATTTGAACATTTGGCCTGGGCTTGATCGTCTTGGGAGGTTTGCGTGAATACCAGTAAGACAATGTGCCGATCATAACATCCGGATATTCCTTCACGACCTCATCGGCCACTGCATTGACGAAAGTCAGCAGCGAGCCCATCGGTGTGCCTTCTCGCTCATCAATGGCGGCACATTGGGGACAGCGACAGTACTTGTTATTGTCGTTCTGGCTGACAGATATGTTCTCCATACCCGGATGTTTCTTGAGAGCGTCTAAAATCGTATCGGTAACAATACGGAGGACATCGGGGTTGGTCAGGCATAGTTCAGGCCCTCCGCCTCCCATTTCCAATTTGCGCTCGCCATCGATCAATGCGAAATATTCCGGATGTTCCTTGCCGTATTTCTGCGATGGGAGATAATGGAAAAAGCTGTGGCTTATGAGGTTCAGTCCTGTCTTGCCGCCCAGCTTTGGTTCGTTGGCAACGGTATTGACCCGAATGCGCGTGGCGAAAGCGGGATTTCTATTGGTCTCGCCATAATAGCTCCAGCGGAAACGCAAAGGCGGATGATAGAAACGGTCCAAAGGCCCGACGACACGCCAAGTTCCTATTGCGGGCACATACGTGTGGTCAACGGTGAGGAAGCGCACGCCAACATAATCTTCGAGGAAAGTGTAAACGCCATAGAGTGTTCCCCGTGCTCCCGCCTGTGGCAGGCCTGCTATGGCAATGTTATCATCACGCACAATAATACGAAAGTCCTCCTCTTCAAACTCATCTGTGCTAAAACCGACCTTGCTGGCGCGCAAAAGCCGGCTTGAACCAATGAAGATATGGCGCTGTCCGCTGGTTGCGGGGTCCGCCTTCCGGACAATCGGCAGGCGAATATTGCTTGCCTGAGCAAAGTGGCTCTGGAATTCTTCAGCGGCGTAAATCTCACTCGGCGGGGCATCTTCTGCTATTATGATGTCCCAATGGGTGAGGTTAGCCAAGTTCACGCCACGTGGAACGGCGGCAGAAACGGAACAAACCATTAGGGCAAACAGCGAAATTATCATCGTCACAATATAGCGACACATAATATTATCTCCTTTCGTTATAATCGTTCGGACCTTTGTGAGCCGGGACACTTTACCTGGCCGGACCATACACCCAATAGCACAGTACCCGTTAGCAGCTTCCTTAGCATAATGTGTCCTGCCGCTATTCGTCAAATCATAATTTTCTCAAGAACAGCAGGTGTTTTCTCCATCCCCGGGCTATTTCAATGCCGCAGAGCGAGGTGCCGACCTCTCTGCTCACAGCGTTGATCAAGAAGATTCAACCATTCACGACAACCGGCCAAGAATCAGGCAAGGCTGAAAAGAAGCCCGAAAAGAGGTCAAGACAAAATCAACGTTTGTATATACCTTGTTTATCAAATTTGGTAGAGAATGCTCCGATATTGCCCATGAGATCGCGCCGGTCATTGAATACGATATCCGTCTGATAATTTTATGGAAAATGCTCACTTCAGCCAAAAATAAACATTTATTCGGATTAGATTTGAGTAAAATTAGTATCTGTGGAGTCAAAACGGAGACACGTTGTCACTTGAAAATTGCAGCGTTTTCCAGCTCATGAAAAAGGTGACTTATGGGATGAATTGCAGAAGATTCATGCAAGACTTTGCATTTGTCACAGATGAATACACGAGATGGAACTCTTTGAAAACAGTGGCTAAAAATGGAGGTTGTATGCACGGCTTGAAATCAAGCAATGTTATATCACTTGACGACGAGTTATACACTCTGGTAGCATATGCCTTGCCGCCGTATGCTGTAAGGCCTGGTGACTTGGCACATGCTACCGCATGGTGTGTTGGCATTATCGGAGGTGCAAACATGACATATCTCAGATATCACCGGAACCGGCTTTACTATCTGAGGAACATTCACCGGCCTGCTGCGGCTTCTGTTTGGTACTGAGCTCGTCCGCTTTGTCGCTGAACATCTGTTTGAGGAATTTCAGCCAGGCGTCGTAGCTTATCTGAACAGCTTTTCGGCTTCATGATGCAATAATAATGGACATCGTGACTCTATCTATATCATAGCCTGACCTGCTCAAACGTGGTGTCGAACTTCCACATGTTCCGGGTGTCCACTCCTGCGTTTATAAACTTTACCATACTTTCAGCGTAAGTTTCCCCTCTCCCGGATTCTCAAAGGGGCCGGCGGA
>CAYTNN010000195.1:5952-8396 GCA_964439135.1 uncultured Pirellulales bacterium
GTCGCCTTGTCATATCCGTCCAAACCGCCCGGCTGGATAACCAGGTTGTTGTAGAACCGGTCATCGCCGCCCGGGATGTTCTGCAGCCCTGCAACCTTCGTGCTGTGCGGCGGGTGGAACGGAGTCTCGCGTCCCAATTCAGGCCGAAGTCCGATGCTACCTGCGAATAAATTGTGCACGTATGCCCCGCCCTGTGACATGTCAAACAGCGCACGGCCTGAAAGAAAGATATTATTGTCGATTAGGAACGGCCCGTGGTTAACCTCCACAAAAAGGTCCTCGCAAGTGTTGTTATCGTGCAAAAGGTTCCTGCTCACACGCGCGCCCTGCGCCATCCAGTCCAGCCAGATACCCCGGCACGTGCGGTAGATGTGATTGCGGCTGATCTCGGTGTCAATCGCAGCGTGAATCTTGATGCCGGCCATCTCGGCGCCCGTGAACAGTTGCCGGATATGGATGTCGTGGATGACGTTGCCTGTGATGGTGCTGAACACCGCGCCCATGCTCCCGACGATGCCCGCCTGCTCGCAATTCGAAATATGGTTGTTCCGTACCACATGGTGACCGATGTTTTCCTTCGACCAGCCTCGTTCCGTTGCGCGCTCGATGGTCTTGACGTAACCCTCGGCCGTATCCGCCGACGTGTTGTCCCATTTATCGCCGTGTTTGCCGAGCGCGATCCCCACGCACGTCGAATAGCGGATATCGTTGTTCTCGATGATCCATCCCTTGCTCCAGTGGGTGCCGATCAAGCCGATCTGCTCTGCCGTGGGCGGCGCCCAGGGCGTTGCCGCGTGCATCATGGTAAAGCCGCGCACGGTGATGAAATTGACGCCCGGCTTGTCCGGGTAGAACACCGTTTGGCGGACGTTGATCTCGACCTCGGTCTCGTTGGGATTGACCTGGCCGAACTGCGCCCGGATTGTGGTAATCTTTTCGTCCACCTGAGCGAACCACAGTCGGAGATCCCGTGTATCCTGCGAGTGAGGTTCTCTGAAGACCAGGCAGAGTGTCTTGATACCGCTGGTCGGCTTGATTTTTGCCTTAAACGAAGACCATGCCTGCCAATCACCTGTATTTGGGACCGCACAGGTGCCCAGAAGCTCCCCATCCGGTGCGTCCAAACGAATCTCTATGATTCCGCCCCGCGTTGCCGACGCCGCCCGAAACTCGATTTGACTGCAACGCTGTCGCAAGTCTATCTTCTCATAGCGCACCCAGTCACCCTGCTCGATCCAGCCGATACATTCCCCTCCCTCAGAACAAGGGGCCTTTTGAATACCGTGTTGCACCGCAAAATTGTTTGCATTGACGCGTTCGGGCTTGTCCGGGCCTTCACCGGGCTGTAACCATGCCACATTCAGCAGCGTTCCCCCGCCTCCCGGTGTATATGATGAGCTTGCCGCCCCAATGGGTTTGAGCACATCATCCGGATTGGCTGCTTCAGTGAGCCAGTGGCCATTCAGATAAACCGCCCCTGTGTGGTGTTCACGTCCTTTGGGATTGAACCAGTCGCCGTGAATCAAGTCACTGTACGGATTGAAATCCCCGAAAAAGCTGTTGGGGATAGCGACCTTCCATGTGTCGTTTTGTACCTTCTGCCAGCCCTTGATAACTTCGGAGCCCTTGATGACGATTTTATCGCCGGGTGTGGCCTGGTAAACGATGCGCTTCTGATCGGACTGCCCGCCACGCGGCGGATTAATCCGCTCGCGATAGGTTCCCTCATGCACTGTTATGAAGTCGCCGGGCTGTGCAACTTCCGCCGCCCTGGAAATAGTTTGAAAAGGTGCTTCGGCTGTCCCTTTGTTCGTATCATCACCTTTAACCGAAACATGATACTCCCGCGCTTGTATGGCACCGGACAATAAAAGCAGCATGCAAAGTATAAGTGACATCCGTTTGGTGTTATTTTGAATAATCATATTTACACCTCCCAATGAATAGTTCATCAAAAACCTTAGCTGTGCTATTCCTGCTGACTGGAAACGCTCTCTATTCCAGTCGCTTATACGGTTCGAGGATCTCGAAAAAATCCGGACCGATTTGGGCAAAAAGCCCCAGTTTCCTGCGTATACTATCAGCGCCGGACGGCTTTTGCTATTGTTTCTTAGCCATAAACCACCTACCGCTGCACCCACTTACAGGAGATTTTGCCGGTATTATTTTGCTTTATCCGGTTAACCGGTCGCTGCCGTGAGCGTTTTTTTTCTTTTTCCCGCTCCTTCGGTCTGTTCGAGAGCAGGAGATTGGCTTTGTTTGGCTTTGTTTTCTTCAATTCGGCCGGCCGGATTATTTCATAATCTCCTTTCAAAAAAGACGTTGCGCCCATTTCGGCCGGAGCAAATTGGGTTTGTTTTTTCAAATCGCCCTTTTTCTCTGCCGGGCGCCGGGTGGCAGCCTCATCCCGCAGGGATGGGGATGGTTCGTACTGCTGCTCAGCG
>CAYTNN010000196.1:0-8392 GCA_964439135.1 uncultured Pirellulales bacterium
TTTCGCAGATACATCTCGACTAATTGCACGGCACCGGCGATCACCAATATAAAACAAACGTATCGAGTCACTTCCAATGGCGTTCCTATCAGGAGCAAATGGTCAATCAGCCACGTAAGCGTTCCGCTAAGTGTCACGACAAATGTGACCGCCAGGCCCATTCCAAACGCCATATCGATTCTGCCCGATACGCCAAGATAGGGACAGATGCCGAGAAACTTCGTAAACACAAGGTTATTGACAACTACGATGGATATGAAACCCATAAGCAGAATGCTTAATGTATCCATAAATATTACCCCTTACGCTTTCCTGCCAGCGACTATATTTACCAGGCCCAACATAAGACCTAATGTTATGAACGCTCCCACCGGCATGCTCATCGCGGCCCACGGCACAAAGGCTTCAGGCATCAACTGAGCTTCGAATATTTTGCCAGTCGAAAGCAACTCCCGAATTGCGGCCAAAACACACAGCGTCACTGTAAAGCCGACCCCCATACCAAGTGCATCGACAACACTTATTAACAAAGGATTCTTGCTGGCACAGGCCTCGGCCCGGCCGATAATTATGCAGTTGACGATAATCAGAGGAACATACGGCCCAAGCGCCTCACTCATCCGGGGTACGAACGCCTTCAAAAACAAATCCGCGATGGTCACAAATGTTGCTATTGTCAGGGTAAACATCAGGATTCGCAGATGCGGCTTAAGAAGATTTCGCATCAGGCTGACAATAATATTGCTGCATATTAACACAAAGATGACACAACAACCCATCGTAAGGGCCGGTTTGACCGCAGCGGTCACTGCCAGTGTCGGGCACATTCCAAGCAGCAGCCGAAAGACCGGATTCTCACGCCACAGCCCGGCCAACATCGTCTGCCAATAACGCGATGTTTTAACGTTACTGTTTGTCATTACCGATTATCCCTTTCTTTCGCATCTGCTCTTTAACCTTCGTTATGGAATTACTCACTATCTCGACAACCGCTTCACTGCTTATCGTCGCACCGCTTATGGCGACAATTTCAGAGTCGATTTTGCTGCGTTCGCCTATGGTTACAAGTTTGAGTTCTCCGGCCGGCGCGCCCTTGAATTGGTCACGGTAGTAATCGTATTTTATCTGGTCTCCGAAGCCGGGAGTTTCATTGCTCGAGAGCACATCGAAACCGGCAATCTTTTCAAAATTCTTATCGAGGGCAATAACCAGTTTAATCTTGTCGGCGAAACCCGATCCGACGGCCTCAAAACTCCAGCCGACACATTCATCCGCCGCTGACATCGCCTTGTAAATCTCAACTTTTTCTTTTTTGCCCTGGAGCGACTGAATCTCGATCTGTTCTTCCATAAGTATGAAATCCTTCGCTCCAGGCAGCAGCACAGTAACCATACTATTGCGCTTATTAATTTCGTTCTGCCTGATCCTCGGCGACAAAGCTGCGTTGGTTACCGCGATTAGTAATCCGAAAAAAAACGAGGCAACAATTAGAAGCCAGCTCTGTTGCATAAAGTGTTTTATCTTAGACACTTGGCTTACCTCCAGCCGGCACCCGCTTGAACAATCTGTCTATCAGGGGCGTTAAAGCATTCATCAAAAGAATGGAAAACATGATACCTTCAGGATATTCTCCGACAATTCTTATCAGCATCGTTAATGCTCCGACACCAATACCGAAAACCCACATTCCCCTGCGTGTCAAAGGGGCGGTCACAGGATCGGTAGCAATAAAAAAGGCACACAAGAACAGTCCGCCGCTCGTCAGATGGAAGAACGGCTGAACATAGACAAAGGAATCGATCAGATAAGCAATCCCGGAAAAGACAAAAGCAACGGCCAAAACAGCCAAAGGAATGTGAAAGCTGATTGTTCGTTTTATCAACAGGTAAAGACCACCGATTAAAAGCGCGATGACGCTTGTCTCCCCCAGGCAACCACCCACCTCGCCCGTGAATGTCGACTTGAATTGCTTCTCACTATAAATATCCGCTCCAAGTTCATTTTTAATGGCCAGCTTGCTCCAGGCCAATGGGGTCGCCTGGGTTCTTGTGTTGAGTATATTTTCCTGGGCAACCGCAGGCATAGCCGGATCTATAGTGGCCGGCACTGTCCAGCTTGTCATTAAAACGCCAAACGAGACCGTCAGAAATGTACGACCGACCATCGCAGGATTGAAAATATTGGAGCCGAGCCCGCCAAAAACCATTTTGCCGATTGTGATGGAAAAAACGCCGCCAATCACCGCCGCCCAGACAGGAAGGCTCGGCGGAAGCGACAAGGCGAGAATGATGCCGGTCACGACGGCACTGAAATCATCGAGTGAATTCGGTTTTTTACGAATCAGATTGCAGAGCCATTCGGCGGCAACACATGAAATGACACAGGCTGCAATGAGTATGAGTGCGTGCATGCGAAAGTAGTACCCCGCTGCCGCCATCGCGGGAGCCAAACCGATGATTACATCGATCATGACGCTCCTCGTCGAATATCGCTCGCTGATATGCGGCGCACACGAAACTCTTATATCCCTTAGCATTCCACGCTTCCCTGTCGTAAGACCATATATTTATCCTTGTGACACGCGAGTTATCGTTCGTAAAAGAACGACATTACTGCGGCATCTTCTGTTTTTGTCTGGCCAGAAATATTTTGCCTGTTTTGATATATCCTGTAACTTCTATATTGGCCGGGCAGACATAACTGCAGCAGCCACACTCGATACATGCACTGATATAATAACGTTCGGCCACATCCAGCAGATTGTTTTTGACGGCGTGCGCTATTCTCGTCGGATTCAAATTCTCGGGGCATGCCTGCAAACATCTGCCGCAGCGAATACAAGGCGTCTGGCGCCTGGCGAATTTAGCGATTCCGATTTGCTCTTTTGTTAATACGGTGACAGCATTCGTGGTTTTTGTAATCGGCGTTTCCAAATCTGCAATTGCTATCCCCATCATCGGTCCGCCGAGCACGACCTTTGCAGATTTTTGGGTCACCGACCCGCAAAATTCCAATAAATCTTCAACCGAGGTTCCTATAGGAACATAGTAGTTTCCAGGCTTGGCGATTGCCTCTCCCGTCACGCTTACAACCCTGTGAGTCAGAGGCAAATTGGAAACGACTGCTTCAGCAATTGCCGCAGTAGTGGCGACATTAAGCACCACTATACCGATCATAGGTGGAATACCGCCGGAGGGAACATTCTTCTTTAGAATCGCTTTAATGAGCTGTCTTTCACCACCCTGGGGATATTTTGTTTTCACCCGAACGACTCTTATCCCGTCGACGTCCCCGGAATTTTTCAGTGCCGCACTCATAACCTCTATAGCCCGCGGTTTATTATCCTCAATACCGATAAAGACCTTCGAACAACCGGATGCTTTTCTGGCAAGTTTGATACCGGCAACAACCTGGCTGGTCCATTCGAGCATAACACGATAATCGCAGGTAATATACGGCTCGCACTCACAACCATTTATAATCAACGCCTCTTTGGGCAATCGCGGATTTGGTTCTATTTTTACCCTTGTCGGGAAACCGGCCCCACCCATACCAACGATGCCGGCCCCGCGTACAGCTTCGCATATCTGTTCGACGGAATAGCTGCGCACATCAAAATCATTGTCTAATTTGAAGTATGACCGATCTGTCGGATTATTGGGCAATGCATCTATAATTATCGCCAGGGCTCGTCCCAACACGGCGTGAGATCGCAAGGCGATTTCTTTTACTTTCCCGTTAATAGGCGAATGAACAGGTGCAGAAACAAATGAATCGGAATCGCCGATTCTCTGACCTGCCTGGACAGTATCCCCCTTTCGAATTAACGGTCGGCAGACAGCGCCAATATGCTGGCTAAGCATTACCGCAACCTGCTTGACGACTGGGCCCGGCTGTATCTGGCTATCACAAGTCAGGCTCTTGTTGTCCGGAGGATGTACTCCCCCGCTAAATGTAAATCTATCTCTCGAATTAACGTTCATACTCTTGAAGCTTGAATTATTTATCTAAACCAGGTTATTTGTTTATCACTCTTGTAATCAATACGCAAACGAAAGTTACCAGCAGGGCCAACACGAAGCTGAGGGCTGTCTGCATCTGTTCGGTAGCGATCTCGCCGGCGAGCACTCTTTCAAAAACTGCTAAAGATACAATAAAAACTATTAACGGCAGCAAGAAAGCAAGAATAGACTTAAGCGCGACGCATGGCCCTGGAGAATCCCCCAACTGCTCATAAATCCTTTGACAATCGTGCTTTTGGATACAATCCTGACAGATTCTTTGTGGTGCCATAATTGTTAATTACCATATACAACAAAAATAAAGCTTATAATAGAAATACTTAATCTATTCAAACAGAACTTTTTAAAAATTGCGAACATTATTGATGAAAAACAGCAAGTTTATCATTGTTGGGAAATATTCTTCGTCTGCGCGCTAAAAGCACAACCAAATATATAACCGTTCGAAAGGATCTGATGCATATTCTTTAAAATAGTATAGGACATTTAGAACAATAAATACAAATACAATATCATTATACCTTGTAAAGTTAAAATCTCGGAATAGAAGCCTTGATTGCAAGGCGTTCCATGCCCGGCGAAATACCCAAACCGTGGCCGGTATCGACAAATTACAATACATTTTTTCATACCGGCAGAATTTTTTTCGACAATCAAGAGCTATAACCTTGACAAATCACTATAATTGACAACACTTTATATTTATCTTCTAAGATTGAATGAAAAGGGATTTTGATATGTGGTTCAACACGGACGAAACGCTTAGCGAGAACCAAGTCCAATCCGCGTTAAAAAATATTATAAGAGATGGTGTAGCATCACAGGCCATGGGCATACTAACAGGCGGAGCTTTTCTGGTTGCCTTTGCTGTCAAACTCGGGGCTTCCAATTTTGTCATAGGCCTGCTGGCGGCAATCGGCCCTTTAGCACAGTTGCTTCAGTTGCCTTCGATATTCATTGTTGAAAAAATACGAAACAGGAGGCTGATCACAATCGTAGCCGCAGCTTTGAGCAGGCTTTGCTGGCTGATTATTGCTCTGAGCCCCTTTATCTTCCCGGCAAAGATTGCTATTGCGGTTTTATTGATATTGTTAGCGGCGGTTTCGGCTTTCGGAGCGGTTTCAGGCTGCAGTTGGAACTCATGGATGAGGGACCTTATCCCGGAAAATATACTGGGTTCGTTCTTTTCGAAAAGAATGCGGATATCCACCGGAATTGGAATTGCACTAAGCATCCTTGCGGCTTTGTATCTGGATCTTTGGAAAAAGCAGTTTGCAGAGCAGGAATTAGCCGGTTATTCGATTTTGTTTCTGCTTGGCTTTGGAGCGGGAGTACTCGGCCTTTTCTTCCTGGCAAAAACCCCGGAAATACGGATGCCGAAAGCCCAGGAAAAATTGAAGATATTAAAGTTGCTCTCACTACCCTTCAAAGATGAAAATTTCAGAAAGCTTATAGCCTTTATGTGCTCGTGGAACTTCGCTGTCAATCTGGCCGGGCCGTTCTTTATGGTCTATATGCTCAAAAGGTTAGGTTTAAGCATGTCTTTCATAATTGGCCTTTCGATTGTAAGCCAGGTTATGAACTTCCTGTTTCTCAAAATATGGGGCAAATATACAGATCGTTTCAGCAACAAATCCGTCCTGGCAATATGCGGCCCGTTGTTTATAATTTCGATTCTCGCCTGGACTTTTACTACAATGCCGGAAAAATACTTTTTGACAATACCGCTGCTGATTCTAATCCACATTGTAATGGGGCTTTCATCAGCGGGAGTTTCTCTTGCATCAGGAAACATAAGTCTGAAGCTGGCTCCTAAAGGACAGGCCACGGCTTATCTTGCAACCAATACGATAGCCAACTCTATTGCTGCCGGTATAGCACCCATTTTAGGCGGAAAATTTGCGGACTTTTTTGCAGGCCGAGAACTGGCATGGACGCTCAATTATAAAAGCCCTACAGGTGAATTTGTCTTACCGACACTAAATCTCCAGCAGTGGGATTTCTTTTTCGCCCTTGCTTTTGTGATCGGATTATACGCACTTCACAGACTGGCCATGATCAAAGAAGTCGGGGAAGTCGAAGAAAAGGTCGTCATGAACGAGCTGTTCGCAGAGGTCAGCGGACAAGTACGACAACTGTCATCCGTCGACGGATTACGCCAAATGATAAGTTTTCCGTTTTCGATAGTAAGGAATCTGACCGCCAGAATTAAAATGAACGACAAATCCAGACCAGAAACGAGAAAGGACGTGGTAAAAAATGAAGAAAGTTAAGATTGTTTTGGTAATCATAATTTTATTGATAGCTCTCGTGGTTTCCCTACAAAATACGCAGGCAGTAGAAACCAGGTTTCTTTTCGCTACGGTAACGATGCCCCGGGTGCTGCTTCTTTTATTGACTTTTACACTCGGACTTATTGCAGGACTCATAACAGCAAGTTTTATTCTCAAAAAGCCGGCCAAATCAAAAGAGAAAGTCAAAGCAGAGCAATCTTAGAATAGCTGTTATCATTTCAGAAAAGTGATTTTAGAAAGCATCAAACTATGAATGATGAATTATTTCTCGACAAGATCTCAAAATGAGCTATTTCTGACGACCAGCGTATCTTGCCCGCCTTTTTTCTGATTTTTGTTTCCGTTAAGATCACTTAGTTGACCAGCCCCCTTATGTTGGTTCAGCCAGCGTAATGGTTTGCTATTTCAAGCGGAAGAAATAGTTGTGAAAGATATGTAAGTAATCTATAATTTTAACTGAGGCATATCAGTTTAGATTGAAAGGAATTACAAAATGAAGCGAATTGCATTTTTATCAGCGTTTCTTTTAATGATCATTTTGGCAGCCATAGTCCATGGTGAGGATTGTCCGCGTTTTCGAGGACCGGTCTGTGACGGTATGTTCTCAGAAACCGGATTGCTGAAAAAATGGCCCGAGAGCGGACCAAAGCTCGCCTGGTCCATAAAGAACCTTGGTAAAGGTTACTCGTCAGCCACGCTCGTGGACGGTACTGTCCACGTCACCGGAATGGATGACCAGAAACAGGGGTATCTGTTTGCCTTCAACATTGACGGCTCGCCAAAGTGGAAGACGCCTTATGGTCCGGAGATGGACAAGACCGGGCCTGCCGTGGCTGGTACGCGTGGTACAGCAACCATTAGCGGCGACCGGATATTCGTCATGAGCAGCTTCGGTAAGCTGATAATTTTCGAGCGGGAGAAAGGCCGACTACTCAAATCTGTCGATCTCCTGGAGCGGTCTGGTGCCAAGCAGGCAAAATTCGGTTTCGCCGAGTGCGTGCTGGTTGATGGTAAGAAAGTCATCTGCACACCCGGAGGCCCCGATGCGTCGCTTATGGCTATTGACAAGGAGACGGGCGAGAAAATATGGCAGACTAATGGACTCAGCCAGCAGTCGGCCTATTGCTCGGCCAGCCTCATCAGCCGCGGAGACCAGCGGCTTGTTATCACTCTCGTAGAGAAAGGCATAGTCGCCGTCGATCCGGACAGCGGAAAAGTGCTCTGGCAGCACGAGCAGCCGAACCGATTCGGCGTCCGGTCAAGTCCGCCGCTTTATGCCGACGGCATGATCTATTTCTGCGCAGGCGGCGGATCGGGCGGCATTCAGTTGGCCCTTGCAGACGACGGCCTGAGCGTGACACCAAAATGGACGGACAAGACACTGGATCCCCAGATGCACGGCGTTGTCCTCCTTGACGGCTGCATCTACGGAACTGCCCAAAGCGGCAACAAAGGTCTTGTCTGCCTGGATTGGAAAACCGGCAACGTCATGTGGAACGCTCCAGCAGTTAAATCTGGCGTAGTCGTTTCCGCCGACGGCATGCTGTACGTCTATGCAGGGGACGGAACGGTATACCTCGTGAAGCCCAATCCCAGGGCCTTCGAGCCTGTCGGCCAATTCGCCGTCTCGGAGGGAACCGACGAGCACTGGGCCCATCCGACGATCGCCAACGGTCGGTTGTATATCCGTCATGGCGATGCTCTATTGGCTTACGACATCAAAGCCGGTTCCTAAGACTATTCAGAGCCGATTTCTAAACGAGGTTGAATCGCAAGCTTCTCCGGAAGTGACATATTGAATCCGGACTTCAGCACATAAGTGGCAGTCAATCCTTAGCAGCCTTAGCGGTTTTGCGTCGCTTACGATACTCTCTTGCAGCCTCGGCTTTACATGTTTTGCACGATACCGCCAGGCCATCTTTATATGAGGCATTTTTATGGAACTCGCTCTCCGGCTTCCATTCTTTGCATTTTCGGCATAGCTTCTGCTTTACACCATCTACAACCCGATGGGTGTCCTCATATGCTTTACCTTTTCCAGCGAATTTTCCTTCACCCGGTTTCTCGGCAGCCGGT
>CAYTNN010000197.1:0-8375 GCA_964439135.1 uncultured Pirellulales bacterium
TACAAGACGAACTTTTTGGTTGCGGCCAAAGGCGAAGCCCAAGGCCGCGCTGGGTAAATCTGTGTCTAATAGAAGGCTATTTGAAAAAAACAGGTGAAAAAGAGTAGAAAACGACGAAAATTCGTGGCTAATTTGAAAAAACAAACCCAATTTGCGGTAGGGCGAAATTGGCGCAAAGTCTTATATGAAAGGTTATTATGAAGATTTTTGTGGTTTTGGGCGGCGAAAAAACAAACCCAATTCAAAGCCAAACAAAGCCAATCTCGGTTAGCCCCCAGACCTGCTCTGGGGGTTGAAAAGGCTATTTGAAAAAACAAACCCAATTTTAAAAGGAGCAAAATGACGTTATATTAGTAATAGCAATGGTTTATGGATATTTTGGCGGCTGAGGGCGGCGAAAAAACAAAGCCAAACAAAGCCAATCTGCCGGCGTTGGCCGGAAACTCTAAGCACTAAATACTAAATCCTAAACAAAACGAGAAAATGGAGATTTTTGATAACTTAACAGGTAAAATGATAGGAAAGGGACCTAATTGCTTAAATTATCCGTATTGCGCGGGCGGGCACGGGAAGTCCCGCCCTGCTTTGAGGAATGTTTCGCTGCCTGGGCCAGTTTTAGTCCAGCCAGGTTCCCAAAGGCACTTCTACTTTTTTGGACTTTTGCTCTTTTCCGTTTTGTTCGAGCGATTGCGGCTCGGCCACTTTGCGATAGCCTAATGCCTTTATGACATCGAGAACTTCCGTCCACGTGGGGAAGGGCCTTGTATTTTTCCGCTTATATTCGTCGATTGCCATGAGAAACTCGAACTGCTCATCGGACATTTGCCCTTCTTCAGCGGATTTTCGGTCATCGGCCAGCCTTTTGCCCGGCCCACGCCGGCGGTCCAGGCCCAAACGCCTGTCGACAACACTGCTCCGGCGATCATCGTCTTTTTTGCGACGCTCTTTAGATCGTTCTTTTTCCATCTTAAAACTCATCCTCAAAAAAGTCGTCGTCGAAATCGCCTTCATCTTCGCCTTCCAGTGCGAAATCATAGAAATCATCGTAGGCGTGCTGCGACTCAATTATTACATGGGCCTCGTCAAGAAATTCTTCGGGGACCATTACGGCAATCTCCTTGGTGCCAATTTCATGTGCCTGCGGCTCGGTTATGGTAGCAGAGATATCATTAGCCTCCAGAAGACTCTTGTATTCTGTGGCCTGCTCCATATCCTCGGCGAAAGCTACGACCACATATCCTTCAAGCTTTGCCTGCGACTTTTGGCCTTTTTTAGAACGCTTAGCCATTTTATTCCTCCACAACAAAATATTTTCCCAAACTCTTTAACTTTCAGGAATCCTGCTTCATATATCCCGATTAGCCGGGACAGTTCTAAGGAACCTCTCACCGGAATCTTGTCGTCAAATTGTACTCGGCAAATCATTAAAATTATGAACTTATGAAAAAAAATCTGTCCATAGTTATTAGCTCTCGCAGCACTAATTATTTACTATCGACCCTCTAACTATAAAAATTTAACGTTTTAGCATTTTTTTTATTGCAAATTACATGGCTTATATGTAATAAAGCCTGATAACGTGCCGGGCTTAAGGAGTTAGTGCCGGCCTATTACATTTTAATCTTGTCAATATGGAGGTTTTAAGAATGGCAAAGAAAAAAGAATCTTTGATTGTGGCCAGCAAGGTAAAAGCTTATATTAAAAGCAAGAAGATGATGACTTCATCCGATGCGCTAGAAGCCATTAGCGATCAGGTCTATAGTCTGCTTGATGCTGCTGTTACCCGAACAAAGGCCAATCGCCGCAGTACGGTCAAACCACAGGATCTGTAGCCCTTGTTAGAAGCCCGTTATTGTTTTATTTATGGCCTGACGGGTAGGTTTTGCGCTAACGTCTTTTGATTAAAGATTTTAGATGCAATATTATGGTTCAAATAAGCCGTTCCGATTTATACATAACGGGACGGCTTGTTTTTATTAAACTCCGACCTATAAAATGCGTTTATCAACCTCAAAATTCACGATTTTTATCAAAAAATTTTCAACTTATTTCCGCTAAAAGCCGAATTTATATAATAGGTATTGGCTTAATTACTAAATATTTCTGACGCTTAAGATAAAGATTGGGTGATTTCTTGCCGATGAAGGAGCGTATTGACAGCCAAGGATATGGGCTGTACAATCATGTATTTCCTGAACTAAATGTGTAAAATTCTTAGGTCGTGTGATTATAAAACCTTTTGTGATTTATTATTGAACGAATAATTATAGGTCTATACTTGCTGGTGATTATATGAAAGTATTCATGTTAGGCTGGGAATTTCCACCCTTTATCAGTGGTGGTTTGGGCACCGCCTGCTACGGCCTTACCCGAGCAATGGACCAGCTTGGCATGGAAGTTATGTTCGTTCTTCCCAAGATGGTCGAGAGTAAATATGCGACTCACGTCAAATTGCTGACACCGGGTTCGAAGAGATCCGCTTCATTCGTTAAGTTCGACGAATTGAAAAACGTAAAATTTCACGCAATTAACTCATCACTACAACCCTATTCCACGCCTGACACTTACCAGCAAAGAATCGAAGAGAAATTAAGACATAAACAGGAAATACTCGGCGGCAGCATCAGTTCTGCCAGCCAGTTATTCATGTCAAAAGACTACAGCAGTGATATGTACACCGAAGTCCATCGTTATGCTGCTATGGCCGCTGAATTAGCTGAAGATGAGCAGTTTGATATTGTCCACGCCCATGACTGGATGACCTATCCTGCGGGAATTGCCGTATCGGCTATCAGTGGAAGACCGCTGGTTATACACGTGCATTCGACAGAATTCGACCGTAGCGGCGAACATGTAAACCAGATGATTTATGACATCGAACGAGAAGGTATGCACCGGGCCGACAAAGTCATTACCGTGAGCCATTTTACCCGCAATATTATCATAGGCCGATACGGTGTCAGCGGTGATAAAGTTGAAGTCGTTTATAACGGCGTCGAGCGCAGCGGAAAATGGTCCATGGACGAAACCGTCATCGACAAAGATGAGAAGATTGTGCTGTTCCTGGGCCGAATTACGATGCAAAAAGGTCCGGAATACTTCCTTCATGCCGCCAAGAAAGTCCTCGAGGTTATGGATAATGTCAAGTTCGTAATGGCCGGCTCCGGCGATTTGATGCACCGGGCGATCGAAATGGCCGCTGAGCTGGGGATCGGCCACAAAGTGCTGTTCACAGGCTTCTTACGCGGCGAAGATGTGCAAAAGATATACAAGATGGCTGATTTATACGTTATGCCTTCGGTATCGGAACCTTTCGGTATCGCACCTCTGGAGGCGCTTGACAACGACGTGCCTGTAATTATAAGTAAGCAAAGTGGTGTATCGGAAGTTCTGATGCACGCCCTGAAGGTTGACTTCTGGGATGTCGATGAAATCGCCAATATGGTTGTTGCTGTGCTGAAATATCCACCGCTGCAGATGACGCTGCGAAGCCACGGCAATTTCGAGGTCAGAAGACTGCGTTGGAAAGACGCAGCGGTCAGGTGCGCAAACATCTACGAGGAGATGCTGGTTCCGGTTTAAGCATCACGCTAAAATAAACCAAATACGATATCCGGAGGGAGCGAATTGCTGTCCTGCGGATAACAAAACGAGATAAAAGATTATGCCTTCTGTATGTTTCTACTTTCAAGTGCATCAACCCATACGATTGAGGCACTACACTGTATTTGACAAAAACGACCAATATTTTGACGATTATAAGAATGGCTCGATTTGCAGGAAGGTAGCGAACAAATGCTATCTTCCGGCTAACCGGTTGCTTCTGGACGTTATACGACGACTTAAGGGCCGATTTAAGATCGCCTACAGTGTTACCGGCCTGTTGCTGGAGCAGCTTGAGCGTTACTCGCCGGAAGTGATGAGCACATTCGACGCCCTGGCGGAAACAGGATGCGTCGAGTTTCTGGCCGAAACATATTATCACAGTCTCAGTTTCCTGTACTCTCGCAATGAATTCGCAGAGCAAATCAACAAGCACGTCGAAGCGATAAACTACTTTTTTGGCCAAAGACCAAGGGTATTTAGAAATACGGAGCTTATATATAACAATGAACTGGCCGCCCTGATCGAGTCAATGGGCTGTTTCGACGCGATCATTACCGAAGGGGCCGACCACATTCTGGGCTATAGGAGCCCTAATTTTGTTTACCAGCCCAAAGGCTGCAATCATCTGAAGCTCCTGCTGAAAAACTATTCGCTAAGTGATGATATTGCCTTTAGATTCTCCAACCGCGACTGGCCCCAGTGGCCTTTGACGGCGGACAAGTTCGCACGATGGGTCAGTAATGTCAATGGCAACGGCAACATTGTCAATCTTTTCATGGACTACGAGACATTCGGCGAACACCAGTGGGAAGATACCGGTATATTCGATTTTATGCGGCATCTACCCGAGGAGGTTCTGAGGCACCCGGACAACGACTTCAAAACTCCAAGCGAGGTTATAGAATCCTACGGCAGCGCCGACACGGTTGATGTGCCGCATATCATAAGCTGGGCCGATACCGAAAGAGATCTCTCTGCCTGGCTTGGTAACGCCATGCAATCCAATGCGATTCACGAGCTTTATCGGATCGAAAAGAAAATCAAGAATACAAAAGACGAGAAAATCATTGGGGACTGGCGGAAATTGCAGGCGTCGGACCATTTCTACTATATGTGCACAAAATACTTCGCCGACGGCGATGTTCATAAGTATTTTAATCCCTATGACTCGCCGTACGACTCTTACATTAACTTTATGAATGTGCTGAATCACCTGCGCAAGCGTTGTTCCGGAGAAATGGATGGGGGCGCATTTTGTCCCGTACCAGGACAAAACCCACCTGAATTATTATCCGGCCCGACATCGGGGGTTAAAAACCTACCTGATTTACAGCCAGTAGAATAGATGCCGTGATTAGTTGCCTACTCGAAGCAATACTGGATCTCTGCCAATCAGAACCTTCATAATTGGGAGCATTGTATAGAGAGGGCCTGGATTTTATCTTGATAGTGCCGTTTGGAGTAAGATAGTGTTAACATTGCAGAAAACCGATGAAGCAACGAGCATATCCGTATCAATAGCCGATAACGACATTGATAATCTGCTGGCAAAGGAATGGTTATTAACCAATGGGCGAGGCAGCTACGCGTCATCAACGATTGTGGGCTGCAATACCAGGGCTTACCATGGACTCCTGATCGGTTCGTTAATGCCGCCGGCTCACAGGGTAATGGCATTATCCAATTGCCTTGAGATGGTCATATCCAAAGGAGAGGTCTTCAATCTTTCGACCTTTGAATTTGCGGACAAGTTTGCTCCGGCGGGTTTTGGCTTTCTAAAAAAATTCCGCCGGGATATCGGGGTGCATTTCGACTATGAGCTTGCGAACATTGAACTGACCAAATCAGTGTATCTCGTACGAGATACCGATACGGTCGCCATAGTGTATAATTTCAACCGTGTCGCCAAGCCGGTTGAATTCGTATCGCGTCCCTTTATCGGCTTAAGAGACTTCCACTCGCTGCAAAATTCCTACGCTATGTTATGTTCCAAATGGCTCGGGTCGGACGCACGCGGATTGCTGGTTCGCCACCAGATGCCAAACAGTTGTCAACTGCAGTTGTGCTGCCCGTCCACCCATTTTGAGAAGGACCCGCAATGGTGGTTCAATTTCACATATCGTCAAGACAGGGAAAGAGGTCAGGGTTTCACCGAAGATTTGTGGGCGCCCGGCTTTTTCAAGTGCCGAATAGACAAACCGGCAAAGATTGTCCTCTGGGCAAGCCTTAGCCCCCCCACGGCCGGACATAAGCATAATCCTGTAATAGATACCGATATTGATAAAGTCTGTAAAGATTTGCAAAGGTACCGGAAAGAGTTGAAACTTCAGGTGAAAAAAGCGAAAAGCGAATTCCGAATCCCTGCTTCGAACGGCCGGTCAAAAAAGCAAGATTTGAGAATTGGAAACGGGAAATATTTTGAGATGCTATGTTTGGCTGCCGAGCAGCTTGTTACGAAACGTCAAACGAAGAATAATACCAGTACGACTATTATCGCCGGCTATCCCTGGTTCGCGGACTGGGGCAGGGATGCGTTTATCTCACTGCCGGGTCTTTTGCTTGCAACCGGAAGGTTCGAGGAGGCAAAATCGGTCTTGACAACATTTGCCGCAGTGGCGGATGAGGGAATGATTCCGAATCGTTTCGATGATAACAGCAATGCCACTCACTTTAATAGTGTCGATGCCTCTCTTTGGTTTATCAACGCAGCGTTTCAATACCTGCGAGCCACGGATGATTCAGAGACTTTCATGCAGGAGCTTATGCCGACAATCCGCTGGATTATAGATTCATACCATAAGGGCACGAGGTTCGGCATTCATGCCGACGCCGACGGGCTCATCTCCGCGGGCGACGAGCAGACGCAGTTGACCTGGATGGATGCCAAATGTGACGGTGTCGCTTTCACGCCCAGATACGGAAAAGCGGTTGAGGTCAACGCGCTGTGGTATAATTGTCTCTGCCTCCTGGCTGAATTCTATGCCGACCGGGACAAAGAAAACGCCAAACTTTATAAATCTATGGCAGATAAGGTTCGGACTGGTTTCTGTAACTCGTTCTGGAACGACAGTAACGGTTGCTTAAACGATTGCATTTTGCCCGACGGTTCGATAGATGACAGCCTTCGGCCGAACCAGATATTCGCAGTTTCCCTGAATTTCTCGCCATTATCGCAGCAGCAGCAGGCTTCGGTTGTAGAGGTGGTGCAAAAACATTTATTAACACCATACGGGCTGCGAACGCTCAGTCCGGATGCAGCGGACTATAAAGGCGAATATACCGGATCGCTGCGAGAACGCGATGAGGCTTATCATCAGGGCACGGTTTGGCCGTATCTGATCGGGCCGTTTATAGAGGCGTATTTGAAAGTAAACGGATTCAGCCCGGAAAACAAAAAACAAGCCGCCGAATTCATCGAACCTTTGCTCCGTCATCTGACCGAAGACGGCTGCCTCGGGAGTATCTCAGAGATATTCGACGGCGATGAGCCTCATAAACCGAAAGGCTGCTTCGCCCAGGCATGGAGCGTCGCCGAGCTGATCAGGGCTTATCAACTGATAAATAGTAAATCATAAATCGCAAATCGTAAATCTACTCGGCTTCCCACCAAAGCCTTGGATAGTCCTTCCCTTCGTTGATCCACCAGATGTCGTCGGTACCATTATATAGCTCGTCTACGAAGTCCCAACCGGCTTCTAAGAATGTACTGGACGTTTGCATCTCAGTAGTGGTCAGACCTGTACCACCAATACTACTTGATTGCTGACTGGTTTGGATGTCCCAAAAGCTAAAATATACTGAGCCTCCCTCCTGAACGCCTACTAATCCACCAGTATCCGTCGTACCCGAAACCATTCCAGTTGAATAACAGCGAGAGACATCGCCTGGACCGAGGCGTCCTACAAGTCCGCCTACATTATCACTTCCCGAAACATTGCTTGTTGAATAACAGTTGTTGATAATGCCATCCTTATTATATGCGACTAATCCACCGACATTGTCAACGCCCGTGATGATCCCGGAGGTAAAACAATTGGATATCTTTGCATAAACTATTGTATTCCATCCCCTGTTATCTCCCACGAGTCCACCAATAGCATGCCTGCCTGTGACGTCACCCGTGGCGTAACAGTAGATGATTTCACCTTCGAGCTCGTTGGTTCCGGCTAGGCCACCAACATTATTATTTGAAGCTGAAACGTTCCCCGTCGAGTAGCAGTTGAAAATCTGTCCGTAATTCCTTCCAACCAGTCCGCCAGCTTTATTCTCTCCTAAAACAATGCCGGTTGAATAGCAATCAGAAACATTACCAGTATTTTCTCCAACTAATCCACCCACACTGTACCCACCTTCAATGCTCATAGCAGTATGACAATTAGTTATTGTGCCGTTGCGATTATTCGCCACTAATCCACCAACACATTTGCTGCCGGAAATGCTGCCTCCTTGGACATAGCAAGAAGTCACACTTCCTCCTCTTAGCCAACAAATTAGTGTGCCCAGCCAGTCGCCTTGTGAGGCATTAATATTGGGATCAATTATGTCCAATTTCTTAATCTCACCACTCGATACACATTTGAAAAAACCCTCAGAATTCTCATCTATGTAACTATGGGAGATTTCCTGAACGGTATGGCTGAAATTGAAGATTCTCTTCCCGTTACCATCAAAGACACCGGAGAAGGGAAACGAATCATTACCAATCATAAAAAAGTCGTAACACCTCACTCAAGTGCTATGTTTTCTTGTAGGAAGCAGGGGGATGTTTC
>CAYTNN010000198.1:0-8318 GCA_964439135.1 uncultured Pirellulales bacterium
GCTCGGCATCGTTGCTGAGTATGCCGATATCCTGGTTCGCCCACTGCCCGGTGACATTACCGGTAGTCGTGACGTTAGTCAATACGGCCTGACACGTTAAAGCAGCGTCATGGCTTGTCAGCGCCAAACCGATGTGGACATTCGCACCCATCGGGATGGGCTCTGTGCCCTGCATCGTCCACGTCGAGCCATTAGCTGAATGATACGCTGTAAAGCTGCCGGAAATACTACGCTCCAATTTCACCCAGTACGGAGCGGTTATCGCGGCTGTCGTCGTATCAACGCTGGTCTGGTCAGTGCCGGGACGCCGCTGGAAGGAAACACCCGAACCAGGCGTCACAACCATCATCGCGTGCGCCGAGTCAGGATTTAGCGTCTCACGAATCATCACACCGGCCTTGGCCCAGACGTTTGTGTTATCGATACTCTCGACCTTTGTTACAATCGAGCCGGCGCCGGTGAGCATCTTATATGCAAAGTGGAACTCGTCGGCTTCCACGCCGTTAACCGCCCAGATATCCGCGCCGGAAGCGGTCATCGTAAAGGTGCCGGCCGGACCCTCGACGAAACTGCCCGTGGATGCCGGATTGCCTCTGAACCACAGTGACAATTCCGCAACGCCTTGCTCGCTCCAGTCACGCGTATCGCTCAATGTTTTCTCTGCTTCTGAATAGTTTGCGTAACCCTGCTTGTTGTTGTCATAGAAGAACGGCATCGATTGGTTACTCCCGTGGACGATGGTTTCTTCAGTGTAAGAAGCAGTAGTCTCGTCGCCCACAGCCGAGCCAGTTCCGTTGCCGGGGTAGGCCGGTTCATTATCATGAGCAACGTAACCAAGCCCATCTTTCCATGCCCACCATATCTCGTTATTGCCAACATCGTAATCCTCGAAGTCATCCAAGACAAAGAAATCGCCGGTCGTAAAGCTCCAGACGTTGCTTGCCCACGGACTATCGGGATTGGTAGCGTTGACTTCATCGATCCGCCAGTAATACGCCGTATTTAACGTGAGTATGCCGGGATCGTAGCTCTCTTCGCCAAGGGCTTTTGGCCCCTTATATTCGGGTGAGGTTGTCGTAGCATTCTTTACGGCGTCTGCGTCCAAGCCGAAGTACACCTCGTGCGAAGCTGCGACGGCCCCCGCATCCCAGCCAAGAATTACCGACGGCTTTACGTCCACGGCGCCGTTGGCTGGATTCGGGCCGCTGACGGCGCCCAGAGTCGTGAAACTCCAAACGTTTCCTTTATGCGTTTCTATGCCATCGAACTCATCGACACGCCAGTAATAAGTTTTTGCCAGATCAAGTGGGCCGGGGCTGTAATTCACAGTACCGTTAGGAACACCCCCAACAGCGTTGCTCACTTCGTCGAAATCTTCGCCGAAGAATATATAGTGCAATTTTGTGCCGAAACCTGCTGTCCAGTTAAGCTGCGCATTCAGGTTGACAAATCCGGCTCCGTCAACCGGGTCGGGATAATACGCAGTCTTAGGTGGAATCGAGAAGCTCCAGACGTTGCCTTTCCATGGACTATTCGGATCGGCGTCATTGACCTCGTCTATTCGCCAGTAGTAGGTCGTGCCGGGAACAAGGCCATCCGGATAAGCATATCCGGCAAATCCGGCAAGGAACGTTGTCGAAGCCTCGTTACCCTGAAACGTATCGCCGGTGCCGTCATCATCATTGACATCGTCAAAATTGTCGCCCAGATACACGTTGTGCGAGACTGCATTTAGCCCCGGCGACCAGCCGAGGGTGACCCACGTCTGCTCATGCAGGCTCCCGTTCGCAGGATTTGGCCTGGTGGCGAAATCAGGTATCACCATCAGTGCCGAAATACTAAGCGTATCGTGTCCAGACGCCGTGATTCGCACGCCTATCACCGGCACGTCCGTCGTGAAAACCACACCGAAAGCATTCTGACCATTGACGTTTACTCCCGTATCGGCATACGCAGTCGCACCGCTGAATGCAACCGGCGCTCCGAGCGAACCGTCCGCAAGAATCGCCTGCCACGTCCCCGAGTCGTTGCCGCCTCGCTCGAAGTGGAAGAAAGTCTTCGTCAGGAAGGGAAAAACCGTCTCTTGGAAGTCGATCCCGTCGATCGATGAAATATTGTCGGCATCCCCCTCAATAGCGAACATGAAGTTGTCGGCATTCGAGCCCACGTCGCCGGCCTTAACGGTCGACGTTCCGCTCACCGTCGCATCTGGAGTCGGACCGCCTTCGGCCCAGAGCGTTTCAACGCCGGCATCGATATACCAACGCGTCGTCGTACCCAGTCCCAGATCCTCATCAGCAACAACATATTCGGTCCCCTCATACTGAAAGCTGACGATCGCACCGTCAACGACGGTAACATCCGCCAGACCGCTGAGTGTGTCTGCCCCAACGGGGGCTGCCATGACCATCACGGCAAAGAGGATTAGACAAAGAAAATTCTTAGACATAACAGTCCTCCTTTAAAAAAAGGATTAACAAAAAGCGAACCACGATGGTATTCGCTCTTAATTGTGTTCTATCCGTATCTGATGATGATAGGTCCATGTGGTTGGTAACTGCCTCCATCCTTATATAGCCCTAAAGACAAGCAGAATTCTGCCCGGATGACCTCAAATCCATGGCCTATACCTTACCCTATTTATACCAGATAAGCTGCCTGCCGGTCAAGAAGAATCACTCTAAAATTAAAGGGCTTATATCTTAAGAAATGCTCATTAGCCCAATGTGATGATAAATCCTGCTGGAATTGGAAAACTTATTACAGTATTATGACCCGGATGAATAAACATTCTTGTTTACGCTGATAGTGCGACAGGGTCTGCCTGTTTAAGGTTTTGTCTAAAACTTGGTGTTTTCATGAGGATAGTATTATGGAAAAACGCAAGAGAAACACAAGCAAAAGTAGCCCCACCATGAAGAAAATCTCCCGGCGTGCCTTTATTGGCAGTTCCGCCGCTGCGGCGGCGATAACAATCGTGCCGGTGTACGTCCTTGGAGGTCCGGGGCGAACGGCGCCGAGCGAAAAGCTCAACATCGCCGGGATCGGTGTGGGCGGCCAGGGCCAATGGGACCTGGAGAATGTCAGCAGCCAGAATATTGTCGCGTTGTGTGATGTGGACTGGGCTCGCGCTGCGGATACTTTCAAACGTTATCCAAAGGCGAAAAAGTACCGCGACTTTCGAGTCATGCTGGAGAAGGAAAAAGGAATCGACGCCGTCGTGGTAGCCACGCCCGACCACGTACACGCCGTCGCTACGATGGCGGCGATAAAAATGGGAAAGCATGTCTACTGCGAAAAACCTCTGACACGGACGGTCCATGAAGCGCGGGCAATCGCCAAAGCGGCACAGCAGGCGGGCGTCGCCACTCAGATGGGAAACCAAGGCATGGCGTTCGAGGGCAACCGCCTGATCAACGAATGGATCTGGGACGGGGCAATCGGACCGGTTCGAGAGGTGCACGCCTGGTCCGACAGGCCTACACATAATGGCGAGCTTTTCTGGGCGCAGGGCGTTGACCGGCCGAAGGATACGCCGGCGGTTCCATCGACTTTGGACTGGGATTTGTGGCTGGGGCCGGCTCCGTATCGACCTTATAATCCGGCGTACGTGCCCTTCGCATGGCGCGGCTGGTGGGACTTCGGTTCCGGCGGACTGGGTGATATGGGGATTCACAATCTGGCGCCGGTCTTTTCGGCGCTGAAGCTTGGCGCGCCTCAGAGCGTGCATTCAAGCTCGACCCTGGTGTATAAAGAGAGTCTTCCGCTGGCCTCGACGGTGCACTATGAGTTCGGCGCCCGCGGGGATATGCCTCCGGTCAAGCTGCACTGGTACGATGGTGGTATGTTGCCGGCGCGTCCTGATGATCTGGAAGATACGCGGGAGCTGTCACGCGAAGACGGCCTGATCTTCGTCGGCGATAAGGGCACGATGTACGTCGAAGGCTGGGGCGGCAACAGTCCCCGACTGATTCCGGAAGCGAAGATGAAAGCGTACGAACGGCCTCCCAAGACGCTGCCCCGCTCGATCGGGCATCACAACGAATGGATTGCGGCCTGCAAGACCGGCAGCGAGACGCGTTCCAATTTCGGCTTCGCAGGCCCGCTGACCGAAGCGCTTCTGTTGGGAACTGTTTCCGTTCGTATGGGCGGCAAAAGACTGGTCTGGGACAGCAAGAATTTCAAGATTACGAATCTGCCGGAGGCCAATAAGTATCTGCACTATGAATATCGTCCGGGATGGACTTTGTAGGAATTTGCGACCATTTGAAAGATAAGGAGGTATATTCTTCATGACGAATAAGGGAAGGGTCAAGGTTGGGATTATCGGTTCGCAGTTCGAAGCGGATATTCAGGCAGCGTCTTTTGGAATGATTCCGGATGAGGCGGAAGTTGTCGCTGTAGCCTCGCCCACACCGGGCAACGCCCAAAAGCTGGCGGATAAATACGGCATCGCCCGGGTCTTTACGGATTACAAGAAGATGCTTGCCGAGAAGGACATCGAGATGGTGACAATAGCGGCGCCGAATAGTCTGCACGCGCAGATGACCGTTGATATCGCCGAAGCCGGCAAGCACGTGGTCTGCGAAAAGCCTTTGTGCATGACGCTGGAAGAGGCCGACCTGATGATCGATACATGCCGGCAAAAGGGCGTGTTGTTAATGTACGCCGAAGAGCTGTTTTTTACACCCAAATACGTCAAGGCCAAAGAGATGGCCGATCAGGGCGCGTTCGGCAAGCTTTACCTGGTGAAGCAGGCGGAAAAGCATTTCGGCCCGCACGCGTCGTGGTTCTGGGATGTGGATAAATCGGGCGGCGGCGTTTTTATGGACATGGGATGTCACGGCATCGCGTTTTGCTACTGGTTCTTAGGCCGGCCCAAAATCAAAAACGTCTTCTGCCAGATGGGGATTTACGCCCACGCGGACAAGACCAAAGGCGAGGACAACTCGATCTGCATTATCGAGTTCGAGAACAATGCCGTCGGGCTCGTCGAAGATAGCTGGGCCCGCCGCGGCGGAATGGAGGACAGGATAGAGGTTTACGGCGACGGCGGTGTTACCTACGCAGACTTGCACATGGGCAATGCGCTTCCAACATACAGCGAGTACGGCTACGGCTACGCGGTCGAGAAGGCCCCCACGACGAAGGGCTGGACGTGGCCTGTTTTCGAGGAGCTGTGGAATTACGGTTTCCCGCAGGAGATGAGGCATTTCGCCAGGTGTGTTCGTGGCAAAGAAGAGCCCCAGGCGACCGGTGAGGACGGCCGGGTCGTGCAGGAGGTTCTCTACGCCGGCTATCACTCGGCGCGAACCGGAAAGAAAGTGGAGCTGCCGTACCGGCCTAAGGGCGTTCGGACGCCTATCGACCTTTGGCTAAAGGGGTAGGGTGGGCATCGCCCACCAACTTCGAATATGGTGTGCCGTGCACACCCTACGGGAAAAGGCTAATGGCAAAAATCCATATAGAGGTTCTATCCGAGAAGGAAATCGAGGCGATTCACGCCGGCACGATGCAGATACTGCGCGATACCGGTATTATGGTGCATCAAGATGAGGCCCTGGAATTACTCAGGCAGGCAGGCGCCGAAGTGCAGCAGGATAAGAAGATCGCCCGGCTGCCCGAACGGCTTATCATGGACAGCGTCGAGCAGGCCGGTAAGAAATATATTCTTTACGGCCGAAATCCCGAGCGGACTGCGAGGTTCGGTTATGGCGATTTTGTGCTGATGAGCAGCCCTGGTCAGTATAGCTGGATCGACACCGACAGTGGCCAGCGCCGGCCGGCCACAATTCGCGATACGGGCGAAGCGATAAAACTCGGTGACGCCCTCGGCAATATCACAATCGTTGGTTCGATGGCGCAGCCCCAGGAGATATCCGAAGCCTGGCGCGATGTTTATCTTACCGGCGAGCTTGTCAAGGGCACCGGCAAGCCGACCCGGTGCTGGGTTAAGAACGAAAAGACGGCCAAATACATTCTTGAAATATATCGTGCCGTCGCCGGCGGCGCTAAGGCCCTGCGAGACAGGCCGATGGTCGAGGCGTTTCTCGAACCGATCAGCCCGCTGCGGCTGCCGAAGGATGGGCTGGACATTGTGCGCGAGTTTGCTCGTGCCGGTCAGCCCGTTAGCATCGGCCCGATGGCGATGACAAGCGGCACTGCTCCTGCAACTTTGGCTGCGACGCTCGCGCAGGAAAACGCCGAGATTCTCGCCGGCGTTGTTGTCACGCAGCTATTCGCGCCGGGCACGCCTATTACGTACGGCGGCATTCCTCATATCATGGACCCGCGTACGAGTATCTGTTCGTTCGGCTCGCCCGAGCAGGGCCTGATGGCCGTGGCGATGGTGCAGATGGCGAAATACTACGGCTTTCCGGTGTATGTGAACGTATGCCTGACGGATGCGAAAGTCCCGGATGCTCAGGCGGGCGCCGAGAAGGGCACGAGCCTGCTGCTGGCGGCTCTTGCTGGCGCCGATACTTTCGGGCACTGCGGCATCTGCGGGACGGATCACGCCGGCTCATTAGTGTGGCTCGCTCTCGATCATGAGATAATGGAATATGTCAAGCGGATCGCTCGCGGTTTCGAAGTTGATGCCGGGAAGGTAGCTGCCGACGTTGTGAGCAAGGTCGGCCCCGGCGGCAATTTCCTGGCCGAGGAACATACGGTACGGCACTTCCGCAAGGAGCTTTGGCTGGCAGGTTCGGCATGGACCAGGCAGAGTTGGGATGGATGGGCAGAAAGCGGTAAATTATCGATGGCCGACCGCATAAAAGAACATGTAAAGCAGATTCTGAGCAGCCATGAGCCGGAAGCAATCGAAGCTGGATTGGCGAAGGAAGTGGATTCAATTGTCAAAGCTGCTGAGCGAGAGCTTGGTTAGGACGGGACGGTTGTGTGCGGCGAGAAGGTTAGAACCCCCGGATAAATCCGGGGGCTAAATATGATGGGGATCGAAAGGCTGAATATATGATGGGCAGACGGCGTAAGGTACTGGGTGTAAGTCTTCTTTTGTGGTGTGTGATTTTCACCGCTGGCTGCCGGACGCCTGTTGATAGCCAGATTGACAGCGGCACGTGGCGGATATTGGCGGATGTGCCTGTCGGGCGGTTCGGCGGGGCCGCGGCCGTTGTGGACGGCAAGCTCCATCTCTTTGGCGGCGTTAATATGAACCCGCACACACCCGAGGGCCAGGACAAGGCACAGGCAGTGACATTGCATCACGTCTATGACCCTGCCGAAGACGCATGGTGGGAGGCCGGCCCGATGCCCGACAAAAAAGGCTGGCCAGCGATTGCGGTCTACCGCGACAAAATCTATATATTCGGCGGAGATAACGAAGCGATCGACAGAAGCGAGACAGTCGAGTCGTGGGTTTACGATCCGAAGACCGACACATATGATTCGATTGCTCCGCTGCCGCATCCGCGTTCGTATTGCTACGGCGTGACGGTGGGGGATTACATTTATATTTTCGGCGCCCGGACGCTGCGTTCGGACGGCCGGGCCGACCGGAGCACGTTTCGCTACGACCCGCGTAATGATACATACAAGCGGACGGCCGATCTGCCGGAGGGAGCGCGTTTCATCGTGCACGGCAGCTATAACAACTGCATTTACGCCGTGCATGGCGAGACTGATCTTGAGACCTACGCCGACGGGGTTCTTAAATACGACGTAGCAGCCGATAAGTGGACCAAGCTAAATGTGTCGCGAATCGAGCAGCGGAAATGGTACCTTAGTCAGCATTCGACGCACGTCGCGATAGGCTCGAAGCTGTTCATTCTTGGCGGCTGGAGCGCCGTGACGAGTTCGCGAAGCAATCGAGCGACATACTTTGACATGGCGACCGAGACATTCGGCGAGGTTGAGCCGATGCCGAACGGTCGATGCTGCGGCGCTGCCGGCGTCATCAACGACCGGCTCTATATCGCCGGCGGATTCTGGAAATGGGTCGATGATGTCTGCGAGTGTACCGAGACGTGGGGATTCCCGTTTGTGAAGGAGTAGTTGAGTACTATGCAGAAAAAGAAACGTTTCGTGATTCTATTATTATTTACGGCTATAACAATTGCTGCGGATAAACCTTTATATAGCGAAACTTTCACATCGATTTGGCCGCTGACTGTTGCCTCAACGCCGGCCGACGGGCTGATTTCGTCGCCGGAGCCGGATTGGCCTCAGTGGCGTGGGCCGCTACGCGACGGCATTTCGGATGAAAAGGATCTGCTCTCAAGCTGGCCTGAAGGCGGGCCGAAGCTTTTGTGGAAGATCGATAGTCTGGGCAAAGGGTGGTCGTGCCCGATTATCGTTGG
>CAYTNN010000199.1:0-6027 GCA_964439135.1 uncultured Pirellulales bacterium
TTTTCTTCGACGGCAATTAACGCATCTTCCGGCCTGCCGCCGCTTGGATCCTCCAAAATCGCTTCGAGCATCTGATCCTCATCTGTATCATCGCCGCTGCTGGATTCCCCTGTAGAACTGAGAATTTCGACGATACGATGTATAACTTTTGCCTTTCGCAGCGGCACTTGCATAATTTCGGCCATTTCTTCGACTTTTGGCGACCTGCCGAGCGTGCTTTCCAGCTCCGTAGCCATATGCCGCCACTGATTTATCAAGGCTACCATATAAGTGGGAATATGCACCGGCTGAACATTTTCCAGCAGTGCACGTTTGATGCTTTGTTTTATCCACCACGCCGCATACGTACTGAAGCGAACGCCCCGCTCGGGGTCAAAGTAATCGACGGCTCTTATCAGTCCGAGATTGCCCTCTTCAATCAAGTCACCAAGACTCATTCCCCGGTCGCCATATTTCTTCGCTATGTTGACGACCAGCCTGAGATTGCTTCGCACCAATTGCTCCCTGGCCTGCTGGTCGCATTCCTCAACAATCAGCCTGCCCAGGTCACGTTCCTCTTCCATTGTCAGCAGCGAAGCGGCGTCGATCTCTTTGAGATATTCTTTTATAGTAATGTCAAATGCGATAGCTCACTCCCGCCCAGCCGAAAAGCCTCTCGACTCCGGCCATAAGGGCAAATTGGGTTTTTACCTCACCTCCTGAGTTATAGGACGATTGCCTCCTTGTCAGAGATAAATTTATATGAGTATCGGTTAAATAGCCCCTCGGGTTTACCCCCCGTTAGTAATTTTTCGCCCCATCGGGCAGTTTCGTTGTGTGTCTTATGGCAGCACTTATACCTGGACGTCGATTTTTGCGGGAATAAAAGAAAAGGCCTATACCGAATCGAATCGGTATAGACCTTCTTGTGATGCAAATCCGTAGCTTCAACTACTACATATAATCCGGCTTACGGTTGCGGCTCTGGTTCCGGTTCTGGAATTGGCTGAGTCAACCGGATATCATCAATGAATATCTTCCCCGCACCGCCGGGCGTGGTCATATTGCCCTGGGTACCAAGGCCAATCGCAATCCTGTCCACGTTTGTCAGGACTATGCCCTGAACTGTAAAAGCCTGCAGCGGAATCACCCACTCGGTCCAGGTGTCTATTGTCGCTGCGGCAGGATCATCATGGACTACCACCGCAGGTGTGCCGGCGCTGTTGGAGACCGCCACGTACAGCGGCTCTGGAGCGTTGGTGGTAATGCCGATATCCTGGTTCGTCCACTGACCGCTGACCGAGCCGATAGTCGTGACGTTAGAGAATACGGCCTGACAAGTCAGAGCTGCGTCATGACTGGTCAGAGCCAAACCAATATAGACATTCGTACCCATCTGGATATTCTGCGGAATGGCGCCCGTTACCGGCTGCCAGGCCGAACCGTTGGCAGAATGGGAAACGGTAAAGTTGCCGGCCAAGTCACGCTCCAGCTTCACCCAGTGAGGTGCAGTTATGTCAGCCTGGGCGTAGTTGAAACTGGTAGCACCCGTATCGGGACGACCCTGCGAGGCAACACCACTCTCAGGTGTAACACACGCAAAAGCATGCTTCGAGTCACTATAAAGCGATTCGCGAATCATCACGCCGGCCTTGGCCCAGGCGTTCGTATTTTCGACGCTTTCGACTTTTGCGATAATCGAGCCGGCGCCGGTTAGCATCTTATATGCAAAGTGGAATTCATCAGCTTCCACGCCATTCACGTTCCAGATATCTGCGCCGGAGGCGGTCATCGTGTAGGTACCGGCCGGACCTTCGACAAAGCTACCGGTGGATCCTGGATAGCCTCTGAACCACAGCGACAAATTCGCAACGCCTTGCTCGGTCCAGTTACGCTTGTCTGTCAGCGTCAGTTCCGTCTCGGAATATCTGGCGTAGCCCTGTTTGTTGTTGTCATAGGCCAATGGCATCGATTGTTCGCCGCTGTGGATGATGGTTTCCTCGGTATAAGACATTGTTGTTTCGTCACCGACGGCAGCTCCTGTTCCGTTACCCTGGTAGTAAGGATCAACACCCAGTGCTCCAAAGCCAAGCCCATCTTTCCAGGCGTACCATATCTGATTCTCGCCGGTATCATAGTCTTCGAAGTCATCCACGATCAAGAAGTCGGCCGTCGTAAAGCTCCAGACGCTGCCTACCCATGGACTGGCTGGATTGGCGGCATTGACTTCCTCAACACGCCAGTAGTAAGTTGTCTCCCAGAGAAGTTGTCCGGGATCATAGTTCTCGTCACCGAGTGCCTTAGAGCCCCTGTATTCGGGCGAGGCTTTAGTAGCGTTAGCCACGGCGGCTTCATCGGTGCCGAAGTACACCTCGTGCGATTCGGCCTGAAGTCCGGGCTTCCATTGCAAGGTAGGTGTCTGTGTTATACCAGTCGTTTTGTTGCCGGGCCTGGCGCCATAAGCATTCACTGGCTCATAGGGCGACAGATTCATACCCGGAATGATCGTAAAATCCGGGATCCTGGGGCCTTCCCAGGCCACCCGACAATGGTCTCCACCGCCGCTTTCTTTCCACAATGCCACAATATAGTATTTCCCGCCGGCCACGAGTGAAATGGGCTCCGACATTTGTGAGGCGTACTTGTCCCACTCATCGGTATTGGACCAGCCGCCGGTTGAAGTCGGCGAGTCCTTTACGTACGCGATCAGCTCTGCGTTGCTGGGGTCGTCATCGGTACTGAGCCACAACTCACCCTGGTCGTCACTGGAGAGCCAGAATGTGTAATCGCCTGTGCCCGGGGCGTAGAGCCAACCCTCAATCCGGGCGCCGTAATCGCTGAGGTCATCTCCGTCCCACTCGAAACTCGTCACCGTCTCGGTCACATCAGGATTATTCGGGTACTTCGGATTGTCCTTAAGAGTGTTTATGTCGGTAGAGGGGATGTTCTCCCACCGGTCCATCACGGCCGTACCCAAACCGGGTATTGTAGTCGTAAAGCTCCAGACTTCACCCCTACGTGTCATCGGAGGATCAAATTCATCAACACGCCAGTAGTAAGTCTTATTGGACTCAAGAGGACCTGGATTGAAAGTTGTAGTAGGGTTTGGCGTCCCTACGGTCGCACTGTTTATATCGTCAAAATCGTCTCCGAAATAGATGGTGTGCAGTTTTGCACCGAAACCGGGCAACCACGTTAGCATTGTATCGGCTTCCACAAACATCTCGCCATCGGCAGGGCTGGGATTAAAGGCCGTCTTGGGCGGAATTGTAACGCTCCAGATTTTTCCTGCGTGTTTGGTACCATCCGCTTCAACCTCATCGATCCGCCAGTAATATATCGTGCCCGGGACAAGACCGTCCGGATATGGAAATCCGGGGAAGCCAACTACAAAGTACGCGTCGTCCTGGTTGCCACGGAATGTGTCGCCTGTACCGGCCTCCACATCGGCGGCATTTTCGCCATAGTATACATCATGTGAGACAGCCGTATGTCCGGCCCTCCAGCTCATACTGAGCCATGTGTCCGGATGTATAGCACCATCAGCAGGATCGGGCTTAGTGGCGATAACAGGAAACTTAACGCTGACGTTATCCATAGTGTACGTGCGTAATTCACCATCCGCGTGAGATGTTATGCACAAACCGATGTAAACCTGCTCGGCCATCGGAACTTCTATCGGGTTCGTCATAGCGCCGTCCGGCGAAGTGTCCGTGAATTCAGCCCAATCAACACCATCATCGCTGTGGTAACCTGTAATCATGTCGCCTTCGCGGACCAGCTTGACCCAATGAGGCGGTGACGCCGTGACATCCCCATGGAAGCTGACGGAAGCGCCGCCGGTGCCCGGTCGGGACTGAAAGGCTATACCTCCGCCTTCGCTGTCTGTTATTACCGCCATTGCGTGTTTGGAATTGGCATCCAGCGTCTCGCGAATCATCACGCCTCCCTTGGCCCAGGTATTCGAGCCAGTGCCGTTGTCGACAACGTGAGCGGTTATCTCACCGTCACCGATTAACGGCACATAGGCATAGTGGAAAGCGTCCGAGGTACCCCAGATGTCGGCCCCGTCACCAATGACCGTCCACGTGCCGTTGCTCTCATTAGCGCTGCCGCCGGTCGTGGCGATGTCCTGGCTCTCCCATCCGGCCGGCATCGCTGCCATTGCGTTACCGACCAGGCTCAGTACCAAGGTAAAAGAAACCAATAATACTAATTTTCTACACATAATAATCCTCCTTCATAGAAGATTGATAAAAATAAAAAGACCGATAAAGATTCTTACTTTTACAATATCGGGTAGTACGTTTGCCCAAAAATTTTATACTGTTTGATACGATCTTCTCCATTCAACAACAAACCATGAATTTTAATGCAAGAAATAGCAATCCGAAGCATAGAACTCCAGCAGCCTTATTTGACTTTTATTTAAAAGCCACAGGGGGATCCTGTATTATTACAGAGAATTCAAAAATCCACAGTATTTAATGCCCTATTTTTACTATATTCGCTAACTTTATACCAAGCAAAACTCGGCAAATTCTTTTCAGAATTTACAGTATTATGTATTTACGTCCAAAAACAGGTGCATATTGAGCAAAAAATGACGTTTTCTTTGGCTTAAATTGTCAATAAAGACCGGGCAACTCCAGCAAATGAATCGTAAAACTGAAAAAGTGCCAAAAACAAGAAAAAAGACAGATTTCCTGAAACTAATTGCATAGAACCAACGACTAACCCACCAATGGCAGGAAGAATAGCCTTGAAGAAGTCTTAGTCTTTGCCAATTATTGTATTGGCAAAGTCTTAAATAACAGCAATAATGCAGTAAAAGTGAGCTAATCGAACAAGAGAGATTCAAGTTGAAAGGAGTGAAAATGAAAAATCATTATTTCACTAAGATATCTTTGGGCTGTTTACTGTGCCTGTTCATGTTTATGGCCGGTTGTATCTCCATCGGCGGTTGCTTGATGCAGGCAAAATACGAACGAACCGTTCAATTGTCAGCACCTCTTTCGCCCGGCTCGGCATTCGAAGCCAAGACCCACAACGGCTCAATTAAAATAAATGGTGCCGAGGTTGCCGATTGTAATATGACAGCCACTATTGTCACCCGGGCGGCGACGGATGAAGAAGCCCGCGAACTTTCTGAAAAGGTAAAAGTAACGCTTGTCCCCTCGGGCAATCGCCTAATCACCAAAATTGACAAACCCACCCAATTGATAAACAAATCCGTGAGCGTCAGTCTCGACGTCCAAGTGCCGAACCAGACGGACCTCGATCTTGTTACACACAATGGGGCTGTCGAAATTTCGGATATCACCGGCCGGCTTGACGCCACCACGCACAACGGCAAAGTGACCTCCGAGAGAGTTTCCGGCACGACCGCTTTGAACACTCATAACGGCTCGGTCACGTGCGGAGATATTTCAGGCAGCACACACCTGAAATCCCATAACGGCAGCATCAAGGCATTTTATACCGACACCGCCCCACCCGTCTGCGACATATCAATCGTGACCCACAATGGCGGCATAGAGTTAAAGACTCCACCCGGTTATTCCGCCCGGGTTGATGCCTCGACCCATAACGGCTCGATAAATACCGATCTGCCGATAACGGTAAGCGGAAAAATAAGCAAGAGCAGCTTAAAAGGAACGATCGGGGCGGGCGAGGGCCAACTCCATCTTGAGACCCATAACGGCTCGATAAGAATTAGATAATAGAAAATACCAAATTATAATCGAGAGGACAGAAAATGAATAAGCATCATAAGATGTTCAGGGCAATAATCTGCTGCCTGAGCCTGCTTGTAATTATCTCCGGCTGCGATATCCAGATGGGCGGCTGGGGGCAGGCCAAATACGAGATAACAGTCCAACGGCAAGCACCCCTTAGTCCCGGCTCAAAACTATTTGTCGAAACCAGTTCCGGCTCTATCACAATTACCGGCGGCGATGTCACCGAGTGCAGCGTTATTGCCACGATATGCGGCAGGGCTCCAACTGAAGAGGAAGCACAGCTATTAGCCGAACAGGTAAAGATAGA
>CAYTNN010000199.1:6127-8292 GCA_964439135.1 uncultured Pirellulales bacterium
AATACTCATATCCGTTTTCGCTCTGGGCGTAGTTGCGCACACGAGCAACGCATCCGACTCTATCCTGGCACCGCAAATCGAAGGCGAGTGGTGGCAGGTTGCGGGCAATCCGATGGAACATAAATACGCCACCGAAAGGCAGGAGCCCGTCGATTTTGCCGTCTGGCAGGCGGCGGACGGCACGTGGCAGCTATGGTCGTGCATTCGCAGTACGAACGCAGGCGGCAAAAACGGAAAGACTCGATTCTTTTACCGCTGGGAGGGGCAAAACCTGACAGACACCGATTGGAAGCCAATGGGCATCGCTATGGAAGCCGACCCTTCGTTGGGCGAAACGCCCGGCGGGCTCCAGGCACCGCACGTGGTAAAAGCCGGTGACACATACCACATGTTCTACGGCGACTGGGTTAACATTTGTCACGCCACGAGCAAAGACGGCAAGAACTTCACCCGCGTTATTCAAGCCAACGGCAAAACAGGCATGTTCACCGAGGGTCCCGGCAATAATACCCGTGATGTGATACTTCTGCCGCACGCAGGCAAATGGTATGCCTACTACACGGCCTATCCGAACCGGCAGGGAATGGTTTACGTCCGAACCACTGAGGATTTCAAAGACTGGAGTCTGTCCAGCGTTGCAGCGTACGGCGGTCGGGCCGGCACCAACGCGTATTCGTCCGAGTGTCCCCATGTAGTGAAGCTGGGCGATAGTGACTTTTACCTTTTTAAAACGCAAACGTATGGCCCGTACAAAGGTGATATTCGAAAAAGAGGCGCCCCCCAGACCAGCGTTTACCATTCAAACGACCCGATGATGTTCGGCATCAACCAGGACCACAGGTATTTCGTCTGCACATTACCCGTAGCGGCGCCGGAAATTATTTATTATAAAAATCGCTACTATATCGCAGCCCTGAATGAGGGCGCTTTAGACGGCATTCGCATTGCAAAGTTGACATGGGCGAAAAAATAATCCATCCACGCCGCCAACCTGCACCAGGCATCGTAAATGCTAAAGCTCATTGAGCGTCTTTTAATGTAAGCTTCATCGCCCAATCCTTGCGGGACCTGGTTAAATTGCCGGGGAAATTCGGCAGGTTAATTACGCCGGCGGAATTGGCACTCAAAACACCCACATCTCTCCAATTACCGCTCCTCGGATTAAACCACACTGCATCGTATTCGCCCCTTAATATTGCGCCTGACAAGTTCGCTTTAAGACAGTCCTTCTCGAAGTACAGAACAAACAAATCCTTCTGTTCGGTGCAGGCACAATAAGACCATCCGATGCACGACTTGGCTTTGCCCGATCTGTTCGGCTTGATTAGATTCCCGCTGGGCACCAGATCCCTGTACCTGCCGCCTTCTGACAGGATAAAAGTTCGCAGGTGCCGCATCTGGTCTGCGGATCGCCATTTGATAACGTCCCAGATATGGTTCTCCGCGGCATCTTCGACGTTCCCGCCCCACATTCCGCCGTCCCATCCACCGGCGCCGTAGATGTGCCCTCCCAATCCGCCGGATAAAACGCTGCCGTACATCGCAGAGCGGCAAAACAGAGCGGATGTCTCCGTGTCACCATCCGCTCCCTCCATACCAGCGTAATAAGGTTCTCCGTTGATTCCGGGCACCGGCGGCGAGGCATTGAATATCTCGGTCAGGAACGGATACAGGTCGTGAGTACGCCTGTTGCCTATCTGATGAAACGTAAGCCATTTGGCCTTGTCCGTGTGGCCGAAGTTTCGCAGCGTCGAAGGGTTCGAGTTCGTCCCGGCCAGCGTCCCGAAGGGCGGATGCCCGTACTTCTCGATGACCCGATTGGCCGCCAGGTTCCATTGCTCGGCAGGTATGGTAGAACCGGTCCAGTCAAGATGGATCGGACTGAATAGGCAAATATTGGCCTGATACCGGCTCCAGATATATTGGATATAACGCGTATAAGATTGGGGCCATTCGTAATACTTCTTCCAGCCCTGCCCAATGTCACGCCGGGAGACCTCAATAAACGCAGCAAAGCCCTGACTATTGAGATAATCGATTTTCCTGTCCATATTCCGGAAGTATTTTGGATTGATCCGGTCGACGTCGGGAAAGTATTTTTCGTAGCCGGGGATTTTGCCAGGGAAAAGAAACGCACGATTACCATCTTCGTCATGCATGTCCTT
>CAYTNN010000200.1:0-8261 GCA_964439135.1 uncultured Pirellulales bacterium
GCAGTGTGCAATTGCCCATAAGATTATGATGAATTTCCATCAGGACCTCGGCACATACCTTCACATTCGAATCTATCAACGCATCGAGCGTTTCTATAACGCCGCCGCCCATGGTATTTTCTACCGGCGCAATGCCCAGGTCGCAATGACCTTTGCTGACTTCTTCGAAGATACTTTTGATATCTGTCACCGATTCGTATTCTACGCTTTGGCCGAACTTGAGCATCGCCGCGGTATGGCTGAAACTGCCGCCGGGACCGAGATAGGCGATCCGCAACGGCCTCTCCAAAACAAAAGAGCCGCTCATCAGTTCCCGCCAGATAGCAACTAAGCACTTATCCGGCAGCGGGCCTTTATTGGTCTCCACTATCCTGGCAAGAACCTCTTTCTCGCGATCAGGGGCATAGACCGGAGAGGCGGTTTTGTTCTTGAACTTGCCGATCTCCACCACAACGCGCGCACGCTCGTTTAGCAGCTTTACAAGCTGAAGGTCAATCCCATCTATTCTATTTCTTAGCTCATCAAGAGACATAAATCAAAAGCCTAAAATGAAGCTATAGGCAAATCTTAGCTTCCAACCGAATCGAATCGTTTTTGTAAAAACTAATATATTTAACAGAATTTTCCTCTTGCGTCAATGAATTTGACCCATTAGAAATATTTTAAGCGCACAAGTCAGGCAAAAAAATGCAAAAAGTGATAAAATATGTGATTTTTCAGACGAAGTGGGGGCATTTTGGCCTGGCTGGGACTAAATACGCCCTCTGCCGGACCCAATTGCCCGGGCCTGAACCAAAAAAAATCGAGTCCCGGCTTCTGAAAAATTTGCCGGGAGCCCAATTCGACGAAACTTTTTTCAAAATATTGCAGGAACGGATAGCCGCATATTTTGAAAGCTCTTGTGTAAATTTCAGCCCGGATATACCCGTCGTTCTTGATGGGTTCGGCGGCTTCTCCCGTGAGGTTTTGACAGCCTGCAGGGAAATAGAATTCGGCCAAAGGACAACATATTCCGGATTAGCGAAAAAGACGGGCCGGCCGGCAGCAAGCCGGGCCGTCGGCAATGCCCTGGCCAAAAACCCGCTGCCCCTTATTATCCCCTGCCACCGAGTGCTCCGAACCGACGGCAAGATGGGCGGCTTCTCCGCTCCCGGCGGTATTTCCTTCAAAAAGAGAATGCTCGCCCTCGAACACAAGGCCCTCAAGGCCTGATTTTATTCCAGATGTACGACGCCGGTCTTGCGATCTGCCGCAAGGCTGGCTTTCTTGATAATATCGTACAGGTAGCGGCAATCCCGCACCTTTTCAAATTCAAACTCCGGGTCCGTCTTGTCGGTAGTAATCAAAGCTATCGTACCGACGCCGAAGATACAGTCGAGCAGGCTCCTTCGCATCTTCAGGTCAACCACACGAAACATGTCCACGTTGTCCACCCGCCTGTCGAGGATTCCTCTGCTCCACTCGATTCGGTCGGCGTTGACCTCATAGTAGATCATCTTAAGCTTGAACGTTTTGAGCAGAAGTATCAGGATGACAAGCGCTCCGATAGCCCCGCCGGCAAGAACTCTGTATCGGCCGATCGCAAAAGCCTGAGTCGCGGTAAGTTTCAAATTCAGCAGGCTATTGACATAACCTTCGAGAGGCAGCTTTATCAGAAGCCATGCGATAGCAAGAACCACTAATCCCTTGACCACCGCCGGCGCCAGGCCCCATAAGGACGGCCTGCCTGCAAACAGGATGTCGTCATCTATATCCTCTTGCTCTTCCTCGGACAACTCCGGATCCTCATCAGGATCGGCTTCGAGGGCTCTGGCCTTCTCGGTGTTGAGAAACTCGCCGCAGAATCGGCACTTAACTGCCGCCGCCTGAATCGTCTCGGCACAAAACGGACACGATTTTGTCTGCATATCGATAACTGCCATCAAATATATATCGGAAAGACCCAGGGAATTTAAACAGCAGATTCTTCTCTCGAAACAACTCCTTTTCCTCGTTTTGACGCTGTCCGCTGAACGCAGAACACCGAACGCTAATAGATTGGCTTTGAATTGGCTTTGTTTTTTCGCCGCTCCGGCCCATCAAAATCTCCATAACTCATTGTTAATATTGACTTAACATCATTTTGCCCCTTTGGAAATTGGGTTTGTTTTTTCAAATGGTGCTCCGTGAAATGTGCTTTGGGCTTTGTCATTTAGCACCTTTCGTCTTGTTTCGGATTTCGAACTTCGTGCTTCGAATTTCCGGCCATAGGCCGGCATATTGGCTTTGTTTGGCTTTGAATTGGGTTTGTTTTTTTGCCGTCTCAAAGCCTGAAATTCTTCATAATCACCTTTCATATAAGACTTTGTGTCAATTTCGCCCAACCGTAAATTGGCTTTGTTTTTTCAAATTAAGCTCAATTTTTCGTCGTTTTCTTCTCTTTTTCACCTGTTTTTTTCATTATTCTGCTCTCTGCCCCTTCGATTCCACTCAGGACTTCAATTGGACCCAGCACCACAGGGGTGCGGGCTAATCTTTATTTTGGATGTTCAATGATCGAAATTCACAATTCCACATACGCAATACGACATACGAAATACGAATTCGTTAAGTATTATACGAAATATAGCACAAAAAGGCGGGCATATTCTGGAAAAATCTCCGTGAGACGGCGTCCATTATTCGTTGTGCGTGCTGCGTAGTGCGTATTGCGTACGGGGTAAGGGCATCCAGACAGGTAGGATGGAGCAGCTTCGCTGCCCATGCGGATTCTAAGAGAATTATTCATTAACACGGATAATCTGGATTTTTGATGTTTGTCATTCCTGCGGAGGCAGGAATCCACGCTTTTCGCCACTTTTTTTCAGAAATTTCGACCGTTCAGGTAAAAAATGATGGTTGAAATTGGGCCGTTAAGGGCGATTTGGTGACAAATTATACTTTTTTTAAATATTTATCAAATTCGTAGGTAACAATTTGCCCGTGAGATACGCTATTGATATTAGAGATTTATCTCATTGGCTGAACCCCGTGAGATACGCTGTAAAAAGTAGAAATATAAAATTTGTTTGTTCTGAGCTGGACGACTGTTATAATGTGGAATGGCAACTATGAGCGAGCTTTTCAACTGATTCCGGCAGAAGACAGCAGATCTGAGATATTGATTGTTTTGTGGAAGGCAGGCTTTTGCGGGTGAGTATTTTGATAAGGACGTGTAGCGTAGATTTTAATAGGTGACTGTCCCGAATGGTGCTTCCTTAAGACTACCTGTAAGGACCATATCCGCGTTTCTGAGCCAAAAACGAAGGTTGCCAACATGAAGAATTGCTTATGGAAGTGCCATTCGTGACTGTCCCTAGTTTTTATTTAGTTTTTATTACTTAGTTTTACTAGTTTTACTTTGGGTATTTTACGGAAACCATACATACGTGGTTAGATAATAATGACCCTAATTGTTGGAAGAATTAGTGCTGGTAAGGTATACATATTTGGTGATACAAAATTAACTTTTCAGCATAAGCAAAATGCTAATCCTTTCGTTGAAGGGTGTTTAAAACAATATATCGTAAACGATCAACTGGCCATCGCGTTCGCAGGTGTAAAGGAACATTTTGAAGATGTATGCTCAGATTTTCTCAAATGCTGCAATGCTCAAGAAATCGTAGACATCGCTATCAAAACGCAAAAACACGGATTGGACTACGAGTTAATGATTGCTGATGCCAAATATGATAAACTCCGATTCGTTAAGGAAGCTTGCATAGAGAAATCTGCAGCAGGTTATATTGGTGATTCTGATGCCTTCAATTCCTTTCAAGGATATTTTCATTCAGCGCAAGGAGAGTCCTTTCCTGAGCCTGAAATAGGAAGAGCATATTTTCAAGTTCTTCAATTGCCAGAGCCAGTCGATTCAGAAAAAACCTATTTAAAACTTTTCCAAAGCCTAAAGAGCGTAATCTGGGACAAAAATATACCCAGTGTCGGAGGAGTAATTGTGCCTCTTTGCACTCACAAAGGAATATTTCGATATATGGGATATGCAGATGTGATATCAGATCCTATAAATATCAGCGATATTACGGAAGAGCCAACCCCGATTGAATTTGGTACAGCAGAGCATGGCGGATATAGTGTTGAGTTCTGGGATGATACCCCAAATGGAGGGGCTGGAATGGAAGTGGGTTTTTATTTTCTACAGGGTGGCTTTGGGATTTCTTTCCCAAAAGGAATTAGGGAAGTAAGGAACGCAACTATTGTAAAAGCAGAAAATCCTGCTTACTGGGTTCTTGAAACAAGAAAACTGTTGGGTCATGGCATAAGTTCCGGATATTTGAGTGAAGATCACTGCATCAGAGCAGGAGAGAAGCTTCTAAAGGCAGAACAATATGAATATGCATTGTTCTGCTACGAGTTACGAAAAGACTCGAAATCACTGATTGAGCGTCCGGCAGTTTATGATAGATATATGGCGGGATATGCAACTGCGATGTTCAACTGTGGAAAAAAGGCTGATGCCGTCAATCTTCTGCAACCAATAGTCAATGATAGCAAGAATAATCCTTATTGCTGCACAATGCTAGCAAAAATGCGGGATTTAGATGTTATGTAAAAAATCCCTTGGGAAATTATTAGTGATATTTGCAATTTACGAGGTTAAATAAGAAAAGGGATGGCAAAAAACGTATAGAAACAGAAGAAAAAGAACTTCAATACACGGAATCGGTAAACGTTCTTATTTAATCCCCTAATAAAGATTAGCAAGTGAGAACAGAATTAGGAGTAGATTACGATGGTACAGATACCAACGGATGAACAGGTTGGCATGATAATATTGAAAATCTTTGGGGAATTCAATATTCGCTCTGGGGAAATCCTACATCTTGGGAGCATCAATTCCAAGATCGAGAGCCACGGATGTCGTGCAGACGATGTAAATCGCGGCCTGTAGTGGTTGCTGGGTAATGGACATATCGACCAGCGAAATGGAAGGGGTGATATTCTGTTTCTGACTGAGAGTGGATTCTCTTTGATCTAACCGTTCACCCCAGAGGATGCCACCATTGCGTTGTCCCTGAACTCAAACGTTAGATTGCGTCGGTACCACCTTTTTCTACTCATTGAGGAATTGGAAGTCACCTATGAAGGACTTCATCCGAGTCGATCTGAATACAGTCAAGGATATCATTGATCGCTTTCGCGAGAAGGAAAACTCGATCTTAACTTCTGATGTTATTCGGAAGTACTGCGGTCGCTTCGTCTCAAACGTTGGGATACCTGCGCATCAGTCGTTCAATGCTCAGTTCGGTAAAATTCTCAAGAAGCACAGTGATTTTCTCGATATCGAGGAAATCGCAACAGACGTTCAAGTGGACGACGATACAGGTCACTCCACAACAGCCTCTAAGTGGGCAATCTAATAACTCGCTTGAGGAAAACTAGGGGAAATTATTAGGGACGTTTATCAATTTATGAGGTTTAATGCGAAAAGGGATGGCAAAGACGTATAGAAACAGAAGAACAAGAACTTCAATACACGGAATCGGTAAACGTTTCTATTTAATCTGTGACTTTTGCTTTTGGAAACCAAATACACCCACCGACTAGATGAAATGAATAATAACCAGCATTGCCCAAAAAGTTTTTTTAAGTATATGACAGCCTCAACTGCTGAGAAAGTACTAAAAAACAGAACTTTACGCTGGAGTCACCCGTGCGAATTTGATGACACACTTGATGTGGCTCGGGTATGCGATGAAAAAATGGACAATAATAAACAAAAACAGATTCAAGACGCAATTATAGACTTAGCATCAAATTCCACTGTCAATCATAACAAAAAAAATACCAACAAGCTTTTTAAGTGTTTATCTTTTTTAATGTCATTATCCGGTAGTGATAAAACTTCGGCTATATCAGAACTAAAGAAAGAACCTGTAGATAATTCAAATATTATTGCTGACTTAAATGAACGCTGGAAAGAGATTAGAAACGATTTGCGAATACTATGTCTTGGTATAGAGAAAGACAATTATCGGTTATGGAATGAATATGCAGAGAAACACAAGGGGGTAGTAATAGAGTTGGCTTGTAGAGACGATTCGGATTCCCCTTGGCTCATTGCTAAACCTGTAGAATATGTTAACGAAAAAGACCTATTCTTAACTGTGGAGGATTGGGCTGAGATATTGAGTCTTGAAACCAACGAAGCAACAAAATGCATATTTGAAAAATGTTCTTTAAGAAAGGCTAAAGACAATGAACACAAATGGTCCGAGCAGAATGAATGGCGTATCCCATCTTTTTGCAGACACCACGAAACGGGTTCGGTATCAGATTACGGCGTAAACCCGAATGATTTTTCGGCTGTTTATTTTGGTCATAAAATGGATTTCGAAACTCAAGATAATTTACTCAGTTTATTGGATGGTGAATTAGGTCATGTATCTGTATTCCGATGTGAACTTAAAGGCTCGCAAAAAATATCTTTCAAGAAACTTAAATAGCTACATGGGAAATCTGGGGACAATTTTTTGACGGGTTTGGGGAAATCAAATCTGGGATTTTATTAGGAACGTTAATTTATGAGCTTTAAGGCGAAAAGGGAAGGCAAAGTCGTATAGAAACAGAAGAAAAAGAACTTCAATACACGAAATCGGCAAACATATATTTATTTTAAATCCTGGTTTTGCGGAAGGAGCAACAAAATGAAGAAAGTGGTATTCGCGGCAGTATGTGCAGTAGCGTTGGCAATAATAATGGGCGGATGTGCTTTAAACACAATAGAGCAGTGCCCGAATAAACCGGAATTGGAAGCTAAGATTGCCAGGGCAAGAAAGGGTGTTCAAAAACATGAATGGGGACATGTCATTGTCGGGCGAGTGGTGCTTGATGGTGATGGAGAGGTCCGCTATGTTCATGCGCAAATGGAGATTCTGCCCGAAGGATATTTTGCCGGACCGACAAGAGACCTGGATAGGCCTGTGGGCTTTCGTATGCACCAATATGCTCCATACGATTTGAAATTAAAAGGCATGAAGAAAGACGAAGAGACAGATTTGGTCGATGTTGGCACTATTCATATGAAACCGTTAAGTAAAGATGAATTGGTGGGTCTTAAAGCTCAAGTAGAATTGGAAGAAGGTGGAGACGTCTCGCAGGCAAAAATACGGTTGAGTGTCAGAAACGGCCCTGTGAATACGCCGTCGAATGGTACCGAACCTCGCCGCTATTGGCCTGATCCTATTGAGATACCAGTACAGGAAGATGGCCTGGTCCAGGCAGATGGATTCTCGCCGATCGATTACTGGTGCAGTGTTACGGCGCCGGGCCACCTGAAGAAAGATTTCACGATCGAATTCAAAGCGGGAGAAACACTTGATCTCGAAACAATCATCCTGGAGAAACCAAAACAAATTGAATTGGCCTATATTGTATCGAAAGAGCCGCCCTTTAACATGGACAATTTGAAGACTGTCAGAATACCTTCAGGGACAAGATGGAAAGCTGTAGATGATATTTATGGCTGGGACCTCGAATTCAAACAAGAAAAGGGGGCTATCTTAATGAGTTATTTTTATGCACCTTGTTATCTATGGGACATGGGCGACGGACAGATCGACCAATATGTGAATACTGATGGAAGCGGCCTTAGCCAAAAGTTACGAGATGATCCTCCGGCCGACAATGGACACGTTTATTTGCTTCATCAAGCTTCCTGGGAACGATGGGTACTATTCAAGATCTCTATAGAATAACTTTGTCTAACCTGTTAAAATTATTAGGTCCGTTTACCAATATACGAGGTTTAAGGCGAAAAGGGATGGCAAAGACGTATAGAATCAGAAGAACAAGAACTTCAATACACGAAATCGGCAACCATCCCTATTTAATCTCTACCGGTCATGGACTGGTTGGCCAAAGATGATATAATCAATATATGAGCTTTGCATCCAAGCCCCTGCAGATAAAGAAAAGCTTGCTTTTCCACTTCCTCCGCTATGCAGGGGCTTTTCTTCAATTTATTTCATATAGTTTCCTGACGTTCCGGGCCTGATTTCATTGCTTCTGCCGGCGGTTTTTGTGCTTGCTTTGGAGTATATTCAGAGTTAACTTCGTATTTTGTTTTTACGGGGTTCAGCAATGAAAAAAGAAGTGGCACTGAATAAGGCTAAATGGCTGGTCGAGCCGGGCTGCGTTGTTCTGGTTACGTCCGGCACGATGGAAAATCCGAACGTGATGACATTTAGCTGGCAGACACCGGTAAACAGCGCCGACCCGTGTCT
>CAYTNN010000201.1:0-8249 GCA_964439135.1 uncultured Pirellulales bacterium
TCGACCAGATCCCCATTGCGGACTTTTCCCGAAGTACTATTACCCTGTCGAAGAGTCCCCGGTACGATATATCGACACGATTCGGATACTATATCACCAGCGTCGTGGGCGAGATCAACGAGGAAGGGGAATGGGCCTACGACCCCGTGGAGAAGAAACTCTTCCTGTGGCCCAAAGGCGACGTGGCGCTGGATGTGGAATTCACTTATCGGGAGTATTGCATGCGTACCTACGACGGCACCTCCTGGAATATCGTGAGCGGATTGGCGATACACAACGCGTACAGGTACGGCATCTGGCTGTACCAGGCGAACGATATGACGATTGAGGACAATACGGTTGAATATATCTTTAACTGCGGCATCTTCGTGCAGGCTACCAGTGGACAATGCACGAACAATCGTATAATCAACAATACGGTTAAATATTCCGCTGCTACCGGCATCGGCGTGGGTATCACCGCCTCCAATAACCGTGTTGAGGGCAATTACGTCTACGCCACAGGGACAGAGCACTTCGGCGGGGACCTGATGAATGGTCAGAGCTTCGGCTTGTATATCAGCGGTCCGTTCGCCCAGGTGTACAACAACAGGATCGACCGAGCAGGTTACACGGCTGTGTACGTAGACGGCAAGACCCTCGGCCGGGATATATCATATAACTATATCACCAATATCGGTCTGGCGTTGTCCGATGGAGGCGGCATATATACAGGCGGCTTTTCCGACGTACCTGAAACAGACTATTTACACCACAATATCATTGAAGATCCGATTGGATGCCTGTCGATGTATAAGGGCCGCGATACAGGATTGCCCGTGACCATCGAAAGGTATTCCGGCGACACGCCCGGTATCTATATTGATGGAAAAGGCAATAATCGAATCATTGAGCACAACACGGTCATCAACTCTCACATGGCGGGCATTTTCTTCCACGGGGCGCCCGGTAATCTCGTGCAGAATAACACGCTGTACGGTAACAAAGTGACCCAGGTGTATCTAGTCGGCAGGACGGATGAAGGAATGAGGCTTGTCGATGATGTCGTGCTGAACAACATCATGTTCGCCACCGACGCTGAACAGCGAACACTGTATCTGACCGTATACTATGAAGACGTCCATTTTGGCCATTCAGACAATAACTACTTTTATAATCCTTATAATAGCCGGCATGTCCATGTCAGCCGTTATGATGCCGGCCAAGGCGGAACGGTACGTGAAGATTTGACTCTTGACGGCTGGCGTGCATTATCAGGCTACGATGAAAACTCGAGGGAATTTTCATATTTGGAACAGTTCGACGATATTACCATGGTTCCCGAAAAAACGTCGCGGATTATTTATAATCCGTCGCTCGATGTAATCACCGTCGATCTGGAGCCGGATAAATACTGCGATGTGCAGGGAAACAAAATATATGGGAGCATTACTTTACAGCCCTTCGAATCGAAAATTCTTATATCGTCCGATTTCGAAAACCCGGATCTACTCATCGAAGCAGAGCTGAATAAAAACTTGAAAGTCCGGTAGAACGATTAGCTCGATTGCCCACGCGGATTTTAACGCTTGATTAGCAACTGCAGTTCATATCTAATGGAAATCAGAAAGACTATCGGCAAGCAAAATAACTTCATGAATATTACCTGGCCTGCCGCCTGAAACAGATATAAGGAGAAGCGTTTTGACTGATTCAAATAACGATTTGAAGAAAGAAATCCGGCGAACTGTTGAAGGGATCAATGAAGCCTCCCGGAAGGGTGACATCGAGGCACTCAAACACTTTTGCCACAAGGACGTAGTTATCGTTCCTCCCGGTTTTGTCCAGCGGGCCGAAGGCAGGGATACGTATATCAAAAGTGTCGAGGATTTTTGTGCTACCGGCAGCGTTCTCGAATACAAAGAGCTGTCTATGAAAATAGATGTCTTCGGCGACGTTGCGGTTGTCTATTATCGCTATGAAACGAAATGGGAGATGGACGGCAAGACCTTCAACGAGAAAGGCAATGATGTGATGGTTCTCAGCCGTACCGAAGGAAAGTGGTTGCTGATCTGGCGAACTCTGATTCCTCTTGCTCAGATTGGTTAGAATGATCTTTCGTTCATAACAGTTGATCCCATTCGCCTGAACTCAAAGTGAAGTATACTCAGAATCCGATACCCTTTTCTCAATTTACAATCCCCTCCATTAGTCGGTAGTATCCTAATTTGAAAAAGAAAAATATAAAAATCTTTATGCTAACGTAATATTATATAAAATGAAAATCGATAACTGTGGTGCGGAGACAAATAAAAATAAAGCCTCAAATTATAAGGAGGCAAATAATGGACAAGAAAGTGCTTGTGCGTTTACATCGACGTTTTGAAGATATGGTTCGTAGTTTTCCTGATACAAATACAGAATTTTGGTGCGCACGTGATCTTCAAGAATTATTGGGTTATTCAAATTGGCAGAATTTCTCTAAAGTTATCGAAAAAGCTATAACAGCTTGTGAGAGAGCAGGTTATGACAAAAGAGACCATTTTATTGGAATCAATAAAAAGGTTGATCTCGGTTCTGGGGCGAAGCGTGAAATAACCGATATTGCTCTTAGTAGATATGCCTGTTACCTAATTGCCCAAAACGGCGATCCATCAAAGGATCAAATTGCATTTGCCCAAACATATTTCGCTGTCCAAACACGCAAACAAGAAACCATAGAAAGGCGTTTAGCCGAGGCAGAACGCATACATGCTCGAAAAAAGCTAACACATTCTGAAAAAGAATTATCTGGCATTATATTTGAACGGCTACGCGATAATGAAAGCTTTGGAAGAATACGTAGTAAGGGTGATAGAGCACTTTTTGGCGGGAAAACAACAAGAGAAATGAAAAATCAATTAGATGTGCCAAAAGGAAGACCTTTGGCTGATTTTCTTCCTACAATTACTATTAAAGCAAAAGATTTCACAAGCGAAATAACAAATTATAACATAAAACAACATGATCTTGGTACGGAAGGAAGTATTACAAACGAACATGTTAAAAATAATGAAGAAGTACGAAAACTCTTACGCGATCGAGGGATAATCCCTGAACGATTACCACCTGCTGAGGATGTAAAAAAGGTCGAGCGCCGTCTTAAATCAGAAGAAAAAAAGCTACTTAAAGGAACGAATAAACTTCAATTACCCCGTGATTAGCTTACTCCGAGAAATCAAGTATTTCCTCAATGCTCCAAATATGCCCCGTTAATCCCGCCTTCATAGCTGGCGTCATTCTCAAAGAACCATGTATCCTGCAAAAGTTATAATAGGCAAAATGCAGATTAAGTCTTTACTATCTCAAATAAGCTTATTTTAGCTTTTTCGTTTTTTTGATACAGGCCGTTGGGATCGTAATTCGCCCGACTACTTGAGTTTCACTCATACTATGAGCGATTGTCTTATAGTCGGGCGTTTCATCTATAAGAAAGCCTATCGTTTTAATCGTAACAGACAATAGAGGCTATAATTCTTCAATATATTCCCATTCATTAGAACCTGATTTGTTGTCTATCCATTCAATTTCAACCTTTACCATAATAAATAAATATATCATAATTCAAATTAGGACACTACCCATGAGTCTGATTTAACCAGGTGTCCATTCGATTTGTAATGGCGTTTAGCAGTATTAAAAACGGGTTTTTTGGGACTGACTTGACTTTTTAGCAAAATGGGTCTATATCTATGTAGTCCGGCTGAGTAAATTACGCCGGTTTAACCACCCCATTATCGGGGGGAGGTGCTTGAACTTATGCGATTCCAGATATATTTAGTTCATGGATGGTAAATAATAATCAATAATCAGCTATATATAGTCATTTAGCATGGCAGGGATGTTCGATAACAGCATGGTTCTTCAGGTTCAGCAGGCCAATGATATCATTGACGTGATCGGCGAGCACGTTAGCCTGAAGAAGAAGGGGCGTGAAATGGTGGGTTTGTGCCCCTTTCACGATGACCATCGGCCGAGTATGAACGTTAATCCTGTCAAACAGATCTTCAAATGTTTTTCCTGCGGGGCCGGCGGGGATGTATTCAAATTCATTCAGATGCGAGAGAATCTGACTTTTCCGCAGGCAATCGAGAGATTAGCCGAGCGAGCCGGCATAAAACTCGAAAAAAGGCAAATGCCAAGACGTCCTGCGAGCGGAGCCGACGCAGGACAAAACGGGCAGGTAGAGGATGTAGATCCGAACAGGCTGGCCAAGGCCAACTTATGGGCGGCGAAATACTTCCAGCAGAAACTCAATGATGATAAAATGGGCAAGTATGCCAGAGATTATCTCGCCGAAAGGAAAATTAGCCCCGAAAGCATCGAAAAATGGCAGCTTGGTCTGGCAATCGATTCTCCGGATGGGCTGGTCAGGGAAGCAAGGGCTAACAAAGCAGTATTGAAGCTGCTGGAGCAGGCGGGGCTTATCTTCGGTCAGAATCAGGACAAGTTCGTCAACCGGCTGATGTTTACGATTACCGATGTGACCGGCAGGGTGATTGGCTTTGGCGGCAGGACGCTGGACGATAACAGCGCCAAGTACATTAACTCGCCGACGACGGTACTGTTCGATAAGAGCAATTCGCTATACGGCCTGGAGCAGGCCCGGCACGAAATTGTCTCGACCGGCACAGCGATCGTCGTGGAGGGCTATACCGACTGCATTATGGCTCACCAGTTCGGCTGCTGCAATGTCGTCGCGGCACTGGGAACCAGCTTCACGTCGGGGCACGGGCGCCTCTTAAGGCGGTACGCCAAGAAGGTCATCCTGATATTCGACAGCGACGTAGCGGGAATCGAGGCGGCCAACAGGGCCCTGGATGTCTGCCTGGCGCAGCGTATCGATATCAAGCTGGCCTCCGTGCCGGAAGGAAAAGATCCGTGTGATTTCCTTTTAGCGGCCGGAAAAGAGGGATTCGAGCGGCTTATCGACGAGGCGGTTGACGTTTTCAAGTTCAAATGGGACAGGCTCAGAGAGAAGTTCGCTACCGATGATACATTAGCGGGCAAGAAGTCGGCCATTGACGAATACTTGCAGACCATCGCGACGGGCCTGCAGGCGGGCAAAATTTCCGATATCGACTTGGGGCTGCGAGTGAACCAGATTTCGAGGATTATCGGCCTTGACAGCAGACAAATCAACGCCGAACTGAATAATCGCCTAAGGCGGGCGCAGAGAGCCGCCAGCTATGGTAGTCGGAGCGAAAACGTGCCCGGCGTCGATTACGGGCAGGGCCGTTTCGCCGCAGCTCAGCGAGAAGTGCTGGAAGTACTGCTCAATGAGCCGAAACTGTACGAGACCGTAAAACAAAAAATTACAGCGGACGTATTTGATGTACCGATACTTGGGCAGGTGGCTGAAATCCTGTTTGAGACGCTGGATGGCGATGTTAATGCTTCACTAACAGAGATTCTGGCCCGGACCGAGTCTGTGGAGCTTGGCAACTGCATCATGGAATTGTCAGCGGACGGTCAGAAGAAGGGCAATTTCGAATCAAGCCTGGCAGGAGCTGTGAGTGCGATTGAGCAGTATACGGCACAGAAACAAGATGGCCTCACCGAAAGTACCGAGGATCAAAGTGAGTTTCTACGAAGAGTTTATGATAGTACGGGAAAGACAAATCCGCATAACGTGGGAATGGTGTAGCGAACAACCGCGGTCAAATGGCCGTAAAAGCAAATGGGGCACTGAGATGCTTGCGATTATGCCGGGTTGAGAATAAATGAACTTTCCGTGGCGTGCGATTACGGATTGATTTAAAAAATATAGACAAGGGTGCTAATTGTGGCAAAAAAACGAAAAAAGACACGTAAAAAAAAGACTGCTAAAAAACAGGCTGCTAAAGAAACCGTGACTGAGAGCGAGTCGGCAGAGATCGGCAAGAGCAATGACACTGAACAGCAGATAAAAATGCTCATTAAGAAGGGCGAGAAAAAAGGATTCCTCACCTACGAAGAAATGAACGATGATTTGCCAGAAGACGCCGTGAGTGCAGTCCGCCTGGACCGGCTGTTGTCGACGCTGGATGAGAGGGGAATCAGCCTGCTCGATGAGGCTGATGTGGTATCGCAACAGGCTGCCAAAGCAGAGGATGATGGGTTTGATGAAGCTGAAGTATCACTGGATGAAGAAGAAGACGACAAAGATAAACAGCTCAAAGACGAGGATGAACTGCTCGAAAAACGACTCGTCGGCGAAGATGGCGCTCGACGAATTGACGATCCTATCCGCATGTATTTGACTCAAATGGGCCAGATACCGCTGCTGACGCGGAATTCTGAAATCGCTTTGGCAAGAAAAATTGAACTGGCTCGAATGGCCTTTCGGAGAAAAATGCTCCAATGCGACTACTGTGCCAGAAACTCCCTGGATTTACTACAGCAAGTCCACGACGGCTCGATGTCTTTTGATAGAACGATTAAAGTCGGCACCGTACAAAACATGACCAAAAGCGTGATAAAAAAACGACTCCCCGAAAACATCAAAACTGTAGACGGGCTGCTCAAGGTCAACCAAAGTCTGTTTCGGCAAACTCTCAACGAGCACAACAAGAGCGAGGGCAAGCAGGCATTGATACAGTTGCGCAGATCCAAGCGAAAAATCGCTACACTTCTCGAAGAGCTCAGCCTGCGAACCAGCAGAATTCAGCCGGTAAAAAACAAGCTCCACGGCATCTGTGATAAAATGCATCAATTAGAGCAGACAATCGCAGCAGGCCCCAACGGAGATATTACCGACCAGGACATCGAAGCGATGAAGCAGGAGCTGAACGGCCTCCAGGAATTGGTTATGGAAACGCCGCCGCAGCTCGCCAAGAGACTGTCCGTCCTCGAAAAAGTCTACTCCCAATACGAGGAAACAAAGCGAACGCTCTCCAGCGCCAACCTGCGCCTCGTCGTCTCCATCGCCAAGAAATATCGTAACCGCGGCCTGAGCTTTCTCGACCTCATCCAGGAAGGCAACACCGGCCTGATGCGAGCCGTTGACAAATACGAGTACCGCCGGGGCTACAAGTTCAGTACCTATGCCACCTGGTGGATTCGACAGGCCATCACTCGCGCCATCGCCGACCACGCCCGAACGATTCGCATACCTGTCCATATGATCGAAACAATGAGCCGGCTGCGAACCGCCGGCAAGGTCCTGCACCAAAAATTGGGCAGAGAGGCGACCGTCGAAGAGATCGCCGAGGAAGCCGTGATGACCATTGAGGAGACCCGCCGGGTGCTGAAGATTTCCAAGCATCCGATCAGTCTCGACAGACCCATCGGAGAAAGCGAGGACAGCTACTTCGGCGACTTTATCGAAGATCACGAAATCGATTCGCCTGTCAACTCCGCCACGCAGGAAATGCTCAAAGACAGGATCGACGTGGTCCTGAAAACCCTTTCCTATCGCGAGCGTGAGATCATCAAGCTCCGCTACGGCATCGGCGACGGCTACACTTACACATTAGAAGAGGTCGGGCGAATTTTCAAAGTTACCCGCGAGCGTGTTCGGCAGGTCGAAGCCAAGGCCATCCGCAAGCTACAGCACCCTGTCCGATCCCGAAAGCTCGAAGGTTTCATGGACCACAAGACAGCTTGAAAAATTGATTATCGATTATTGATAATTGATTATTTATATTTAGCCCCGCAATTCATTGCGGGGTTTTTTGCTCTATACTATATCGTTCAAGGTAGCGCATAGCTTCGCATTAGTCATGCCGGTTGACTCGCGGATCGTGGCCCTTTGTTCGCACAAGGCGCACAGACCAAGCACCCATGTGAAAAGCAAAAAGCACCCTATTGTCGGCTCAGCGTGCCTTGAAGTCCGAAAAACACGATACAGAGGATGGACAGAAAATTACTACGCGTCCTCCTCATCTTCATCTTCCGGCTCGCACATACATTCAGCAGCCGGCTCCCAACAACCGGAACAGACTCCATCCTCAATCGGGGCACCACAAACTTTACACGGCTTACAACCACACGTTTGACACATATTTTCGCGCCTTAAAAAGAATCATGTTAATTTCAGTTTATTCAACAAGGCCTGGAAATTCTTAACGAGTTTCCAACGGCGCCGAAATAATAAACACACGCCAAAAAAAAGCAATAGAATTATTAAAATATTTTTTTTGACTCACCGTCATTCCGAGCCTGCCCTGAGGAATTCGAAGGGGTAAACTGCGTCGAGGGATCTGATTATTAATATTTAGCCCCGCAATTCATTGCGGGGTTTTTTCTTG
>CAYTNN010000202.1:0-8176 GCA_964439135.1 uncultured Pirellulales bacterium
GCGCCGCAGAGCTTCATCTTGTGGACGTTGACGCTCTGCCGCTCGATATCGGTGACGCCCATGAAGATTTTGGTCTCCATCCCGAACAAGGCTCCGATCATGGCGGTGGCCAGGCCGTGCTGTCCGGCACCGGTCTCGGCGATCAGCTTGGTTTTGCCCATATATTTCGCCAGAAGACCCTGGCCCAGCGTATTGTTAACTTTGTGCGCGCCGCCGTGCAGCAGGTCTTCGCGTTTTAAATACACGTTGAAACCGACGTACTCGCTGAATCTCTTCGCGTGATAAAGCGGACTGGGCCTGCCGGCGTAGTTTTTCGAAAGGTCCGCAAGCTCCGTCACGAACTGCCGGTCTTCATAAAAACGATAAAAAGCCTCTTCCAGCTCTTCCAAAACCGGAATCAGAACCTCGGGGACATAGAAGCCGCCATAATCTCCGAATCTGCCTCTGTATTTCATATTTACCCTCTTAAATGCCGTATATTTTCGAATAGTTTCTTCATTTTCCCGTGGTCTTTTTTGCCGGGCTCAGCCTCGATACCGCTACAGACGTCGATTCCGTAAACTCCGAGTCTGACCGCTTCCGCGGCGTTATCGGGATTTATTCCGCCGGCTAAAAACACTCGCTTGCTGATGTGCCCTATCACGTTCCAGTCAAAAGTCAGCCCCGTGCCGCCGTATTTATCGGGGTCGAAAGCGTCCAGCAAAACAGCGTCCGTGAAGAAACTGTTTGCCCTATCAATATCCGTCTGATCCTTGACGCGTATCGCTTTCATCGTTTTGACATTATGAGAAAGCAGCGACCGGCAGAAATCCGGATCTTCGTCGCCATGTAACTGGACCCAATCCAAATAGCAAACGGCGATCGTCTCATGTATACGCTCAATCGAAGCATTCACAAAGACTCCGACGGTGTCTATAAAACCCGGCAGCTTATTGATAATATCCGTAGCCTGTGCCGGCGTGACATACCTCGGGCTGTCCGGATAGAAATTGAAGCCCAGCAAGTCCGCACCCATATCCATCGCCGCGACGGCATCGTCGTAATTAGTAATACCACAGATTTTAACTTTCGTTATCAACATATCAGTCTATCGTCACTCGTGAGACGGTCCGGGGACACGTCTCAGGTTCTATTTGAGACTTCGATGAGTTTCTCCAGGCAAGCCGAGGCGCTGCCGTTGCTGATCGAGGTTTCTGCCAGAGCGATTGCCGGGGCGAAATCGTCGGCTTTACCGGCCACGATTATAGCAGCAGCGGCGTTCAGAACAACGATATCTTTACGAGAGCCCTTGTCTTTGCCGGCAAGGATGTCACGAATTATACCGGCATTGGTAATTGCATCCCCGGTCCGCAAATCGTCGATTGACGGCTCGGAAATCCCGAAGTCCGCCGGATCCAGCTTCACGGTCGTGACGTTGCCGTCGATGAGCTGCCGAATTTGCGTTGTTCCGAGAGTGCTTATTTCGTCCATTCCCTGGCCGTGAACGACCATTGCTCTTTTGGCGCCCAGCATTTCGAGCGTCTCGCATATCCGATCAAGAAGCGCCTCTTCGGCGACGCCCATAACCTGTGCCGTAACACCGGCGGGATTTGCCAGCGGCCCGAGAATATTGAAGGCGGTCCTGAAGTCGAGGCTCTTGCGGATTGGCTGGACAAACTTCATCGCAGGATGGAATTTCGGCGCGAACATAAAACCGATGTGAGCCTGGCGGATACATTCAGCAACGCCTTCGGGTCCCGGGGCGATATTGACGCCCAGTTCCTCCAGCACGTCGGCCGAGCCGCACTTGCTTGTGATGCCGCGGTTGCCGTGCTTGGCCACGTAGGCCCCGGCGCCGGCCGCCACAAGTGCGGCGCCCGTCGAAACGTTGAACGTCTTGACAGAGGCACCGCCGGTCCCACAGGTGTCAATCATATTGTCGATGCCAGTTTCGACACGCACCGCGTGATCGCGAAGCGATTGGGCAAGCCCTGCGATCTCGGCAGACGTCGCACGCTTCATTCTCATCGCCGCCAGAAACGCCGCCACCTGGACTTCCGTCACCTCGCCGCCAAATACTATGTCCTGCAATTCTTTCGCCTGGTCGAACGTCAGGTCACCGCCATCCAAAATGATTTCGAGAAATTTTGTTATCGTAGCCATTTCTTTCCTTTCCTATCCAATCTTCTCTGCTACCGCAATCGACAGAATATTTTCGATAATCTTACCGCCCGCCGGCGTTAGAATGCTTTCCGGATGAAACTGCACGCCGAATATCGGCAACTCTTTGTGGCGAACACCCATTACAACCCCCTCGAACTCGGCGGTCATTTCCAGGCAGTCCGGCATCTCCAGCGCGCAAAGGCTGTGATAGCGTCCGGCCTGCAACGGATTTTCGACGCCGGCAAAGATGCCTTCTCCATTATGGGTAACTCTTGAGGGCTTGCCGTGCATCGGCTTCGGGGCATGGCCGACCTTTCCGCCGAAATACCGCACGATAACCTGGTGACCCAGGCACACGCCGAATATCGGCAGCTTGTCTTTGAAATAATCGATGGCAGCCAGTGAGACGCCCGCCGTATCAGGCGTGCCCGGCCCCGGTGAAATCACGAGCAGGTCGGGCTCAAATTCTCCAGCGACCCGCTTAAGCTCGTCAAGCTCGGTGTCGGCCCGGTAAACTTTCGCCTGGCAATCCCGCTTGCAAAAATCATCGACCAGGTTGTACGTGAACGAATCGAAATTATCGATGAATAAGACTTTTCTGTTCGTTTGTTCCATAAGATTTCGTCCTTTTTTTCTGCATATCATAATAACCCCGTAATAAATTACGGGGCTAAATATTTTTTATTATCCTCGAATCGCACGCAGACAGGATCCCGCCTTGTGCTCGGTCTCCTCGAATTCGGTTTTCGGGACGCTATCGTGAACGATGCCTGCACCAACCCGGATGTAAGCGGTGTGGTCTCTGACCTGGAGGCTTCTGATGGTGATACCACTATCAAACGAGCCATCCACGGTCAGATAGCAAACGGCACCCCCGTAGTAGCCACGTTTGGTTTTTTCAAGCCGGCGGATGATTTTCATCGCTTCAATCTTCGGGGCTCCGGTCAGTGTTCCCATATTCATCGTGGCAAGATACGCGCTCAAGGCATCAAGCCCGCCTGCAAGCTCGCCTCTCACATTGCTCACCAAATGCTGCACGGACTCATATTTCTCTACAGTTAACAGTTCGGTGACCATCCTGCTGCCCGGTTTAGCAACCCGGGCGATGTCGTTCCTGGCCAAATCAACCAACATCATATGCTCGGCCAATTCCTTACGGTCGATCTTCAGTTCAGCCTCGTACCTGAAATCCGTATCCGGATCAATTATGTTCCCAACACGACCTCTTGGCTTTGTCCCTGCTATAGGACGAATCTCCACGATGCGCTTATCCGTACCGCTTACGCGGAGATTCAATTCCGGACTGGAACCCATCAATATCGTATTAGGTGTATTCAAATAGAACATATACGGCGAAGGATTCAACTTCATTAGTCGTTTAAAAACGTCAAATGGCTCGTCCGGACATGGCTCAGTTATTGTCCTGCTCAATACGACCTGAAAAATGTCGCCGTCGAGAATGTGCCGCTTGGCGGTCTTGACCATTCTTTCGTACTCATCCTGGTTGGTATCCGTAGAGGCGGGCGGCAGCGGCTTGATAAATTTTCTGCCCTGGGGCATATTAAACCGGGCAAGATTGCTGTAGTAGTCAAAACATTCCTGCGCCTCAGAGATAGCGGCCTCGCGGTCGCCGTTCGTGATAATCACGTTCACAATCACGTAGCCCTGGCCCTGGTTGTGGTCCATCAGGAAAATATTGTCGCAAAAGAACAACTCATAATCGGGATTGCCGAGCGGATCATCCTTGCTGGCAGGGAGCTTCTCAAATTGGTCGATGAAATCGTAGCTTAAGGCCCCAAGCAGCCCGCAGGTAATGCGGAACGGCTTGCTTGCCAGTTTGAACGCGAATGCCACCGCACGCAGAACGTCCATCTGATTGGTTGTTTTCAGGCGGGTCTGTTCATCGACAAATTCCTGCGACTGTTTGATCTTGCCCGTGATCGCCTCGGTATCGAACTGTACAGATTCGCAAAAGTCAAAGCGGGACTGCCCTACCGATAGGAATTCTATCATCCGGCGCCCCGTCTTGCTCAGGGCCTTAATGGCAAAATCCGCGCCGGTGCCAGTAAGATAGAGTGCCGGCCTGGCGGTCCCGAAACTCAATGCCGTATAGTCTGCCAAGTGCTCTTTAGTCTCGAACAGGCAACAGTTTTTAGCCCGACCGTAGTCACTGATCTTGGCGAAGAAGTCCACTGGTTCGGTCATATCGATTCGCTTTACGATTGGCACAATCTGGCCCGGCTCGGCACCAAGTATTACATGTCTATAATCATCCATATCTCGAATCCTTTATTGCAGTTTCTATGCCCAAACGGCTGAAAATACAAACAAAAAAACGCAGCCTGCCGTTCCGACAGGCTGCGTTATTCGCAATTGTAATTAATTTTATACAGCAAATTGCCGCTTACCCGTCGGAATTTATCCCACAGGCCACCACCAGTTACCGGTATTTTTGCGGTTAATTCGCCTCATAATATTTACATTAAACCAAATTATGCTCGTTCTGTCAAGTAAAAAATATTAAAAATCTGGCGCCCCCACAATGACCACGTCTGTATCGTCCTTGTCCGTTTGCCGTAGGGGCAACCCTGTGTGGTTGCCCTGATTCATTATGGGTAATTGGGCGGCCACATGGGGCCGCTTCTACTGCGTCTGTACCATCCTTGTCCGTTTGCTGTAGGGGCAACCCTGTGTGGTTGCCCTGATTCATTATGGGTGATTGGGCGGCCACATGGGGCCGCCCCTACTGCGTCTGTACTGTCCTTGTCCGTTTGATGTAGGGGCAACCCTGTGTGCTTGCCCTGATTCATTATGGGTGATTGGGCGGCCACATGGGGCCGCCCCTACGGTATCGTATCTGGATTTTCTTCGTCTGTTTGCCAATTGGCAGGATTGTCGCTGATATATTGACGGAAGTGGTCTAATTCCTCCTCGTCGCGGATAACATGTTCATAATAGTTACGCTGCCACAATTTCTTACGAAACAGCGTCCATTCTCCTCGCTTCACACCACGAATGTACTGATTGGTCGTCATCGTTTTGAACCAATGTACGATATCCGCTAACGTAGGGGCAACCCTGTGTGGTTGCCCTGATTCATTATCGGTGATCGGGCGGCCACACGGGGCCGCCCCTACGTTTATGATTCCATGGAAATGGTTGGGCATGACAACATATTCGTCTGTCTGAACTATCGGGAATTTACCAGCCAGTTTCCTCAACCAGGATTCTACCATCAATCCTGCGTCGTTTAACTGCACCCGGTTCCCAATTATCTCACCGAACATACATCGCCGGTCTTGTGTGCAAATTGTAATAAAATACCAGCCCTCTTGTGAATAGTCGTAGCCGTCAAGACGCATAGAACGTCGATGACGGACATTCGGGCTATATTTTTCAGACATAGAGGGATTATATCAGATTACACCCACCCGGCATGAAAGTAATCACATAAAAGTATCCCGCTCCTACAGTCCGGCGGCTTTGCGGAGCTTATCTGCCATATCGGTCTTCTCCCATGTGAAACCGTCACCCTTTCGGCCGAAATGGCCGCCGTAAGAGGTCTGGGAAAAGATCGGCCTGGCCAATTTCAGGTGCTCGATCATTTTCCTTGGCGTTAGCGGGAAGAGTTTTCGGATTAGCCCGCTTAGCACCTGCTCGCTCACCTTCGAGGTCCCCGCCGTGTCCACATATACGGAGACAGGCTCGGCCACTCCGATAGCATACGATAGCTGCACTTCACAGTCGTCGGCAAGGCCCGCCGCCACGACGTTCTTGGCGATATATCGAGCCATATAACTTGCTGTCCTGTCAACCTTTGTCGGGTCCTTTCCGCTGAAGGCGCCTCCCCCGTGACTTCCTCTTCCGCCGTACGTATCGACGATAATTTTCCGTCCGGTCAGGCCGCAATCTGCTTTCGGGCCGCCTTCTACAAATCGGCCGGTGGGGTTGATATGAAATATGGTCTTTTTATCTACGAGGCGTTTTGGCAGGACGGGAAGAATTACTTTTTCTATGATTTGCTTTCTCAATTCCCGGTCCGAAACCTTCGGTGAGTGGTGCGTGGAAATCACGACGGTATGAATGCGTTTCGGCTTGCCGTTTTCGTACTCGATTGTCACCTGGCTTTTGCCGTCGGGCCGCAGCCACGGCAACTTCCTGCTCTGGCGCATCTTTTCCAGTTGGGTCGTCAGCGCATGCGCCAACTGGATCGGTATCGGCATCAGCTCCGGCGTCTCTTTGCAGGCATAGCCGAACATCATTCCCTGGTCGCCGGCGCCCTGCTCTTTGTGCAGGCCGGCGCCCTCGGTTACGCCCTGTGAAATATCGGGGCTTTGCTTTGAGATCGACACCAGCACCGCACAATTCTCGTCATTGAAACCTAACTCCGGGTCGTCATATCCGATTTTCTTGATTGTATCCCGAACGATCGTCGGGATATCGACATGGGCCTTGGTTGTAATCTCGCCCGCTAACACGACCATGTCGGCCTTTACAAGTGTTTCGCATGCCACCCTGCTCTTCGGATCCTGTGCGAGCATTGCATCCAGAATCGCATCCGATATGTGGTCGGCCACCTTATCGGGATGTCCCATCGTCACTGACTCGCTGGTAAATAGGTATTTCTTAGCACCTTTGCTTATCGATTTTTTTGCCATTTGTGATTTATCCTTTCTACGAACCATCGTTAATTGTCCAATCATACGTCATATACTTAATTGTATAGTTTCCTGTTTCAAGAAAAGTAACATTTTCCTTCGAAATATAATTGGTAATGAAATTCAACACCGCCCGGGTCTCTGCCGGCTGGTCCTTAAATTTTCTGTCTATTGCGAACTTTTTAACAAACTCTCTGCCATACCAGGATGATTGAAACAGGGCTGATAAATAAACTTTTCGCTTTTCTTTGTCAATACCAAATGCGAGGGGGCTGGATAGAAACCTTTCGGTTTGTTCGTCCAACTGTTGGCTGAGATTGTGTCCGTAATACGGCTCATTTCTGAGCGGCGGACTCGACAAACAGGCGCTGGATATAGCAAAGAAAACCCGGGGATCGTCAAATTCGCCGCGGAAAAAACGCTTTTCAATGGTTGAAAATGTAAATTCTTCATCCATCACAAGAAATTTATGCCCGGCGATTTTTTCCTCAATGTGCCTGACGCTATTGGTGCCCCGGTAGAAAATGGTCAGGATCCGTGACGACGGCTTAATGGGATAATTGTTTGTAATTATCCTGAGCTTTTGGAGATTGTATACGTTAACCCAGAAGGCGATTTTGTCCTCCCCGGGCCAGGACTCATATTCGCCCCGATCGAGCTTGTTGAACTCTTGCAGCACCGCTCTGAGCTCTAATCTTTTTCGCCTGAGCCCTTTATAGTCCACCATTCCGTTATCATTGACAAATTCTTTCAGGATATTCGCATATTTATCATGAAAAGAAGCCGGCTGCACGGGCGTTAGGTCGTTAGGCTCAGCCTTGGTAGATTCGATACCGCCGGGCTCAGGCTTGGCAGATTCAACTTTATCAGGCTCAATATCAATAGTTGCGATTTTATCGGGCTTATCATGGTCCGGTTCGGGACGACCGGGGTCGATATTGATAGTTGCGATTTTATCGGGCTCATCCTGGTCCGGTTCGGGACGACCGGGCACGGTTCCCTCACGTTCGGACTCAAAACCGCTAACATCGAGAGGTTCGACAGATTTGGGCTCTACGGGGGAGCAGCCGCTAATAAAGACCGGTACTATAAGCAAAATTATGAAAACAACAAGGCCCTTAGCCATGTTAGCCTTCCGACAGACAATTTAAGTAATCCTTTGATCGAAAACATTCAGGTTATTCCGCCTTAGCATAAGGATTTGGGTAAAAAATGCAATGATTTGTTCGCTATTTTATTGCATTTTTGCAGGTAAATCCTAATTTACAGCAAAAGCTGCTTCATGAGACTTACGAGATTGAAAATGTTTTATTTGACTTTACTGCTACCGGTATTGTTAATAGTGAAGAAAAATCTTGTAATTTATTTCACTTGAG
>CAYTNN010000203.1:0-6786 GCA_964439135.1 uncultured Pirellulales bacterium
ATTGAGAAGGACCCAGGCTCTGCTGAAACCTGTATTAGTCGGGCGTTTCTCTACTACAGCAAAGGTAAATATGACCAGGCCATCTCAGACTACACCAAGGCTATAGAGATAAAACCAGGAAATGCAGCGACCTTCTACAATCGAGGCAATGCTTACAAAGCTAAAGGTCAATATGACCGAGCTATCTCAGATTACGCAGAGGCCATAGAGATTAATCCACTATATATTGAAGCTTATTACAATAAGGCGATTGCCTGCAAGGCTAAAGGTCAATATGACCAGGCCATTTCAGACCTAACAAAAGCCCTGGAGATAAGCCCAAGGTTGACTGAAGCCTACTACAACCGTGGAGTTCTATACTTTGCTAAAGAGCAATTTGATAAAGCGATCCCGGACTTCGACAAGGCCATTGAAATATGCCCACAATTTGCGATGGCCTACAGTGATCGTGGTAACGCCTACAAAGCCAAAGGTCAATATGATCAGGCGATCTCTGATTATGCTAAGGCGATTGAGATTAATCCAATGTTAGCTGAGACTTATTACAATCGGGCGATTGTCTGCTTTAAGAAGGGTCAGCATAAACTGGCCGTCTCAGACTTCACCAAGGCCGTTGAGATTAATCCGGACTATGCTGAGGCCTACTGCAACCGTGGGGCTGCCTATATCACCAAAGGGCAATATGATGAGGCGATCTCGGATTGCACCAAGGCCGTGGAGATTAATCCAGGCTATGCTGAAGCATACTGCAATCGTGGGGCTGTCTATATCGCTAAGAAATTATATGACGAGGCAGTTTTGGATTTCACTAAAGCCATTGAGATAAATCCACAATACGCTCAAGCCTGTTACAATCGGGCGATTTCCTACTACAAGAAAGGCCAATATGACTTGGCTATCATAGATTACAGCAAGTCTATTGAGTTAAATCCAACGGATGCTCAAGCCTACAACAGTCGGGGGCTTGCCTATGGTACTAAAGGCCAATATGACCTGGCCATTTCCGACTACACCAAAGTTATTGAGTTAAGTCCAAAGTCTGCAAAGGCCTACAACAAACGTGCGTTGGCCTACTACCTCACGGGAAAGTATGATGAAGCATGGGAAGATGTCCATAAGGCGCAGAATTTGGGATTACAAGTTTCTCCAGGATTTCTCAGGAAGCTTGGTGAGGCCTCCCCTCCAACAGTGCTTGAAAATGTTAAAGTGCCTGACAATATTAAAGTGCTTGATAATATTACAGAACCTGAGAATGATCAAGACGAACTGATTACTTATAGGGAATAGGACTTAAATAAGGGGGGGTGTTGAAAAAGTTCCACCGTAACACCTGAGATTGCCGCGCGATCCTTCAAATCGGCTCCTTGGGGCCAGGCCCGCAATGACTTTTAAAACTCACCTCGTGTCATTGCGAAGAAGCTCTAAAGTCTAACATAACCAAAAACAGACAGGAGCTATGTTGATATGAGAACATAGCAAGGAATTGAAAATTGAGCTTAATTTGTTTTATCGAAAAGTCTTATCGTTCAAAATTGCCTAACTTGACTCTATGTTACTTTACAACAACGTTCTATAGCTTACCAGTCTGTACAGTCCTTTGTATGTGTATGATGGTAAGCAGGCAGATAGAAGGCTAAAAAAATAAATAAATTTGAGGATTTTATATTTGAATTCTGCCGATAGTATTGTTACTTTATACAAAGTAGGTAACTATTGTTACCTTGAACCTATATAGTAACATCATAACTATCGGTAGAATATATGGTTAATCAAAAGTATATCACAATACCGCAATTAGCGGAACTGTTAGGATTAAGCCGTATTGAGGTTTACAGGAGAGTCCGTAAAGGCCAAATTAAAGCCGAAAAGATCGGACGCATGTATGTCATAAAGGACAAAGAAGTGGCCCATATACTCGGAAAAAAACTGACCGCTAAGGACAAAGGCCAAATCGAAAAGGCCGTTAAGAAGGCTGTAAAAGAGTACGGCGAAGTATTGAGAAAGTTAGGTGAGGAATGAAGATCATCACCACAGCAGATGTTGAGCATATAGCTTTTAATCTGGCAAGGGAATTATTGGCTTTTGATGAGCCGATACCGGATTATTCGACGCGATTTCCGCATACACTTGAAAGCTGCCTTATAACTCCTTTTCAGAAGTTTTCTCGAAAACCGCTATATCCATCGCTGGTTAAAAAGGCAAGTATCCTGCTTTACCTTATGATTAAGAACCATCCTTTTCAGAACGGCAATAAGAGAATCGCACTGACGACACTGTTTGTGTTTTTGCATAGGAACGGCAAGTGGCTTGCAGTCGATGCGCAGGAGCTTTACAATTTCACAGTATGGGTAGCACAAAGCCCGGCGGTACTCAAAGATGAGGTTGTTATGGGCATAGAGAAATTCATTAAAAGTCATTTAGAGAAATTAGAGACCAAAAGCTGATAAAAAAAGACAGGTGAAAAATGACAGAGCAGGAGAAAGTTGAGTTCAGACAGAAGTGGAAAAAATGGATTGATAAGATAGGGCAAGATTTGGGTGACCTTCTAATTAGCCAGGACACTTTCAAAGAAGTTGCTCAGATTGTTGCTTCAAACAAGCAAATCCAGTCGTCACCATTCTTCTTTACATGGATTCAGAACAACTATATGGACAGCATAGTTGTCGGTCTTGCGCGGCTGAATGACCATGATAGTAGGACTATTTCGTTACACAACTTGATTAAAGAAATTATAAAGAATCCTGAAGCCATAACCCGTGATTATTTTGTTTCAAGATACAAGAAATGGATGCAAGACAGGGGAATAGCTGATAATGACTTTGACAAATTTGCGGAAAAGGGCAATCAATACATAAGTTCGATTAAGCTCGATAAGGACATCAAACATCTGGATAAAGAAACACAGCTTATTAAGAATTTCAGGGACCAATGGGTGGCTCATCTTGACGTGAATCAAGCAACCAAACAATTGCCTACACACAATGATGTGGAAGAAGCTTTAGAGTTCTTAGATGAAATCTTCCGCAGGTACTATATGCTGATTGATGGAGCTGGTATTGGCACTGCAAAGCCTGCACTTGCGTTTGACTGGAAAGAATCTTTAACACACCCTTGGATTGAGATGCCTGAAGAGGAAAGTGACGAGAATTAGCTGCGGAAAGCAGCAGAAAGAAACAGGTGAGAAATGAGAGTTTATCGTCCTTCATACAAAGATCGCAACGGTGAAAAACGCAAAGCGGTATGTCGATATTTTCGACCATAACCAGCTTCGGCACAGAATACCGGCGTTTGCCGATAAGCGGATAAGTGAGGCTCTTGGGCGAAACATCGAGTCTCTGGTCAACTGCCGGATTGCAGGGCTTGAACTGGATGTTAAGTTGAACCAATGGATAGAGACTGTGCCGTACAGCCTCTTGAGAAAGTTTGTGTCCTGGGGCTTACTCGATGGACAGCGGACGGAGATCACAAAGCCTCTGACGGAGCATATCAGCGATTATGTCAAGGTCTTAAAAGCTAAGAGATTTTCAGCCGGTTATATTCGCCATACACAGAACAGGCTTAAAAAGATTGTACAGGACTGCCGGTTTTTCTATTTCCGGGATATTACAAAGACGGCGGTTGAAATATATATCGGCAAGCTGATAAAGGAAGGACTGAGCGCGACGACGGCGGGGCATTATCTGGATTGCTTCAAGACGTTTCTAAACTGGGCAGAGCAAGACCAGCGGATTATGAAAAATCCTATTGCGAAGATGGCAAAGCCAGCAAGGGATTCTGAGAAAAAGGGAGTATTAAACCCTGTGCAATTTGTCCACTTAATCAAGACCACTTCTGAAAGGAATATCCTTATCGGCAGGAGCAGCGGAGCGGGCTGTGCTTTATCTTCTGGCAGGAATGACGGGGCTTCGCAAAAAAGAGCTGCTTAACCTTTGCTGGGACGATATAAACCTGTCGGCGGATAATGCTTTTGTCGGAGTAAAAGCCTCGATAGCCAAAAACGGAAAACAGGCCGAACAGTCTGTCCCCCCGATACTGGTTAATGTTCTGACGGCACTGAAAGCTCATACAAGGCCGAACGCTACTTTTATGTCCTTTAGCAAGTCGATCAACACAGCAGAGCTTATCAGGGAAGATTTGAGGGTAGCAGAAATTGAACTGACAGACAGAGAAGGTAATGCTATATGTTTTCACAGTCTGCGGAACAGCTACATTTCATTCCTTGCGAACAGCCAGACTCCCGCTAAGGTTGTCCAGAAACTTGCGCGACATTCAGACCCCCGCTTGACGTTCAACACCTACGCAAGAGCTTTTGAGAAGGCCGAACAAAAGGCGATGAATTTCCTGCCGAACTTCGGGGATTTTGTCTTTGCCACTGGCTTGGCCAAAGTGTGCACAAAACAAGAGATTTCAGTAGACAACCGTAGACACAAAAACAGCCAAGATGGGTTAAAAACAGCATTCTTGGCTACACAACAAACTCCCCGAGTAGGACTCGAACCTACGACCTAGCGGTTAACAGCCGCTCGCTCTACCAATTGAGCTATCGGGGAATCCCGATGAACCGGACCGGATTAACATCTTGCGTTCCAAAAACCTTTTTCGTCCAATTCATCTATGATATTATCCAAATTCCAGCAACTTTGTCAAGTACTTCTTTTTTAGCGAATATTATGAAAAATTGGACTAATACTGGATGGAGGCCGGATTCTATTGTATACTTCCGGCTTTGCCAAATTTAAGTAAGTGGGTCTAACGTTCGATATAAAGATAGTTTTTTGTGTTTTGAAGGATTTTTAGTAATATTTTGTTTCGTTTTACGTCCTATACAAACAGGGGCATTTTGCTATACACATTAATTAAACGAACAAAAGGCCTGTTTAGCGCATCTAATGATTTTAGGGTAAAATATCGTTTAACGATTGAATTTTAGGTTATTATCGACAGTATGGCGAAAGATATACTCGATATTGGTGGTTTTACGATACTAAGGCGCATCGGAACCGGTGCTCGCAGCACGATTTATTTGGCTTCCGACGAAGTGGATGGAACAAAAGTTGCCCTAAAAAGGGTCATATTCCAAAAGCCTGAGGACTCAAGAATTTTCGAGCAGGTGGACACCGAGTATAAAGTGGCTAAGCAGATAGACAATCCCTGCGTCCGAAAGTGCTTCGAGCTGAGGAAAATACGCAGCATGTTTAGAGTAAGAGAAATGCTGCTTTCCATGGAATACTTTGACGGCAAGAACCTCGAAGACTGTCCAACTTTGAGCCTGGGAGATGTGCTGCTTGTCTTCAGGATGGTCGCAAGCGGGCTCAACGCTATGCATCAGCACGGATTTGTTCACTGTGATATCAAGCCCAATAACATCCTTATGGACAAGTCCGGCTCTATTAAAATTATAGACCTCGGCCAGAGCTGCAAGATCGGCACGATCAAGCAGAGAATCCAGGGCACTCCCGATTATATCGCTCCTGAACAGGTTAAGCGCAGGCCGCTCGGCCCAAAGACGGATATCTTTAACCTTGGCGCGACAATGTACTGGGCCCTTACCGGAAAACACGCCCCAACTCTAATACCTAAAAAGAACAAGTTAGGCTTGCCCGTGACCGAGCCGCGTCGAGCACCGCACGAAATAAAAAAGGGACTACCGATAGGAATCTCAAACCTCGTAATGGATTGTATTGAGAACGACCCTGCAAAACGCCCGAGTAATATGATGGCGGTGACATCAAGGCTGGACCTGATGGTGCATAGTATTTTCGGGGGCAAGATAAAAACGAATAAAAATGCCTCAAACAATAATTGACCTGCTGAACAAAGGCATAGAAGCCAACACCGCGGATAAGTATCGGCGCGATAATCTTATTTATTTGCCCGCTGAGGGCAGCGTGATTGTAACCGGTGATCTCCACGGGCATCGGCGAAATTTTGAAAGAATAGTAGCCTTTGCCGATCTGGCCAACAATCCTGACAGGCATATCGTTCTCCAGGAGATCATTCACGGGGGGCCGGAGGATTCGCTTGGGGGCTGTTTGTCCTATAGACTTTTATATGATGTTGTCCGCTATAAATTGAACTTTCCTCACCGTGTACATATTATTATGGGCAACCATGATACCGCATTTATCAACAGCAGCGAAGTGATGAAAGACGGCAGAGAAATGAATCGTGCGATGCGTTTGGCTATGGATCGAGAATTCGGCTCGGACGGCGCCGAAGTAGAGCTGGCGACAAGGCAATTTCTGTTCTCGCAGCCGTTAGCTGTCAAAACCGAGAGCCGAATATGGATGTCGCATTCGTTGCCGGGCGACCGTTTGATCGAGAAGTTCGATCCGCAGATTTTGAACAGACAACTGAAAGTCAACGATGTAGTCAGACCTGGCTCGGCTTATCTCTTAACGTGGGGCAGAAGGCACAGTCAGGCGCTGCTTGATAAATTGGCCGGACAATTTGATATTGATGTTTTTATTCTCGGTCACCAGCCGCAAGAGAAGGGATGGAACCAGGCCGGTGAGAATCTTATTATTATTGCCTCCAATCACAATCACGGCTGTTTGATTCCAATCAATCTGGCACAATCTTACACAGTTGAGCAGCTCATCGAGTCGATTGTGCCGTTGGCTTCTATATCGTGAAGTGCGGCCTGGCTCAAGCACGGGGTATAAAAAACGACAATGGATTGGTATTATTATATAGCCCTGGCGGCAATCGTTTCACAATTAGTTTTTTTGTTCCAGTCACATAAAAACTATCGCTATGCCGTCAACAAATACAAGAGAGAACGTT
>CAYTNN010000203.1:6886-8171 GCA_964439135.1 uncultured Pirellulales bacterium
ATGAACGCCAAGGTCGCCCAGTTGCTCGGCAATACCCATTTCAATCAGGCCTGGGGCGGATCTATGGCGATTCGCGTTGAAGTCTTTCGCAAGCTCGGGCTCGACAAAATCTGGCCGAAGTCCCTCAGCGACGACTTATCGCTAAGCATCGCCGTCAAAAAGGCCGGCCTGATCGTGGCCTTTGTCCCCGCCTGCCTGGTAGCTTCACACGAGGTCACCACGTGGCGAAAGCTCTTCGAATTCTCTCGGCGGCAATTTCTAATCACCCGCGTAAGTGCCCCGAAGACCTGGTGGTTCGGATTGCTCAGCAGCCTCTATTCGATATCAGGGATATGGGCTGCGGCCGGCCTGGCGATTTATGCCGGGGTGATTCAACATGAGCACCTGCTCCTTTTCGCAGCGGTCCCTGTCGTGTTTTTCATCAGCCAGCTCATTCGGGCGATACTCCGCCAGGCAATGGCCGGCGAATTGCTCGAGCACGAGCGGCGAAAAATGAGGGCCGCCTGTGCCGCCGATATTCTGGCTTTCTGGCTCTGGTCATTTCTGATGCTGTTTCTTATTATCTCCTCGGCCTTTGGCAGAACGATCCGTTGGCGAGGCATACGCTATAAGCTGCTAGGCCCGACCGAGACAATCGTCGAAGGCCCCCAGTCACAATAAAATTCTCCTACAAATGATACGGGTGACGCTGCGGCCGGGACATCATTCGCTGTGCCTGCCGGTCGCCGACTATCGTCTGGTTGGCCTGGTCCCATTCGAGCTTTCGGCCGAGAATATAAGAAAGGTTGCCCAGAACGCACAGGTTAGCCACACCTGCCGCCGCTTCGATATTCATAATCGTTTTGGCGCCGGTCTTGATGCCCTTGAACCAGTCTTCTTTATGGCCAGGGCTTTTATAGACATCTTTTCCGCCGGCGGGCAGCTCCCACTGACGGGCCTTTTTCTCGGCCCACGTGCCGCCGTCGCCGCCCCAGTGGATAAACTCGCCCTTATCGCCGCGGTAGATAGCTCCGTAACCGGGCCGGCTGATTTTGCCGCCCGGCTCGTCGCCGGTCCGCTCTTCGGCCTTCGGCAGCTTATCGTTCGGCATCTGCCGCCATGTGAGCACCCAATCGGGATTCTTAAATGTATATGTCACGTCCATCAGCACGGCACTGTCCCACAGGCCCTTCTTCGGCGCTGTGCCTGTTGCCTCGACTGTCACCGGGCCGGTGCCGTCGGCGCCCATCCACCACATGGCGCAGCTCATCACGTGCGCGCCGCGGTCGCGAATCTGCCCGCCGCC
>CAYTNN010000204.1:0-5362 GCA_964439135.1 uncultured Pirellulales bacterium
GGCCGTGTCCAACAGTGCCGGCACGCCAGCGGTGGTAATCCATGATGATCCGGCCTCATCAACGATACACACCTGGACCGAGTGGGTTATTCCGCTGCAGACGTTTGCCGATCAGGGTATAGTCCTGACTAACGTTGACAGGATAGCGATCGGCCTGGGAACCAGGGACAATATGACGACTCCCGGCGGCTCGGGCAAGATGTTCTTCGATGACATCCGCCTGTACCAGCCGAGAGAAGCTGCTGAAGAGTAAGACGGCTTCCGCGGACATACAGCAGTACCTGGATGATTTCGGGGCTTATGCCGGTCATTGCGGCATAGGCCCCGTTTGTTTATCCGTATAAACAATAAATTTCCTTGACGAAAAGGCGATAAATACGGTATAAGTGAAATTATTGGGATTTGTGTATCATTATCATTTTTCGATTATAAGGTGAAGGAGGTAATTATCAAACCGAAGAGATACTATTTACTGTAGACAATGTAGATGAAACATTAATGTTAACAAGAAAATAATCAGTAATTCCATGCTAATTCTTTTTCCTGGAGGACTATTATGTTTAAGAAATTGATTTGTTTAGTCTGTTTTGTTCTGGTACTGGGCTTTGTCAGCAACGCTTCGGCTGAACTGGCGGGACACTGGAGGTTTGATGAGGGCTCAGGGACCACCGCCAATGACCAGAGTAGCAATGGAAACGACGGCACACTCATTAATAATCCCACGTGGGCAATTGGGATAAATAATGGTGCGCTGCAATTCGATGGAATTGATGATTACGTTAATTGCGGCAATGATCCCAGCCTCAACGTCACTGAAGCGGTTACGATTGCAGCGTGGGTGAAATTGAACTCTGTCCCCCCTGCTTTTTCTGTTTTGATAGCCGGGAAATACGGTGCCTATTGGCTTGAGTGGCGAGACACCAAAGTACTATCCCTTTCAATGTATATAAACGGAACTTATAATGGGTCAGGACCAACACTTGATTTAGCAGACGGTGACTGGCATCATATTGCTTTGACTTACGACGGAACGAACAAAAAAGGATATTATGACAAAGAAGAGGTCTTTTCTGAAGCAGCTTCAGGAACAATCGACGTGTCGGGCAACAACTTTTTGGTGGGTGAAGGTCATCCCGCCAGCAATAGTTATAATGGATGTCCTGACGGCCTGATCGACGATGTACAAGTTTACGACCGGGCGCTGACGCAGGAAGAGATTCAACTTATGATGAGTAGCAAAGGATATCCACTTGCCTCGGGTCCCACCCCGGAAGATGGTGCCATCTATCAAAATACGTGGGTGAGCCTTGGCTGGAAGGCAGGAGATTTCGCGGTTTCGCACGATGTTTACTTCTGCGATAATTTTGACGATGTGAACGATGGCACAGGAGACGCCTTCCGAGGCAACCAGGAATCGACGTATTTTGCCGCCGGCTTTACCGGATATCCTTATCCGGACGGTCTTGCGCCGGGCACAACCTACTACTGGCGTATCGACGAGGTCAACGATGCGGATCCGAACAGTCCATGGAGAGGCAAAGTCTGGAGCTTCTGGTTCCCACCCAAGACGGCCTATGAACCGATCCCAGGCGATGGGAGCAAATTTATAGACTCTGAAAACCTGATCTTGAACTGGACGGGAGGCTTCGGGGCAATATTGCATACCGTCTACTTCAGCGACAATTTCGATGATGTTAATGACGGCGTTAATGGTACTCAAACAGGCTTTGCGAACTACACACCATGTACTCTTGAATTAGATAAAACGTATTATTGGCGAGTCGATGAACTCGAAACCCAGGGTACTCATAGAGGCGAGATATGGAGCTTCAAAACCCTGCCCGACATAGCCGTAACTGACCCAAATCTTATCGGTTGGTGGAAACTTGACGAAGGTCCCGGAAATGTCGCCATTGACTGGTCCGGCCACGGCAATCACGGCATGTTCCAGGGCAACCCGCAGTGGATAGCCGGGTATGACGGCGATGCGCTGGAATTCGACGGTTCGGGTGATTGGCTCGATTGCGGAAACGATCCGAGTTTGGAACTCTCAGGTGCAGTCTCGGTCACGGCGTGGATTAACATCGGTGCGGCGGGCATTGGCCACAAAGTTGGTGGGAATCAGGACAATGCCAATGGCGGCTATAAGTTGGGCTTACTCAACGATAAAGTTGAATTTGAGATTAGAACTTCCGGCAACGCGCCCATTCTAAACAGAGATGTTGCCGGCGGAACAATATTAGAAGCAGGTGTCTGGTATCACGTCACTGGTGTCTATTCTCTACAGGATGGTTACATAAGGACATACGTTAATGGTGTGCTGGACAGAGAATTACTTACAAATGAGGTGCTTGGCGCCTCGCCGGGAACTTTTTACATTGGCTGCGAACCTTACAACACCGGCGTTGGCAATTTTAACGGAGTCATGGATGACATTCGCATCTACAACAAAGCGCTGACAGAGGATGAGATCAAGGAGGCAATGAGAGGTGACCCGGCACTCGCCTGGGATGCGAAGCCCGGCAATCGCTCAACACCGTATATCAAAGATGCAACACCCCTCAGTTGGTCGCCCGGAGAGAACGCGTCGCAGCACGATGTTTATTTCGGTACTGATGAAAATGCGGTGGATAATGCCGATACATCCGACACGACCGGTATATACCGAGGCCGTCAGAATGGTACTACTTACACTCCGCCCGAAGGCGTTGAATGGGGCGGCGGACCTTACTACTGGCGTATCGACCAGGTCAACACCGACGGAACCATCAGCACAGGTAGAATCTGGACCTTCACGGTGGCCGACTTTATTCTCGTGGACGACTTCGAAAACTACGATGCCGGCGATAACCAGATTTGGTACTCGTGGATCGATGGTCTTGGCTATGGCGCTCCGGGAAGCGATCCATACCATCCGGGTAACGGCACTGGAGCGGCTGTCGGTGACGAAACGACTCCTTCCTATACCGAGGAAACCATTGTCCACGACGGCGGCAAGTCGATGCCTTTGGCCTACGACAACAATAAGCAGGGCTACTCCAGGTATTCGGAGACGGAACTGACACTTATTGCCCCGCGTGACTGGACCGAGGAAGGCGTTGCGAATTTGTCAATCTGGTTCAGAGGCTATCCGGCATCCGTCGGCAACTTTGTCGAGGGTCCGGTCGGCACCTTCACGATGACCGATTCCGGCACAGATATCTGGTATCAGTCCGATGAGTTCCACTATGCATATAAGATGCTCACCGGTGCCGGCTCGATAGTCGCAAAGGTCCAGAGTCTCGATAACACAAACGATTGGGCCAAGGCCGGCGTGATGATTCGCGAAACGCTGGACCCCGACTCGGCGCATGCGTATATGGTTGTAACGCCTGCCGCGGGTGTTTCCTTCCAGCGACGTCTCGGCACGGGCGCTGACAGCACAAGCGATAACTCGACGACAGGTGATGAAGCCGCTCCGCACTGGGTGAAGATAGACCGCTCCATATCCGGCAGCTTCACTGCGTCCCATTCGGCTATTGGCGCTACATGGGAGACGCTGGGAACGCCATTGAACATCACGATGGGCGCGAATGTCTATGTTGGCTTGGCTGTAACGAGCCACGATGCCGCTTTGACATGCCAGGCGGTATTCTCCAACGTTACAACTACAGGTAATGTCAGCGGGCAGTGGGCACACCAGGATATCGGCATTACAAGCAACGCTGCCGAGCCGCTTTACGTAGCGGTTTCCAATAGTACCGGCGCATCTGCGGTTGTGGTACACGATGATCCTGACGCGGCGAATATCGACACATGGACCGAGTGGGTCATCCCGCTCCAGGCTTTTGCCGATCAGGGCATAGCCCTGACCAACGTCGACAGGATAGCGATCGGCCTGGGAACCCAGGGCAATACAACGGTACCCGGCGGTTCGGGCAAAATGTTCTTCGACGATATCTGCCTGTACCAGCCGAGAGGAGCTGCTGAAGAGTAAAACCGCTTTCGCGGAAATTACAGCAGTACTTGCATGATTTCGGGGCCTATACCAATCAGTTTGGTATAGGCCCCTTTTATTTGGTTACCGATTATTGTTGTGTTTTCACCGATTCTCTAATCCGTGCCCACAAAAATTTTGTGAAAACTAACTTGCAACCAATCCATAGCCGGGCAATAATAATCTAAATGACAAGAAATGTAATCGAGGGATATAAAGATGAGAAAACATTTCCTTATAAATTTGTGTTTTGAGGCCTCTTTGTGCCTGCTGACGGTCTTCTCAGGCTGTAATGATATTGGCAGCTTATTCAAGGCCAAATATCAGAGAACCGAACATACATCAGTACCAATTGCCGGTGTGGCCGGGCTGAATATCGAAACCGACGTCGGTTCGATAACTGTTACGGGCGCTGATGTTACAGATTGTAATATCACTGCCGAGATCACCGTTAAGGCGCAAACGAAAGAGGAAGCCCGGAAACTCGCCGAAGAAGTGAAGATGGAATTTGAATCTTCCGACGAGACACTAACCATCAAGGCGGTGAAACCTGCTGAATTAAAAAAGGGGGCGCTTGTCGTTGATTTCAAAATCATAGCTCCCAGGGGCATGAAACTGGACTGCTCAACCGACGTAGGAACCGTAACGGTATCAGACATCGAAGGCCGAATTAACGCGTCAGTAAATGTTGGCTCCATCGCCTGCCATGCGGTTGTCGCTGAGCTTGTTCTTTCATCTAACGTTGGCTCTGTAACAGTCAAATACGCAGCCGCCGCTCCAGCCGCCTGCAAAGCTAACATCACAACTAATGTCGGCAGCATAGAGTTTACAGCTCCTTCTGAGTTGTCGGCACAAGTCCATGCTTCAACAAACATCGGCTCAGTCGAGACTGCCAGGCCAATAACTGTGGTTGGTAAAGTCGGCAAATCCATAAAAGGGACAATAGGCTCGGGAGAGGGTAAGGTTCTGTTGAAGACAAATGTAGGATCAATAGAAATCAAATAACTGGTTCTAACACAAACCCGGGAGTCACCGTGGTTTTACAGTGACATCCGGTTTGCGCAGATAATTGGGGGTGAGCGTCATTGCATCGGCGAATTGTCCTTTTAAGGCCATTTGCCGGCCGAGCAGGAGAACTTTGCCGGCCCTTGGGCTCCAGTACTTCTCGTGAAAAAAGTGAACTCCGCCAGCCTGAAACTTATCCTTATAATATAGCAACCCATCGCCGAGCAGCCAGACTGGTTTAGCATCGCAGGCAAATCGGTCGAGGAACTGCGAAGGAGTCATTAAAGAATCCGGTAGAACTTTTTTCCAGCTTGCCCGCCCTGCCGCATTCCGCTCGTCGTCCGCCTCTCGCTCATAGCCGGCGATAAAAAATTGGCCCCG
>CAYTNN010000204.1:5462-8139 GCA_964439135.1 uncultured Pirellulales bacterium
GATTTGACTGGGATTCAGGTCGAATTGGTCAAGTAAACCGCGAATAGCGGGAAATATCTCGGCACTGTGTTTCAATGGTGAAGAAAAAACTGTTTCTCCAAGCATTTTTTCATTGAGAGCTATTGCAACAGAGCCTATCCTGCTGGATGTTTCTACAGCCAATATTAGAGATTTTTCCTTCATATTACCTGTTTTTCAATGGTTTTGTATTGCGATTTACTTTCTAAATCCCTGCTATGACCTAAAAAAATGCGTTTTTGAGATTACTTTTTTCCCTTCGGATTTCCCGGATTATTCTGTTAAGCGTACTACAATTTAGATATTATTGGCCAAGTGGGCATAAATCAAATTTTTCTCTTGCAAAAAAAAATGTTTTCCTATAAACTTAAGTTATTATAAGTCCGGCCCTTTGTTGAAGCTGGAGAGTATTGTAACAGTATTTTGTAAAGAATTTCACTAAGAGGGTGGTTTTTTTTGGCAGGAGGTTTATTTTGAGCAAGCCAAGTTTCTTGACCCAATCTTTCGGCAGAAAGTCTCTGTCCATTGTAGTGGTATCTATTTTACTGCTTGTAACAACAGTATTTGACGTGGCTCAGTCGCAGGAGAATGGAGCAACCGACCGGGAGGAAGCATTCCAGCGGATTGTCCAGAGCTATGTTCAGGCTGGGAAGGTAGAATATGACAAGGGTTACTATGAGCAGGCGCTCAAAACCTTTGTTATGGCCCAGGGATACCAGGAATATCTAACCGCAACAGGGCGTGAGGAGCTGCATGCACATCTTGAAAAGACAAAAGCAGCAGTAGCCCAAAGAAAGCTTGCTCTGGAGAAATTTCAGGCGGCCGATCAATTGATTAAGCAGAACCGGCTAATCGAGGCCAAGGCAAATCTTGAGAGCCTTAGAAAGAATGAGTATTTAACAAAAGAAGAGCAAGCGCAGATCGCGACGGTTCTTAAGCAAATAGAACTTCAGGCGACAAACGATAAAGCATCTCCTCAGGTAACGGCAGAAAAGCCGGAGAAGGCCACCAAAGAAGACATCGCAAAACCAGGCGAACAGCAGAAAAGACAGAACCAGAAAATCGCCGATCTTTATCGAAGCAGCATGAAATATTATCGTGCCGGTCAATTCGAAAAAGCTCGCGAAGGTCTTGTCGAGGTGGCGACCAGCGGTTTAATCCCTCCACCGATGAAAAGAACTATAGATGGTTACCTGGCGGAAATAGATAAGCGCTCGCCCCAAAAGGCTGATATAGAGCCGGCTCCAGAAAAAGAGAAGCCTGAGATGATTGCTGTTATTAAGCCAAAGGTCTTCAACTTCGGGGCTGCGGAATCGGAAGTTAATGAGCCGGAACTTGTCGAGCCAAAGCCCGCTCGGCCACAAGTGACAGCGGTAAAAGTCGCTTCACCGGTAACAGGTGAAGGAACTTATATCGAACAGATTACTAAAAAAAGAAATATCATTCGCACCTACACCGGAACAGTTGTTAACAACGCTGTAACCAAAGCCAATAGTTACATGGTCAAGGGCGAATTCGATAAGGCCAAAAAAGAGATCGAGCAAGCTGAATTTACGGTGAACGAAAACCAGATACACCTTGGAGATGAACTTTTCAAAGAATACAGCAGCAAGCTCAAAACACTCAGTGACGAAATTGTCGAGAAACAAAGCGAAAAGGCTCAGCAAGCCGAACAAGAGAAACGCACAGCAGCAATAGAGGCACAAAATCAATTTAGAAAGCAGATGGAAGCTGACAGACAAACAAGAATATCCGAGCTGATGAAAAACGCGTTAGCTTATCAGAAGCAGCAACAGTACGAAGCGGCTCTTGGTCAATTGGTAAGCCTGCTTGCATTAGACCCACAAAATAACGAAGCACTAATACTCAAAGACACTCTGGAAGATATGGTTTTCTTCCGGAAACAATTGGAAATCAAGAAAGAAGCAAACAGGCAAAGAGCAGATATCCTGCTGAAAACCGACGAATCCGGAATTCCATACGCTGAAGAGCTTACCTATCCCAAAAATTGGCGTGAGATTACTCAGAAACCGACTCGCCAGGAGGACAAGCCAATCGGCCTGGATCCGGCTGACGTGAGAGTGTATGAAGCCCTGGAGCAGATTGTTGACCTGTCGAACTTAACATCTTCAACGTCTTTTGCCGAAGTGATAATGGCATTAAAGAATTCCGTAGATCCTCCGTTACAGATACAGCCTAACTGGAAGGATCTGCTCGAAAATGGCGAGGTCGAACCGACCACGCCGGCGGGGATGGACCCACTGACGGGTGTCAAGCTCCGCAAGGCACTGGAGGTTTTATTGGCCGGAGTTTCGAGCGAATTCGCAGAAATCAGCTACGTTGTGGATGAGGGTATAATTCTGATAGCAACAGTTGACACGCTGCCCAAGAAAATGGTGACGCGCGTTTATGACATTACCGACCTGGTCGGTGATCCGGCCCAATACGGCGGCATGCAGGGCATAATGATGGGCATGATGATGGGCAATATGATAAGCAGCTCTAGTGACCCAGGCTACACCACGAGCAGTGGCATTGGCGGTGGTACCAGCGGCACGAGCGGCACGAGCGGCGGTTATGGCGGCGGTATGAGCGGCGGCAGGATGGGCGGCATGGGCGGCGGCATGATGGGCGGCATGGGCGGCGGCATGATGGGCGG
>CAYTNN010000205.1:0-8131 GCA_964439135.1 uncultured Pirellulales bacterium
TTTGGCTTTGAATTGGCTTTGTTTTCTTGCCGCCCAAAACCACAAAAATCCTCATATCTCCCTTTCGTATAGATACTTAAACTCATTTTGCCCATTCGGAAATTGGCTTTGTTTTTTCAAATTAACCACGAAAAAACACGAATTAACACCTGATTTACTCTCATTTTTGCCTTTTTTCTTCTATTTTTTTCCATTTTCCATTCTTAATTCCACTTACCACATACCACATACGAAATACGACATACGAATTCGTTAAGTATTATACGAACCAGTCCGTTTGCCGTCAAGGAAATTCCAAAAAAATCTCCGTGAAACGCCACTTGCTGTACGCGGCTCGTGCCCCGTGGTTCGTGATCCGAGCGACGGACTATAGCTTTTGCCTTCTTTTCTCCTGTCTTCTGGTTCCTCCGTAAGTCCCGTCAGGGACGCCATCCGGCGGAGTCACAAGGACTGAATTCTCCGTGAATCCCGTGAAATATTCTGTATCACGTAGAAAGGCAGATTGTTTTTGTTATACGAAGGAGCAAGTGGTATAATGTGAAACAGCAACCTTGAGCAAGCAATAAAAGGCGCCAAATAAAGAAGCGAGTTTTTAGGGCGGTAAATGGATTTCTGGAAGAAAATGTACCGGAGACCTTTAATTTATCTTTATACTTATTCAGGACCGACTAATTATGGAATAAACCTTAGAATAACCTGGCGCAGCCTCGGGCTTCGCCCTTGGCCGCAACCAAAAAGTTCGTCTAATAGAAAAGCTTCGTAAAATCTTGCAAATACAAAGGTTACGAGTGGCCAAAACAAAAATCGAGCATAAAAAACAACGTTTTGAAAGATTGTATTACGAAAAAGACATAAGAAAATCCCATTCTGAGTTGAAAATTAAGTTGATGGCTCAATGGGAAAGTGATATTTTGATTACTGCAAGCAGGTGGATATAAGGCGTTTGAATTCATAATTGAGAGCCAGAGCCAGAGCCATGGCAATTTCAGGGATCAGTGTGGCTGAAAGAGGAGGGGGCAAAAAAGGGATTGTGCGGATTTACGCAGTCACTATTCTGTTGGTTGTGGCCATGATTCTGAGTGGATGTAGACCGGGCCGGTCGGGCACGTCCTTTGAACCGAGCCTCGAAGACATTTCTCGTATCAAGAATGTTGGATTGCACGTCAAGGTCGAGAAAGGATTTGCCGTACGGCTTCAGTACGTCACCAATGCTGATGATCCAAATCTTTTCGAGAATTTGATCGGCCTCGGCTTGATTGTCGCTGTCCAAAGAAGCCGTGGTATTAGTGTCCCCAGGGAAGCTGTGGCCGGAGGCGCCATCGGTGGCGCCATTGGCGGCGTCATCGGAGGCGTGATTCGCGAGTCCAGCCCTGACAGACGAGCTACCCGGGCGCTGAAGCCCGAAGCGGCTCAAATGAACAGTGCCGACGCAATTGGGCACGCGATGGTGGACAAGTTTGAGACTGCCAAGGTTTTCCCAGCGATTGAACTCGTGCAATCTCAATCCCCTGCGGCTGCCCAAGAAAGCGGGATTGATACCCTTTTCATCTTTACAGTCAGGAGATGGGGACTGCGGCCCCCGCTCGGCAGCAAATATGACAAGGGAGACAAAGCAGAGGCTCAGTTGGAACTGGATGTGAATCTTAAGTTGATATCGTCTGCCACAAGCAAAGTTTTATGGGAACGCAACGAGTTTTACCCGGACAGTAAGTCCTACAGTCTGGGTGACTTCAAGTCCCAAGAAGGGCTGCTCGCCGGACGAATGGAGTATGTGCTCCAAATGGTGTGCGACTGTACGGCCAATGAGGTTTACCGAACGCCCCAAAACCAAGGAGTGATGCAATGAATCTCAAGCAAGTCACAATCGGATTCGTAATTGTATGGGCTTTCCATCTGTTGTTGTGTGCCGGCTGCGCTTCAAGACAAGTAAAAGTAGCTTTGAATTATGCGCCAACCGGAACGGGTCTACTGAGTGACCTGAAACCAGCGGTCGTTTCCCTCCAAGTCGTAGATCATCGACCGAAGGAGCAGCGGAATTACATTGGAGTCCAGCGTAATACGATGTTTGGGGCAGAGAATACCACCGTCATTTCGAAAACTCCCGAAGTTCAAGTAGTGCACAACGCGCTCAAGGTAGAATTGGAAAGAAGCGGCCACCGCGTGCTGAACCCAGGTCATGGCCATGGAGAAATAACCGTGAATGTCGGGTTGACGCAATTTTTCTTCGACAGCAAGGCATCGGGGGTCGATATCGAATTGGTCGGGAGCATTCGGGCAGATGTTGTTGCTTCTGCCGGCGTTGGGAATGTGCCCCAAGTCTCATTCACAGTCGAAAGTTCTTATCGTGATTTTGTGCAGATGGGCTTGTCTCGTCCCGCGTTTTTTGGAGTATGGGGTATCTTCTCCAGTGCGACTTCAAAGAGCCACATCGAAAAGGTGCTGAACGGTACATTGGTGGAATTCGTGAGGCGTTTCTGCTTGGAACCAAAGTTCCGCAAATTTTTTATCTAATTGGCTAAGATGAAGCAGAGCTTGAGCCTTATGCCTCCTGACAACACGTTGAGACCTACAGCGGATCCACCTTACTGTGCTTCACTGAGGAAGTGGTTTGGGCGTCAACAGCTTTGTCGGAGTGTAACTGCGGAAATTATTAAAATTATTATGGATGTTTACCAATTTCCTGCAACTTCCTCTTACGTCACCGAAGATGTTGACGGAGAATAAAAAGAGCAGGTAGGGTGGGCCTTGGCCCACCGATCAACAATGGTGGGGCATAGCCCCACCCTACGATTTCTAATCCTCTAATTCACCGCCCTGTTTATCTAAAATAACTGTTTCGCTTCAGAATCATATGTTATAATGCCGCAAATAACAGCTTAGATAATCGAATTTAGAATTTATTTTATAAGGAGGTTCTGCAATGCAAGGTTTATATTCTCGCCGGGGGTTTTTGAAGACGGCTACGGCCGGGGGAGCTGCTTTTGCACTTTCGGCGGCGAGCTATTCTCGCGTGCCCGGTGCCAACGACCGGATATCTATCGGTCAGATCGGCCTTGGCGGCCGAGGAATCGGCGCCCACATGGCGGGCGTGCATCAACACCAGGATACACAGAATTTCGAGATTACCGCCGTGTGCGATCCGTGGCGGCTCCGCCAGGAGGAAGCCGCCGCCAAGACTAAGGAATGGTACGGGCGCGAGGCGCGGAAGTTCTCCTCGTATCGCGATTTGATTGCTCTCAAAGATGTTGACGCCGTGATGATTGCCTCGCCCGACCACGCGCACACTACGCACCTCGAAGCGGCGGCGAAAGCCGGCAAGGACGCGTACTGCGAAAAGCCGCTGGCCCGGCGGCTCGACAGGCTCATAAAAGCATGCGACGCCGTCAAGGAGGCCGGGATAGTCGTCCAGATCGGCACGCAGTTGCGAAGCTTCGGCACGTTTACCGGCTGCCGTGAGCTTTATAAGACCGGCATCCTCGGCAAGGTCGGGCGGATCGAACAGTGTCGGAACGGCGAACAGCCCTACTGGTACGGCTACGTCAAGGACGTCAAAGCCGAGGACGTGGACTTCGACGAGTTCCTGATGGACCAGCCGAAGCGTCCCTTCGATCCCGTGCTATACTCGGGCTGGTACGGCTATCGTGATTTCTCCGACGGGCCCGTGCCGGGATTAGGCAGCCATTTTATCGACCTGGTGCATTATATTACCGGGGCGAAGTTCCCAACGAGCTGCGTCTGTTTGGGCGGGACGTACACGTGGAAGGATGAGCACAAATTCACGTGCCCCGACCACGTTCACGCCCTGTGGACTTATCCGGAGGATTTCATGGTGAGCTACTCGACGAACTTCGGCAACGGCAGCGGCAACAGCTTCAAGATATTCGGCGACGCCGGCGTTATCGATATGGTCAACTGGAACGCGCCGATTCTGACCGCCGAAGGGGCAAACAGCGAGAAAAAGGGACCGATACGCGGCAGGAAACCGGTCGAAGAAGTCTCGCGGCCGGAACACTTCCTCGACTGGCTCCAGTGCATGCGAACGCGCAAGACGCCCAACGCCTCGATCGATGCCGGATACCAGCACGCGGTGGCGGTTATTATGGCGATGAAGTCGTACGACACGGGCCTGAGAATGATTTATGATGCCGAGAAACGTGAGATTCGTCCGGGATAAATTTACGCCGGCGATTGTCACTTTGAGCAATATGTCCGAAACGAGTTAGGAGAAAATATCGATGAATGCTTTTGACGAACTTTCCCGCAGGGATTTTTTAGGCCATAGCCTGAGACTCGGGGCGGTGGGACTTGCCGCTTCTTATACTGCCACATCAACGATGGCTTCGACGGCCGGAGACCGATGGCAGATCGGCTGCTACACCCGGCCCTGGGCGAAATACGATTATCGCGTGGCGCTGGATGCCATTGCCGAGGCGGGTTTCAAATACGCCGGCCTGATGACGGCAAAATCGAAGAACAACCTCGTGATTTCGGTGGAGACCACGCTCGAAGAGGCCGAGCAGGTGGGCCGGGAGGTACGGAATCGCGGGCTCAAAATTCCATCGGTTTACGGCGGTGGAATCCCCGTGGACAAGTCGCTCGAAGCGGGCATCGAAGGTCTGAGGAAGCTGATAGATAACTGTGCCGCATGCGGCGCGGGCAACCTGCTCATGGGCGGCATCGGCAACGAAAAGCTGTTTAAGGTTTACTACAAGGCCATTGCCGAATGCTGCGATTATGCCGCTGAGAAAGGCCTTGGGATAAGCGTAAAACCGCACGGGGGCCTGAACGCCACGGGACCTCAGTGCCGCAAGACCATCGAGATGGTCAACCATAAGAACTTCCGAATCTGGTACGACCCGGGAAATATTTACTATTACTCGGACGGCAAACTGGACCCGGTTTCCGAAGCGGCCAGCGTCGATGGGCTCGTCGTCGGCATGTGCGTCAAGGATTATAAGCATCCCAAGAAGGTCGATTTGACGCCGGGGACGGGCATGGTGGATTTTCCCGCTGTAATGGCACGTCTGAAGAAAGGCGGCTTTACAGGCGGCCCGCTGGTCGTCGAATGTCTTGAGCCGGGCGATTTGGAGCAGACGCTCGCCGAAGCGAAAAAGGTCCGGCAGTTCCTCGAAGAGCTGACCGGCCAGAAAACATCGGCGCGCCGGAGTTCCGGTCGTGCGGCTCAACTAACGGCGGGTCTGGCAGTTGCCGATATCACGCCGCCCATCGGTTACCGAATGAGCGGATACTTCAGCGAGAGATTGAGCACGGGCACGTCGAATCCGCTTCATGCGAAAGCGATTGTCCTTCGACAGGGTGAGACGTCCGCGGCTATGGTCTTCTGCGATATCATCGGCCTGTCACTCGACGTTTCGTCGCGCGCCCGCAGGTGGGCGGCCGAGCGAACCGGCATCCCGGCGAAAAATATTCTTATCGCCGCTACGCACTCTCACACCGGCCCGCTTTACTTTGGCGCCCTGAGGAAACACTTTCACGACACTGCCCTTGCCGAACATGGCAGCGACCCGTACGAGAAGGTGGACTACGCAGAAGAGTTGATTGAGAAGCTTGCAGGAGTAATCGCGCAAGCCGACGCGGCGGCAAAGCCCGTCCGGCTCGCGGCAGGCTCGGCTGAGCAGCAAGGTCTTTCGTTCAATCGGCGGTTCCATATGAAAGACGGGACGGTCCGGTTCAATCCCGGAGTGCTGAATCCCGATATCGTTCGCGCTGCCGGCCCGATCGATCCCGAGGTTGGGATGGTATTTCTCCGCGAGGCAAATGGCGACAACGACGCTATTGGGGCGTTGGTCAACTTCACCCTCCATCTCGACACGGTCGGAGGAACAAAATATGCCGCGGACTACCCTTATTATCTGGAGCAGTCGTTGCGGGAGAAATATGGTGATAAGTTCGTTCTGCTGTTCGGCACCGGTACCTGCGGCGACATCAACCACATCGACGTTACGAAAAAGGAACGCCTCAAGACGGACTACATCGGCAGGACATTGGCTGAGACGGTCAAAGCGAAAAAGGAATCTCTGAAGGCCGATGCCGAACCGTTGCTGGGCGTGCGCAGCGGGATTGTCGATGCCCCGCTTCAGCAATTCGGGCCGGAGAAGGTTGCCTGGGCCCGCGAGAACATTAAAAAGGTCGGGACCGGAGAATTGTCCTTTATTAAACAAGTCGAGGCGTATAAAATACTCGCCAGAGAGATGCGTCCGGGCCAAACAATACCTCTTGAAGTTCATGTATTCCGGCTGAGCCGGGATGTGGCTGTCGTTGGTCTGCCGGGCGAGGTCTTTGTAGATCTGGGGCTTGCGATTAAGCGAGCCAGCCCCTTTGCCACTACGCTGGTGATAGAATTATGCCAGGATGCGCCGGGTTATATACCCACGAAAAAGGCATTTGCCGAGGGCAGCTACGAAACGGTCAATTCGAGGATCGCTCCGGGAGGTGGCGAGATGATGGCCGAAGCGGCAATTCGACTGCTCAAGGAACTGGGGCCGGTAGCGGTCTGATCGTTATAAGGAGAAGTCCGATGAGATTTACAAAAATGCACGGCATAGGCAATGATTATGTCTATGTCAACTGCTTCGACGAGCAAGTTGAGGATCCCGTCGCCCTGGCGCCGATCATCAGCGACCGGCATCGAGGCGTAGGCGGCGATGGATTGATTCTCATAGCCCCCTCGCAGACGGCGGATGTGCGGATGCGCATCTTCAACGCCGACGGTTCGGAAGCTGAAATGTGCGGAAATGGAATCCGATGCGTAGCGAAATACACGTACGAACACAAATTAGCCCAGGCCGGCGGAGAGTTTTCCGTACCGGGCCAGCGGTCTTTTCCAGCTTCGTTAAATATAGAGACCGGCAACGGGATTTTGACTGTTGGCCTAATCATCGACGATACTGACAAGGTTCGGAAGGTATGCGTGAATATGGGCCAGCCGATTTTGTCGCCGCAGGATATTCCTGTGAATCTCACCGGCGAAAAAGTTGTCGCGCAGCCGATCGACGTTCTTGGGCGGGAACTGTTGATGACATGCGTATCGATGGGGAATCCGCACGCCGTATTCTTCTGTGACGATGTGCGGTCAATTGAGCTTGAGAAACTCGGGTCGGCTATCGAAAACCACAACCTTTTTCCGAATCGAATAAATGTTCACTTTGTCCGGATTGACAAGCCGGTGGAATTTACAATGCGGACATGGGAACGAGGCAGCGGCATTACAATGGCTTGCGGCACCGGCGCTTGTGCTGTCTGTGTGGCTGCAGCGTTGAACGGACGACAAGAGCGAATATGCACCGGACATTTGCCCGGCGGCGACCTTAATCTGCACTGGTGCGAAGAAGATAATTGCGTTTATATGACCGGCCCGGCCGACGAAGTCTTCGAAGGCGTCTGGCCGGAAAAGTAAGTCTTATGCGAATTGCGATTATTTAATACGATGAGCATATAAATGCCGGTATAGTTCATAGTAGTTAATTGAAAGTATCATTTAGCACGGAGGCTATTATGAATCTAAAAAATCATCACACAACACAAGAGTTGCAAACGCTGTATCGAAAAGAGTAAGGATGCGAGGCTTACTCGGAGATTGCACGGGATATATCTGGCCGTCAGGGGGTTAAGCTGCCCTCCTGCCGTGTGCAGCATACCCCGGCAACAGTATTAGGCGCGTAGTCAGATGACTACGATGAACTACAGCGTAAATATCGTTATCTACGAAAGATTTCAAAAAACAGGGCATCCTTCTGCTGCGTGCAGTATGCCCTAACAACGGTATTAGGCGCGTAGTCAGATGACTACGACGAACGATAGCGTACATATCGTTATCTCCAAGTGATTTCAAAAACAGAGCATCCTTCTGCTGCGTGCAGTATGCCCTGACAACGGTATTAGGCGCGTAGTCAGATGACTACGACGAACGGCAACGTAAATATTGATATCTCCGAGTGATTTCAAAAACAGAGCATCCTCCTGCGGTGTGTAGCATACCCCGGCAACGGTATTAGGCGCGTAGTCAGATGACTACGACGAACGGCAGCGTACATATCGTTATCTCCGAATGATTTCAAAAACAGGGCATCCTTCTGCTGCGTGCAGTATGCCCTGACAACGGTATTAGGCG
>CAYTNN010000206.1:0-4463 GCA_964439135.1 uncultured Pirellulales bacterium
TACTCGTAGCAAGAAAGCCGACGGTAGGGATTATTGCAACGGGCGACGAACTCGTCGAGCCCCAAGCGAAGCCAAGCCCCTGGCGGCTGAGAAACAGCAACAGCCCCCAGCTCGCCGCCCAGCTTGAAAGTGTAGGCACGGCCGTGACCGATTACGGCATCGCCAAAGATACGCCAGGCGAGATCGACCGGACATTCAAAAAGGCCGCCGCTGAAAACGACATGGTTTTGCTATCGGGCGGGGTTTCCATGGGGGATTTCGATCTCGTGCCGGGGATACTGAAGCAAAACAATATCGAATTGTTGTTCGAGAAAATCGCCCTGAAGCCGGGCAAGCCAACCGTTTTCGGCGTCATGTCGAGGGCGTCCCGCCCTCGAATCGCGGGCAAGATGCCCGCGACACCGGTATATTGCTTCGGCCTGCCGGGCAATCCGGTCTCGACTTTCGTTGTGTTCGAGTTGTTAGTGAAACCTTTTCTGTACAAGCTGATGGGCCACGATTATGCTCCGCCGAACGTTCGAATGCCGGTGGATGACACCATCAATAGAAAAGACACGCAGCGGCGGGGCTGGACTCCTGTTACAATAACGGATGCCGGAACGTTGAGAAAAGTCGAATATCATGACTCAGGCCATATTAACGCGCTATGCGGCGCCGATGGATTGGTCTGTATGGATGTCGGCGTGGCTGAAATTCCAAAGGGAACCATCGTTCAGGTCAGATTGATTTGACGAACGAGTAATTTTACAGCGTGAAAAATGAGCATTGACTGCCTTAGATTATCGTTAACCGACAAATGCAACCTGCGATGCGTCTACTGCCATCCTCTGCCCGGTTTCAGCCTGATTAAGGGCGAATTTGTGTCGCGGGTCGTGTCGCGGGCTTCCAGCCCGCGATTCGAAGAAATCCTGCGTATCGTCCGGCTCGTGCGCGAATTGGCAGCCATCGCCGGCATTGAAGAGTTGTCCGCGACAACTAACGGTGTCTTTCTTGAATCCCTGGCAGAAGAGCTAAAGGCCGCCGGGCTTCAACGAGTCAATATAAGCGTCGATTCGATAGAGCGGGAAACTTACGAGCGGATAACGGGATTCGATCTGTTAACCGGAGTCATCGATGGAATTTACAAGGCGATAGATGCAGGCTTAACGCCCGTAAAGATCAACAGCGTTATCATAAAAGGTCTAAACGACAGCGAAGAGCAAATCACCGCCCTTGCGGACATGAGCGTCGATTTACCTCTCAGCGTTACGATTATTCGTCAATACGGCAGTGACGTCGGAGTTTTGCTTCGGCAGCGTAAATACGAATGTGCTTCCTTTGCCGACTTCGGATTTCACGCAGACACTGCCCCCGTTGATCTCGACGATCTTTTTCACAATCGAAAGCCCAATGCCGGTATTCTCAACTCCATCGCATGGCGAAAGGGTCTGGAATAACTTAAAAATTCTTTCATAGTGCCTTTTATCGATTCCGGATCCGTTGTCGGTGACGCTGAATTTCCAGAAGGAATCCCGCTCTACACAACCGATTTTTATTTGCCCCCTGGGCTTGTCCATATATTTTACGGCGTTGCTCAGCAGGTTCTGAAAAACCTGCAGGATTTGGGTTCTTTCGCACATCAGGACGGGCAGCTCGTTCTCAACGGTTATTTCAATATTTTCAGGCGGATCAACTCCGGCAATGACTTCCGACAATAGTGTATTCAAATCGACTCGTTGCGTTTTCGTGATATCGTGACCGACCCTGGAATATCGCAGGATGTCATCGATAAGAGCACTCATTTGTACCGCTCTTGTGACGAGCAGCCTGACTTTTTCTTTGCCCTGCTCATCGAACTTATCGGCATAGTCCGTCGATAACCAATCGGCCAGAGTTCCGATTGCCCGCAGCGGTGTTTTCAAGTCATGAGCTGTTATGTGTGCGAACTCCTGAAGCTCCTCATTCGCCTGGCTCAGCTCCCGGACTGCCGCATCTAGGTCATTGTTGAGCTTAGCAAGCTCTTCCTCCGCTTTTCTAAGGGCGACCAGCTCTTTTTTGGCCGTGATATCATAGACAACTGCCTGACTCCCGTTGATTTCGCCATGGGCGTCTTTGGTATAACTGGGAAAGACAGTAACATATATTTTATTGCCTTTCGAGGTCTTCAGAGTCAACTCTCTGCTTTCAATACTTCTCTTTTGAAGTTCCTGCGAAAACTGGTTTCTTTCTTCCAGATCGAACCAAAACCGTTCCGGCAGAAACGGCTGACCGAGAAGTTCGTCCGGCCCGGAAACCTCCAGGAGTTCCATAAATGCCGGATTAATATAAGTTATTTTCCCATCCAGGTCGGTTTTATAAATATTGCTCTTGGACTCTTCTATTAATCTCAAGCTCTTTTCTTCTTCGGCCTGCAGCTTATTCCTTACCGCCATGAAAATGTCTGTTTGAGTTACGACTCCGCACAAACGTTTATCCTTCATAATAACCAGTCTGCGGATATTCATCTCCTCCATTACCTTGCTGGCACTGAAGACAGAGAAAGCAGGAAGCACGCTTGTCACGGGAAAAGACATAACATCTTCCACTCTGGTATTAGCGGGATCCCTTTTCAGCGCGACCACTCGCCCAAGCAGATCTTTTTCTGTAAGAACGCCAACCACATCATCCCCATCCATGACTATAATACAGGATATCTTTCGAGAGGTCATAATTTTCGCCGCCTCTGCCACGCTCGCATTCCTTTGAATACCGGCAATGTCTCGACTCATTATCTCCGAAATATCTCTCCACAGGCCGTAGGATGTCAGGGCCCGAACCAGGTCCGTCTGTGTCACAATTCCAACTAATTTCTCGTCCTTCAGAATTGGCAGTCGCTTGATATGTTTGACGCCCATAATTTTGCTGGCTTCAAGAACAGACAAATCAGGGGGCACACTTTCCACAGGAGAAGACATGATCCGGCCTAATTTTGTACGATAGATCTCTTTACCATTGTCGCCTACTCTTCTGAGCATGTCTGTCTCGGTAATGATACCTGCCACATTTCCATTGTCCACGACGACCAGACAGGAAATCTTTTTGTCAGACATAATTTTTGCTGCTGAAATCACTATTTCATCCGGGCAGATAGTAGCGACATCTTCGCTCATTACATAGCCTACATTCAACCATGGCCAGGAAGAAATAATCAATCCATCAGACGCTATAACGCTTGTCTGAATTTCCATTAAATCATTAAGCTGCTTTTTATTCTTCATCAGCTTCTCCCAAACACCCGCTCGTCATATTCTTTCAAGAGCTTTTAAGCTGTCATTCATTGATCCACACATCGAACCGTATTGATGCGCGTATGCTGCCGGGAGTTCGAAATTTACCGTGCATATTCACTGCGATATATCCACTAAAACGACCTTTCTCGCAGTTTCTAACCCCATCAATTTATCGGCAGACATTAAGCCTATTATTAGCAACAAAAACGCCTGCCTGGAGCATCGCGGATAATCCGGCAAACCGGCTTATGAGTTATTCTTTGACAACCAGGGCCTTGTGGCAAGTTCCTATAATCGGCTGATTATCAGGCTCTCTGTCACATCTGGGGGGAAATTCTGCCTCTACAGCATGAATAAGCCGATCATAGATTTGTTATTCTTAATAATCATCATCGATTTTCATAGCTAAATTACAGGGCTGCTTCCCGAAACAATATGGAAATCCTTCCTTTTTTGCATATTTCCGGACCCATTTGGACACATTTTTCATTGACAATAACTCCGGCAACATGTATAATTTATTTATAATCAAGGGCGCGTTTTGTGCTGCCCAAACAATAAAAACTTGCTCTGGCCGATAACAAGGAGAAATGATGAAGAGCGTTTCCGTTTCTGTATGTAAGGTGATTTTAGTTGTTGCTTTGTTGGTTTTGGTTTTCATGCCCTTCGGCTGCAGCATCAGCCAGCCCGGCGAGACCACCGCTGAAGGCCATAGAAGACATCAGCGCATTGTCAGAATTAATCAGCAGGAACTGATGGCGGACATAGATAAGGCTCTGCTGATTGACAAGCCCAGCAAACTCACCGATAATAGGATACCGTAATTCTTATCGCTTATATCGTATTGTATATTACGACGTGTTATTTTTTATGCAATACAAATCACTCATGGCGCACGACAAGAACAGCGGTATTTGATTTGTGGAAACACTCATCGACATTTGACATGACGTCACCCTCGTACGGAACATACGGAATTCTGTAACCGGCAAGAATCCTTGAATCCATCCTTGACTACACCAGTTAAATTTGCTACTCAGGGATATTGTATACCCGAATATTCGTGAGAGCGTCTGGCCTGAGCGAGTATAGTCAGTCGCGTCTCCAGATGGAGATCCCGATCATGCTTGAAATATCGTCAAACCTTCGTATTGTTCTGGTCCAGGAAAATGAAAACGACAGGCTCCTCTTTCGCCGGGCTTTTCAAAAAAGCGA
>CAYTNN010000206.1:4563-8079 GCA_964439135.1 uncultured Pirellulales bacterium
AGGCTATCTGGATCTGCTGCCTATGTCACTGATAAATATCGCAAGTCGATACGAAAACTGCCGTTATTACAAACAAACCAAGAAAATTATGTATGATAAAAAACAGGCAGCCAGTGCTTTTCTGGAGTCCATTCCCGATACCGCAGGTCTGATCGATACCGATGAAAATGTTCTAATGATTAATAAAGCAGGTGCCGAGAGTTTGGGCAGAAGCATTGATGAGATGATCGGCAAGAATGCCCGTGAGTTCATTCATGAGGATGTCTACGAATTACGGCGATCCAAATGGACGGAGGTCATCCAAACAGGCAAAATAAGCTACTTAAGGGACGAGCGGGATGGAAAATCTTTCGAAACATGGTTTTGTCCCATCTTTGATGCAAAAGGAAAGGTCGTGTCTGTTGCCATCTTCGCTCATGATATTACCAATCATAAAAAAACAGAGAATGCATTGAAGCAGAGCGAGGAGAAATTTCGTTTGGCGATGGAGGTGACTAATGACGCCCTGTGGGACTGGAATATGACAACAAACGAAGTTTATAGAAATCCGCGAAATGCAACGATGTTAGGGTATGAATCCCACGAACTGACTGCATCGCAAGATGAATGGGAAAAACGAATTCATCCCGATGACAGGCAAGCCGTACTTCGAAACCTTAATGAGCATATTGCCGGCAAAAGGGACTCTATTGAAATTGAGTATCGCCTCAGGACCAAATCAGACGATTATGTATGGCTTTTAGGCCGTGGGAAAATAGTAGCATACAATGACGACGGCTCGCCTGCACGGATGATCGGTACAAATATTGACATCACGGATCGCAAGAAGCAACATGAGCGAGACAAGATTATACTAAAAACCTGTATTGACGGATTTTGGCTGATCGACACTCATGGGCGAATTCTGGAGATCAACGATGCTTACTGCCGCATGTCCGGCTATAGCCGGGATGAACTGCTTAATATGAGCATCCAGAACGTCGAGGCGGCGGAAGCACCGCAGGAAACTTTACAACATATTCAGAGGATTATAGATAAAGGATTTCATCGTTTCGAATCAAGCCATAGACGGAAGGACGGCACGATTATGGACCTCGATATCAGTGCCAATTATCTGGAGCTTGATGGCGGACGGGTGTTCACATTTTTCCGTGACATCACCGCTACTAAGCAGGCCGCAGAGGAAATCAGAAAGTTCAAAACTATTTCAGACAAAGCGGGTCACGGTGTTGCCATAGCCGACCTTCAAGGCAATCTTGTCTATGTGAACGATTCTTTTGGACAGATGCACCAGTACAGCGTAGATGAGTTAATCGGCAAAAACCTTTTTATTTTCCACAACGAAGAGCAAATGGAATACGTGATCCAGTTAAACGATCAGCTTAAACAAAAAGGCAACTATGTAGCCGAGGAGGTATGGCATAAAAAAAGAGACAACACTGTTTTTCCCACATTGATGAGTGCTACATTGGTAAGGGATGAAAGTGAAGAACCTTTATTTATGGCCGCTACGGCTATCGATATAACAAAGCATAAGAAGGCAGAAGAGTTACTGCGCTATAGTGAGGAGCGATACCGTTCCGTAGTTGAAGATTCGCCCATCTTATTGTGCAGCTTTCTTCCTGATGGTGAAATTGTTTTTGTCAATACCGCGTACTGCAAGTACTTTGGCAAAACCAGCAAAGAGTTGATCGGCAGCAACTTCAAGTATCTCATCCCCGAAGGAGACAGGCTATCCGTTATGGACAATATTATATCACTGACTATTGACTTACCGATTATGACACAAGAGCACAAAGTATATGCTCCGGATGGCCAGATTAAATGGCAACGATGGACAAATCGGGCACTTTTTGACGAGCACGGCCGTGCAGTTTCTTTCCAGGCCTTTGGTGAGGACGTCACCGAACGGAGGAACACAGAGGAGGCGCTGCATGAATCGGAGATCCGTTATCGTACTCTGTTCGAGACTTTGCCTGTAGGCGTTGGTCTGGCGGCATTGGACGGGCGGATTATAGACGCTAACAGCACGATGCTTCGAATGACGGGCTTTTCACTTGAGGAAATAAAGCAATCAAATGTGCGAGACGTGTATCATAATCCCGACGAACGAACGCGGCTCTTAAAACAACTTCAGCAGGATGGTCTCATCCGTGATTTCCAGGCAGAATTGAAACGCAAAGACGGCTCGACATACCACGCCAATCTGAACGTAACGGCAGTGAAAATACGTGATGAAACGGTGCTTGTAACCGTTGCCAAAGATATAACCGAGCAAAGGAACATGGAAAGAGCACTCGCCGAGAGCGAGGAAAAGTACAGAACACTGGTCGAATGTGCGAGGGATCCCATTTTCATCATAGACGAGAGAGGCGTCTTTTTATTCGCGAATAAAGTGGGGGCAAAGACTTTGGGATATCAGCCGGAAGACTTGGTCGGAAAGACGTTGTGGGACCTTTTCCCGAAAGAAATCGCAGAACGCCAGGCGGCTAATGTGCGAAAAGCCATCGAGACCGGGCAAGGAATAAATTCAATCTCGTTGACTGAAATACAGAATAAGCCCCGCTGGTACAGTGCGACCATTGAGCCATTGAGAGACGATCATGGAAGGGCGACTGCCGCTATGGTTATCGCAAGAGATATCGATGATATGAAACGTGCAGAAGAGCAAATACAAAAGCTCAGTTCCGCTGTTGACTCATCCATAAGCGGCATTGCCATCGGCGACACAGAAGGGAATTTAACATATGTGAATAGGTCCTTCATCGAAATGTGGGGATACGATGACGAGAACGAGGTTCTGGGAAGAAATACCCTTGAGTTCTGGCAAATTCCCGATGAAGGGTCAAAGTTAATCGATATGCTGCGAGATAGAGGAGGCTGGATCGGTGAATTAACGGCCAAAAGAAAGGATGGCTCGGCCTTCGATGTTCAGATCTGTGCAACTTTAGTGAAAGATGAGCACGGCAAGCCGATTTCCATGATGGGCTCATTTGTTGATATCAGCGAAACGAAGCTGAAGGAAGAGGAACTCAGCAGATATCGCGGACAAATGGCTCGAGCCGAACAGCTCGCCTCATTGGGGACCTTAAGTGCGACCGTAGCTCATCAGCTCACGCAGCCTCTGACTGTCATTCGTCTGTCGATGGATAATGCGTTGGATGAGCTGGAAGCATCATCTTCCTCAGAGACCGTTATAAGAAGACTCAAGGACAGTGTGACTCAGGTATCTAATATCACTTCAATTATTGAAAGATTTCGCAATTTTGCCAGGAAATCTTCTGGAAGGACCGTCGCTGAAGTAAATTTGAAGACGGTCGCTGTCAGAATCGCAAGGTTACTGAGTGAAAGCGCACGTTCGGCAAGTATTTTACTTCGAGTCAGAAATATGGACGACCTTCCCTGTTCATGGATGAATGAAAACGATCTGGAGCAGTTGTTTTTTGCCCTTATTGAAAATGGGTAACATCTCACCGAAGTGCCGCAAGATGATTTGACATTTTTCTAAATGTTAAA
>CAYTNN010000207.1:0-4238 GCA_964439135.1 uncultured Pirellulales bacterium
ATTCGAAACTCGACCTGGCGGTTCTTGGTGCTTTGATTGACAATTACAACTATCAACTCAAATTCGTCGTTGATTCCGAGGCCGACCTGCCGGAGATAGAACAAACCATACAAAAACTCGGAAATGCCGAGCGGGAAAAGATAATGCTGATGCCACAGGCAGCTACAAGGGACGAGCTTTTAGCCACGTCACCAATGGTCGCCGATTTCTGCAAGCGCGCCGGCTTTGCATTTTCGCCGCGCCTGCAGGTTTTACTCTGGAATAACGAAAGAGGAACTTGACAGCCCGTTGTCATTTAGGCAGTCTCTTCAGCAGCCGAATGTCGTCAATCCAGACAGTTCCGTTACCATCAACAACCAGATTAAGTTTTACATTGTCAGGATTCTCTGCCTTGTTAAAGAAGAAAAACGTCTCCACTGTTGTCCAGTCTGTAGTACCGGTCAGAGGGTTCAAAAGCCCCTTTGAGAAAAACTCTCCTTTGGCGGGGAAGTGGCACCACATTTCGAGATAAACCTGTCCCTGCACGTTTCTGGTGCGTACCTTTGCCTGATAGATCAGGCGCGCGTTCTCGATGTCGATGTCCCCTGTCTCGAACAGGTGAATTGTTGTTTGTTCTGTTACATCAATTCGCAAAGAGCCGTTGCCGTCGCTCGAAATCGCCTTGTCGATGCTGACGCCTGATTGAGTAATGAGTCCTTGCAGATCATCGAGCGCAAATGCCTCCAATTCAGTGACAGCCGAACCTTGCTTCAGCGTTCTTTCCTGCACGTCTCTCTGGCGTGCAATTTGAACCGGTTCCATTTTTGCTGTTCTCAGCAAATGTTCTTTCTTATACGTCACGTGGTCTCTATTAGACCTGAGCCAGTTTAGTGATATAAGCACAGCAACGGCCGATATCGTTATCACGGTTGCTTTTCCATAGCTATCCGTCCAGGAAATCACACCAAGAGCCAACGCCGGTATCTCAATAAGTATGGAAATAAGAAAACAGATGCTGAAAATGACGTCCCCTTCCCCACCACCCGAGATCGCGAAGCAAACAAAGAAACTCACAATCGGCACGACAATCCCCCCTAACATTAAATAGAATGCAATCTTCCCTTGCTTGTGTTTTGATTCCTGAAAGTCGTTTTGTAACATGGAAGTGTCGGTGCTCTTAGCGGGTGTTTTTTTTATTGTTGCAAGTAAGTCCTGATATTCGGTCTCGCTTATCTTGCCCTCATTGCGAAGCTGCAACAGTTCTTCTTCGAATGAGACGTTCGATATGTTCTCCATTTTTTAATCTCCCGAATACATCATAACTACTTCTGTTATGTTATTGCCTTTTGTTAATCAGATGAAACTTAATCGGCACGACAATTATTCCTAAAATACCAAGCCCCCATACAAGGGGAAGGTTGAGTATCAACCCGAATACTATTCCCACGATAGACATAATAAGACCGCCGACCATGATGCGCTTCCGAAAAGCCTGGAATTGTGGTTCGGCAGGCGATTCCACGCTGGAGTTATTCACGGGCGACCGTCTTATCGTCCCAAGTAGTTCCTCGTACTCCTGCTCGCTTATCTTGCCTTCCTCACGCAGCTTCAGAAGTTCTTCTTCCGAGGATACATTTGATACGTTTTCCATTTTCTATTCTCCCGAAAGCTTCTCCAGTTTTTCCTTGGCCTCCGTCACGCTGATTTCGTTTTTACGCAGTTGCTCTAAGACGGCCTTTTTCTGAGCATCCATTTTTGCTAATTCCTTGTAATTGGCGATGAGTCTGTCTAATCTGGACCGTATCGCAGCATATCCCAGCGAGCTGCTCTGCTCCAATGTCTTGATGCTGAAGCCGGCTAAAAGATACCGCTCTAAGAATTCCTGGTCCCGCGGCGTGAGTCTATTAAAAAATGTCTCGCTGAAATTACCTTCAATTTTGACGCCGCACGCCGTGCAGGACATCGCCGCCGTCTGCATCGGCAGGCTGCAGGAAGGACAGGATGTTGAAAGCATTTTTCTTCTCATAATCATTAATATTAGTATATATTAGGCAAAAGTCAATAAAAATTTGGATAAAATATAAAATTACCTAATTTTTTTAGTCCGGCAATTTTGCCTTATTTCCCCCCTTTTTGTTGCTGCCACTTGTAATAGTTGGCGACCAGGGCAATACGCTTTCATGGGCAATTTGAAGAATTGTCATTCCAAACCAATCCGGCGAAGTTTATCCTGAGCTTAGCCGAATGGGCTCAGGGCCCGCTTTGATCATGTCGAAGGAGCGGGCTTTTATTCTGAATCCAGTCTTGTAATGGAGGTTATCTGACCAGCAGGTCCACAGTGTTGTCTACGGTACGATTATTTTTTCAATCTCCGAATTGAGAATTGACAATCATTAATCATTAGTCAATAATCAATAGTAAATAATAAATCAAGAGCGCCCGGGTGGCGGAATAGGCAGACGCGCTAGCTTGAGGGGCTAGTGACCTTAGGGTCGTGCTGGTTCGACTCCAGTCTCGGGCATTTTTAATTGATTATTGATAAATGATAATTGATTATTAACATGTCCGGAACGGCATGCCGACAGCACTCCGTTAAAGCACAGATGAACGATGTCATTCCTGCGAAGAATGCCTGATTGCTATGGTGCGAATCTTAACGCTGGTCGGTACGGGCGGGAGGTTGGCCGTTTTTCCACATCCACACCTTGTTCAGCGGCGTCGTCCACAGATAGAATGTGTGTAGAGACTTGTCCCTGGGAGAAGTGAAATTGACCGTCTGAACCGGCACAACTCCTCTCATTCCAAATCTGTACGAGACAATTCGCGAGCCGGGCTTGAGCTTGTCCAATTGGGGGATGAGCTTTAAGTTCAGACTCGGCAGCAAAAAAAGTGTGATTACATCTGCTTTACTGAGGTCCAGCGTGAAAATATCCTTTTGCTCGATTCGAACGAGGTGTCCGACATTGTTTTTCTTCACATTCTCCAGCGACTCTCTCACACGCCTGGGGCTTATGTCGTAACCGACTGCCCTGCAGCCGTACCTCTTTGCAGCGGTCACTACAAATCGGCCGTCACCACATCCCAGGTCATATAGCAAATCGTCCTTCGTGACTTTCGCTATCTCCAGCATCTTATCCACTACTTCCTGTGGCGTCGGAACATAGACAACATCTGGTTTGCCGGTTTTGGGTGCGATCTTCGCCGGCGTGCGATTATCCGGCCTGGTCAGCGAGATGCCGTCCAATGCCGGCTTGAGCTCGCTCAGATTCAGGCCGAAAGCCTCCATGATAGTCGGGGCCACGTCCTGACGCCGGCCGTTACGGTTGACCTTCTTATTGTTGGTAGCAAGGAATACGTAGGGCGCGAAACTGTGTCCCTTTTCGTCCTCGTTAAATCCGTGATCGGCGGTGATGTAAAACTCCGTCTTACCAGCCAGCCCCAATTCTCTGACTTTCCCTATAATCCTGCCGGTCCAGAGATCGTTCGAAATCAGAGCGTCGTTATATTCTTCGGAGTTCTCCCCGTACTTATGCCCGGCTTGATCGACCTCGGCAAAATGGACGAAGAAAAAGAACGGCTTGTCTTTGTACTTTTCAAGCAGCTTAATCGCGCGATCGCCGACTTTTGCGTTCTTCTTCAAGTCATTCTCGAACAGATCCATACTATTCTTAGCGACGTAGTAAGGTTGCCCGGGGATCACGCGATACCTAATGCCCTTGTCGACCACGGTGTTGCCTGCCTGTGAACTCTGGTTTTCTTTCGTCGCTTTGGTCCTTTTGGGCGCAGCAGCGCCGACGTTGCCCGACTTGCCGATAACCGCAACGGTGACAAATTTATCGGGGCCGAAATGTGCTTCCAGCCTCTCGAAGATGCTCAGGCCCTTCGGAATCGGCTGATACTGGCTGTCACTGTAAACCCCGGTCACCTCGGGATAATAGCCGCTTAGGATCTGGGACCATCCGGCCTTCGTGTCGGTTGTGCCCTCAATGTCAATCTTGACCAAAGCCCCTTCCTCGATCAGCTTCTGCAAATTGGGCAGTTCCCTGCGGTTCAGACATTCGTTCACATGATCCCGCTGTGCCCCATCCCAGCCGAATAATATTATGTTTTGCGGTCTGTCACCAGCCGCAATCGTCGGCGGGAGAACCGGCATCAAACTCAGGATTGCTAAAACAAGGATCGCTCTCTTTAACATTGCTTGCTCCGGTTCGTCTTTTACTTATTTTGCCATATCATAGCTCTATCCAACATTTCGCATT
>CAYTNN010000207.1:4338-8068 GCA_964439135.1 uncultured Pirellulales bacterium
CCTGCGATAGCGCATGCAATGTAGGGGATGAGATTGAACACCCAAAAGAAAATCTTGTACAACCCAATAAAGGAGTAAATTGCTATGTTGAATGCTTCTCTGGAGATCGGAAACAATTTGCTGTGCATCCTGTAGATCAAATCACCAGCAAAGGCACAGATCAGGAATGAGAAAACCAGTAATAATCCATTGATAATCGTGCACCACATGAAAAAAGTTTTGACAGTAATAATATCCATAGTATCTCTCCTTTTTTCCAGTTATATTGATCGCAAAGCTCAGCGGCGGCGATTAGCCGTCCGCTGGAGCGACTTGTTGGCCATCTGCTTTGAATCCCTGGTGGAACGTGACGGTGCCCTTCGGAGTATGTCCATCAAAAGTGAGAGCGAAGAAGACCTCCCTTGGCACCCCCTCACACACAAGATCCGACATGTTCCTGAACCCGAATTGCCTGTAGTAATCCGGATGACCCACTAAACAGCAGCCTTGAGCCTTCAGGTCTCTAAGCCGCGCAAGCCCTTCCTGTATCAGGGCTTTGCCAATGCCCTTCCGCTGGTACTCCGGCAACACTGAAACAGGTCCGAGTCCGTACCAGTTTGGGGTGTCGTCCGATATGGTCACGGGAGAGAACGCGATATGCCCTATCACACGGCCATCCAATTCTGCGACCAGCGATACCGTGAGGGCCCTGGCATCACGCAGCGCCGCAATAATGAACTGTTCCGTGTGATTGCTGATCTCCAGGGTCTTGAACGCTGCAATCGTCACTTCGGCTATCGCGCCAATATCGGTGTTAGTCTCGCTTCTGATAGTGATCTCTGGATTCATGGTCTTCTTGTTCCTTTCTACGTGGCCAACATAATTATATCCGGCACTTTTGTTAGAAAATAAGCTGCCGCAGAGTTAATGTCAACGTTTCTATATGGTTGGCTCGCCAGAATAGGCAACCTGTCCCCCAGTGACTCGATTGCCCAGCCGTAGGGCGTCCCCAAGGAAATGCTGAACGAAAAGAAGATTTTGATCGGAAAATAAACCGCTAAGCCACTCATTCTGTAGTATTTTGTGGTTGACATCCTTCCGAGACATGCCTACACTTTTTGATGTTTATGCGGTATGATTTGAATAGCAAAGATGCAATATCTTAGGAGAAAACCATGCATTTTGATGAAGATTTCGTCAAATCCCTGCCTGATGATTGGCCCCATACAACCCTGTTGATAAGTGATAAACTCAACTTTATCCGTGAGCATGATCCTGATGCACTACATGCGGCCGTGGAAGAAGCCTGGGCTCTCCTTAGTGTCCTATCTCCAAAATGGGACGAGCAATTTACGGTGCCTGAAATATATGGTGATCGCGACTCAGATATCGCTGTTATGTTGGAGTTTTTTACTGAAATTAATGAGGAAGCAGAGCGAGTGATTAAAGAGCAAGCCAGAGAAGCTAAACTTAGTCATTACCAGAATGTTTACGAAATATCACTTGGTAACGTATTCCATTTTGAATTTTCAGAAGGAGACCTTGAACGAATTCAGCAGTTAACCAATGAACTTAGAGATTTGATCTCTAAATCAGAAGAATTTGAAGAGAAACACAAGCAACGACTTCTTAGAAAGCTCGAAAAGTTTCAATCTGAACTTCACAAGAAGGTATCAGACCTTGACCGGGCATGGGGATTTCTTCTTGAAGCAAGTATTTATATTGGTCAGATGGGGGGAAATGTCAAGCCAATGGTCGATAGAATTCGGGAGCTTGTGTCAATCATAGGCCCCACCAGCACTCGGGCTTACGATCTTCCGAGTAATCTTCCAATTAAGTTGCTCGGTCAGAGTGAAAATGACAAATCCGAAGATGGCAAATCATGAGTATCTTCCCGCTCCCCTCCCTGGTGTCAAGATTTCTCTTGACATTCCTGCCTTTTCATAGTATCATGCAATCACTTGGTGGAAAAAGGTTTTAGAGTAAAAGGAGATAATCATGGACGAAAGCAAAGAAATCAAACTCAGTGAGCCAGACCGTTCTATTCTCACGAACATTGTTCGCGGGCTCGCCGAGCTTGCTGAGAGCGTCTCAAAGTTGAAGGCGGCACTACTGGACTTGACAGACAAACTGCCAAAGCAGTAAGACATATCGGTCTCTGAAACTGACCACGTTTGACCGGACAAGTTTTTTCAAACCCAGCAAGTTTTTTCTTGACAAATCCCTTGCTCTCGATTAGATTGCGCACTTAGTTTGTGTAAACAGCCTATTTTATGTCAAGTTACGCCATCTTTAGGAGCTAGTGCCCTTAGGGGCGTGCTGGTTCGAATCCTGTCCCGGACATTTCTTCTTGACTATTTACGCTTGACTGTTGTTTATAGTAGAGCAAGACGACAATATACTCATTAAGTTGCGTAGAGCTTGTGAACAAAACTGATGCCCGTTTCGGATGAATTTGTGGATTATGTTATCGACCAGCTCGCGGGCTGGGGGCAGGTATCGGCTCGGAAGATGTTCGGCGGGGCCGGTCTTTATTGTGATCGGGCGATGTTCGGGCTCATCGCCGACGACGTTGCGTATCTTAAGGTGGATGACTCTAATCGGGAGGATTTCGTCAGGGCGGGATCGTCGGCCTTCAATCCGTTCCCCGAGAAGACAAAAACATACGTCATGTCATATTATGAAATTCCCGCCGATGTCCTGGAAGACCGGGAACTATTGGGCAAATGGGCCGAACGCGCCCTAGCCGTGGCACGAAAGAAAAAGAAGCGGTAGGGTGCGATGAATCGCACCAATTGTTAATAAATAGGAATAATTGAAGTGGTGCGATTCATCACACCCTACATTCTTTCAATTTCATCTTCGTGATACCATCCAGCGTGTACAAATTTAAAATTCAAAACGTCTTTGAACACTAATATGCGTTCTATTGTTTCACTTTGCGGCATTTCGCCTTTCTTGCTATCCAGCCAATCCCTTCTTTCCGCAACACCCATCACAAGATAATTGTTTCCTATTATTTCCGGCATAGGTTGTTCAAAACAGGCTACCATTAAGGATTCCAGTTCGGACTTTTTGGCAATTATCAAATCGCATTTGACACAGTAGCGGCATTTCTTATTCAAGAGAAGAACTTGCTGAGGATCGATGTGAACAACCAGTGGAAATTTGCGTATTTTTGTGTTGTCATTGCATTTCGGGCACTTGGTGAAAGCGGCATCTTCATAGGGATTCAGAAAAAAATAATGTTTTCTTCTCTCAGACTCTATACCTTCCAGTTCAATCATCTTTGCACCACTGCTTAAAGTGTCAGTTAAGGTTATCCTGACCTTGCAAATAATTTACCACTGTGTGAGGTCCCTGTCAAAACCAGTTTAGCAATATCCGCCCTCAATCACCCTGATACGGAAACGGCCGTAACCGAATCAATGCTAACTGCTGGGGGGTACTCATCCAATTCGCCTTTCCTTCCGAGAATCGAGAATCCTTAAACGTTTTCACAGCACGCAATACGCAATACTCACTACGCAATACGCACAAAGGACGCCGTCTCACGGAGATTTATTTAAAATTTGCCCGCCTTTTTCCATTTAGATTCGTATAATACTAAACTAATTGACTATTGACTATTGACTATTGATTATTGACTAATTCTCGGTGTTTATTCGTGTTCACCCCATGAGATAGGTAAAACCGTTATCTCACAGGGTAAATTCGTGTTTAATTTGAAGGAAAAAAGGGCAGAATATTA
>CAYTNN010000208.1:0-1787 GCA_964439135.1 uncultured Pirellulales bacterium
GCGGTCGCCTGTTGTGCTAAAGAAATCGCCGAGATCGCATCGCCTCAAATAGATCCCCAGTTGGCGTACTGTGCCGGTTTGCTGCACGACATAGGAAAACTCGCACTGCAGGAGACGATGCCGAAAAGTTTTATCCGTATTGTCGAGGAGGCCGAATCGGCGGAACAATCCTCCTGTGTTATCGAGCAGGAGCATCTCGGCTGCGACCATGCGATCATCGGAAAACATCTGGCTCAAAGATGGCGGCTTCCGAATCAAATTGCGCTTGCAATATGGCTACATCACATTGACGTTGTCGCCATCTCTGACCAGATGCCTGAAGCAAAAATCGCCGTGGTGGTACAATTGGCCGATTCGATGTCGCGGGAGTTGAACATCGGCTCCTCCGGCAGTTTCGATACGCCCGACCCGCCGGAACCGATAGCCGAGTACCTCGGGATTCAGATCGATCAGCTTCAGGAGATTCGTCACAGCCTTCCCGCAGCGCTCGGTAAAAAGTCCGCAGTGCTGGGCCTCGATGTACCCGACAACGTGACGGAGTATTGTCAGTCCGCTCACGCCGTCGCGGCACGCTTCGCCCGACAGCAGGCGGAACTGTCCGATGAAAATAGCCGGCTGCAAAGCGCTTCGAGCCACTTCGATTTTGCGGCGGACTTTCTGCTGGGCGTCAGCCCGTCTGCCGCTGCGATCGACATAGCGGAAAACTTCGCCGCCCGCTGGCAGAAGTTCTATCAGACGGGGATGGTCTGCCTGTATCTGGCTCCGACGAACGGAATTGAAACACTCGAAGCGGTAGTTGTGGAAAACCTCGCCCAATGCAGTATCGTTACCCTTAATGTCCCCGCCAATATACCGGCCGTGCCGAAAGCGATAGAAAACGACTTTGCAATTTTGAACGCTCATGACCATATCGGCTGGCTGCTCGAACAACTGGACGCCGACTTCGACCGGAATCGAACCAGACTTCTGCCGCTGCTTTCCAACGGCAGGGCGGTCGGGGCAATCGCATTCGAGCTTAATTATCCGGGTGACACCGAACTGTTCGCCGAAAGGTTCAGAACCTCCGCATCGATAGCGGCGATTGTTTTGGACATGGCGATGGGTCAGCAAAATCAACAGAATTATGCCGAGCATTTTGCGCGGCTTATTTCAAAACCAGCTCCGGCGGTTGTTTCCCCTAATGCCGGGGTGACCGACCGGATAAAACCGGCGGCGGATTCCCTGAACGCCCTTGCTGAAATGGCGGCAGGCGCGGCGCACGAGCTGAACAATCCGCTGGCCGTGATATCGGGCAGAGCGCAACTGCTCGCTGAAGCACAAAGCGACCCGGAAACGAAGGAAATTTTAAAACAGATTTATGAAAACGCCCGCGAGGCATCGGGGATTATCGAAGACCTGATGAGCTTTGCCGAACCGCGTCAGCCCAGGGCCGCCCTGACGGATGTTAAAAAAATGCTCGACGAGGCGGTTCAGTTGGCCAGCAGGAAGACGAATATTGAAAGTCTCGATGTCAATATCGAAGTTGCCGGCCACGTCGAGAGCGTTTTTATAGACTCGGCCCAGATTGTATCGGCAATCGCGAATGTCATTTCCAACGCCGTCGAATCTTACGGCGACAACTCCGGGCCGATAGAAATCACCGTCGGTGCGGATGAATCAGGCGAGCTCGTGGAATTGGCAATCAAAGACCAGGGCTGCGGAATGGACGCCGAAACGCTGAAAAAGGCGACTCAGCCGTTTTTCTCGGCAAAACCGGCGGGGCGAAAACGTGGAATGGGGCTTGCCTA
>CAYTNN010000208.1:1887-8055 GCA_964439135.1 uncultured Pirellulales bacterium
GATCTACCGTGCATTTCCTCGATTTAAGGCTGAAAAGGCGGGATTACTCAATGACATTGCCGGGTTCGGCAGCCGGTTTTCAACGATTTTCGTCGGCCAGCTCGAACATGGCAAGGATTCGTTCGAGCGCATCATAAGGTGCCGTACCGATGTCCACAGTTAGCTTATCATCCCTGTTGGAAATGGTTCTAACATGTCCGGCAGCGAAAAGGATGTTGCTGGCCGCCCGCTTATGGCTCGTTCGGGTCTTGACCTGAAACGCCGCCAGCGAAGGATGCGCCAGAAACTGCACGTCGGCTACCAGAGCGGCAATGGGCTGACCTTTGCTGTTTTTGCCAAGGTCACTCAGCTTTGTATGGGAGATATTCGGCGCGCCGGTCAGCAGGGCCACGGATGCGTGGCGGTAGTAATAGTCACTCTGTGCCTGGCCTTGTCCGACCCTGGCAAGCTGCTCTTTGGCCTCGGACGGCTGGTCTGCTCCCGGACAAAAAATGACTGTGGGCTGATAGGCGAGATAGTCTTCCAGCAGCAATCCCAGACCCACGGGAGCGCCGTCTTCCAGTGACAGCAGGCTGGTGACGTTGCCGGTCACCGTGTAGAAATTCGAGCCGGTGACAGGCCGGCCCGCGGGCCCGTACGGAATGGTGTCACCGAAGTCCTCGGCATACATGTGTATCGCCACCCCCACCTGGCGGAGATTTCCCGCGCAGGCAGCACGGTACGCCTGAAGTTTGGCCTGGTTCAGTACCGGCAGCAATATCGCTATCAACAGGCTCAGGATGGCTATCACCACCAGCAGCTCGATAAGTGTGAAGCCGGCGTGCCGCTTGCCATTTTCGTTCGATGGATAGTGTACCTTCCGCATTTAAGTTCCCGGACAAAGCTCTCAAAATCCACCGTGTCCGGTCTGCTCCAAAATGACAATTACTCCTTAACCATCGACGCTGCTTCCGGATCAGGCAGCGACTCGATGAGCCTGACGTTATCCAGGTCCCAGAATCCGCCGGGCTGGCCGGCTGAGCGAAGGGCGATGCCGATGCTCATCCCCGCCCAGACATCGCCGGGTTGAACCGTCGGCAGATACAACGAAAAATCCGTCAACCGGCTCAAAGACAGATCCGTAGCATTCACGGTATAGTTCACGATGTCTACTATGTCGGCTCCTTCGCGATAGAAAAGCGCCAACTCGAGGGTATCGACCGGCACCTCAGCGGATGGTGGGAATCTCCATGAGCCGCCTACGGCCACGGTCAGCCGATAGTCGCAGCCAACCTTATACGTATCAGCAAGATCCTGTTCCAGGGCATTGCCTTGCTCAGACCCCATGAAGGCCAGTTGGCGCCCGTCGGCATTATCCTTGTGGTCCCAACTGTCCACGTCTGTATTGGTGAACACGCCGGTATTGGTACTCGCCAGGGTATCCATATCAATCTCCGTCCATCCGTCCATGTAGGGCACTGCCGGAAAGGCGTTGGGATCCACTACCGGGGTCTCGAACGAGGCATTCTCAATCGGAATCGAAATGGGAGCCGATTCGATTAGCCGAACGTTATCCAAATCCCAGAATCCGCCGGGCTGCCCGGCTGCACGAAGAGCAATGCCGATGCTCATGCCCGCCCAGGTGTCGCCTGCCTGAACCGTGGGAAGCTCCAGCGAGAAATCCTGCAATTGCGTATAAGACTGGCCCGTGGCCTCGACCGTTTGATAAGCGATATCCACAACATCGTTCGCATCACGGTAGTAAAACACCAGTTCGAGTGTATCGACCGGTTCAACTACTGCCGGCGGGAATCGACTGGAGACACTTACACCAACCGTCAGCCGGTATTCGCAACCTGCTTTGTATACGGCGTCCAGGTCCTGCTCCAGTGCATTGCCCGTCTGTGAACCGAGGAAGGCAAGCTGGCTGCCGTCGGCGTTGACTATATGATCGAAGCTGTTGGCATCAGTATTGGCAAACACGCCGGTATTGGTGCTGAACAACGTGTCGATATCGACCTCCGTCCAGCCATCCACAAGCGGCACAGCGCCGAAACCGTTCGGATCTACTGCCGGGGCTTCGAACGAAGCGTTCTCAATCGGAATCGAAACGGGTGCCGATTCGATGAGCCTGACGTTATCCAAATCCCAGAATCCGCCGGGCTGCCCAGATGCGCGCAGGGCTATGCCGATGTTCATGCCCGTCCAGGCGTCGCCTGTTTGAACCGCCGGAAGTTCCAGCGAGAAATCCTGCAATTGCGTATAAGACTGACCTGTTGCCTCAACCGTTTGTTGAGCAATGTCCACAACATCGTTCGCATCGCGATAGTAAAACACCATTTCGAGTGTGTCGACCGGCTCGACGGCTGCCGGCGGGAATCTACTGGAGACACTTACGCCGACTGTCAGCCGGTAGTCGCAACCTGCTTTGTATACGGCGTCTAAATCCTGCTCCAATGCATTGCCCGTCTGTGAACCGAGGAAGGCCAGTTGGCTGCCGTCGGCGTTGACTATATGATCGAAGCTGTTGGGATCAGTATTGGCAAACACGCCGGTATTGGTGCTGAACAGCGTGTCGATATCGACCTCCGTCCAGCCGTCCACAAGCGGCACCGCGCCGAAACCGTTGGGGTCCACCACCGGGGCCTCGAATGAGGCATTCTCAATCGGAATCGATGCCGACAAGACCGGCATGGCGGCCCATGAGCCAAATAATATTAGTATAAATAAATTGATAACGTTACGCATCATCCCTTTTCTCCTCGCACAGCGGATCTCTCCGAACATACCGGATAATCCTCGCATGGATACAGTTTAACCGACTCAGCTACGCCGCCGAGCTTCTTATCTGAATATAGTATCAAGTATGTCCGAAAAATTCAAGGTTTCCGGCTATAGTTCCTGTGGCAGGCAGCTTAAATAGGCGCCGAAACTCAAATTTCCCAGTAAATAATCAAATAACTGACATATTTTCACCATCTAATAGTTAAAATAATCGAGTTTTTTGGTCATATCTGTCACTATCTGGAACTTATGGGGACAGGTTTCGCACGAGTAGAATACTCTTCAGGGCAAATTTCTATAAGTTGTGACTACATATTTTTGCATATTTTATGGAAAATTTTTCTTGACGTGACTATGGGGCGTCTGGTATAAATAGATAAACAGCATGAAGAAGTTTATGCTGATTTTGACTTTGTGGCGTATTACGTATCCATAGTTCCTGGGCAAAACCTGATGCGTGATCAGGTATGGGACATCAGTTGGAAATTAGGTAATACGGCAGGAAACGGAGGAGTGGTGTAAGGCGGAACGTTTGTTTTTCGCCCGTATCTTTCTCAGCCGCGTACATTCGTGGCTCACCAATCTTGTCTGACTGGCAACATTACCTATATACGACATGGAGGGTCAGTGCGCAAGACCCTTCAGAGCAAACGTTGATCTAACTCTTGTCAAAAACAGATTGTTTGTAAGGATACAACTTAATATTCGAGGAGAAATATGATGAAAAAACTAATATCATTTTGTTGTATATTAACATTGGCCATAGCAGGCAGCAACGCACTTGGAGCCTGGACTGAGGTCGGCGACGCCGGCGATCTTCCGGGCACCGCTCAAGCCGTTGTCGGCAGCGGACCGCTGGACGCCATATTCGGTGTCATGAACGATCCGGACGTGGACATGTACCAGATTTACATCTACGATCCGGTTGGCTTTTCCGCATATGCTATCGGGTTTGACCCTCAATTGTTCCTGTTTGACCAAGCCGGGATGGGTGTCTATGCAAACGATGATGGTGGTATTTCCGGGTTGAACGCATTCCTGCCGGCTGGCAACACTTACAGTCCGACAACTCCGGGGATCTACTACCTGGCCGTCTCAGAGTACGATCTTGATGCCTACAGTGCAAGCGGGCTTATTTTCCCCTCCTCTCCATTCGGCCAGGTGTTTGGGCCGACCGGTCTGGGAGGTGGCAACCCGATTAGCTCTTGGTCAGGTGGTACATGGGGATATGGCGGAGAGTACACGATCGAATTAACCGGTGCCAGTTATATTCCTGCACCTGGTGCTATTCTGTTAGGCAGCATCGGCTTAGGCCTTGTAAACTGGCTTCGCAGGCGAAAAACGCTGTAAGTAATGACCAAACAGTAACACGATTTTGAAAAGGCCGTGAGCTAAACACTCACAGACCTTTTGAATCCCTGCTTTTCTACTTTTCCCTCCGAAAAGCAGGGATTTCTTTTCTTATAGATTACGAATTGGCTCTCTTATCATACCTGAAACACCCAATTTTGGACCAACACTGGACATCTAACCTGAATAATCCTATGAAAAATCAATCAGAACCTTTTTTCAAAATAAAGCCCATTACACTGCTTAAAACGCCATTCAGGGCAGAATTCTATATGTGGTGACTACGTATTTTTGTGCCGTTGAAAATTATTTTATCAATATTCCTTGACAAAGATATAGGATATCTGGTATAAATAGATAAGCAACGTGAGGAAGTTTACGCAGATTTTGAATTTACGGCGTATTGCTTATCCATAGTTCCTGGGCAAAACCTGATGCGTTATCAGGTATGGGACATTAGTTGGAAATTAGGTAATACGGCAGGAAACGGAGAAGAGTGGTGCCAGGCGCAACATTTGTTTTTCGCCCGCATCTTTCCCAGCCGCGTACATTCGTGGCCCACCAATCTTGCCTGACTGGCAACTTTACCTATTTAAAACATGTAGGGTCAGTGCGCAAGACCCTTCAGATTGAATTGTAACCTAACTCTTGTCAAAAACAGATTGTTTGTATGGATACAACTTAAATAGTTGAGGAGAAATATGATGAAAAAGTTAGCTGTAATTAGTTTTGCGTTGTTTTTTTATGTGACAACGGCGTTTGGTGCCTTGACAAACTACAATGACCTGGCGAGCTATAACGCGGCTGTTGGCCCCCATACACCGATTAATTTCACTGATCTGGCGCCTGGTACAATTCTTTCTAACCAGTACGCGGGTCTTGGAGTCACTTTCACTGATGGAGATGATCAGATAATAAGTGCCGTTGAGTTCGTAGTTGACGGCATTGGAGTGGGTGGGAATGAGCGCATTCACCTGACATTTAGCAGCTACATGAACCACATTGGTGCCGAGTTTCCAGGTGCGTTAGTGATCGACCTTTACGGTGGCACGACTTTGATTGGAACGAGCGACAATTTTGCAGGTTCAGGTACAGGATTCTTTGGTGGTGTCTCGGATGTTAGTTTTAACAAAGCGGTGTTGCGCGACTGGGTTGATGACCCAGTCTTTATTGACGTCTTTATTGACAACCTACACTTCGGCAGAGTCATCCCCGCACCAGGTGCGATCCTGCTGGGCAGCATCGGCTTAGGCCTTGTAAACTGGTTGCGAAGGCGCAGAACGCTGTAAATAAGAACGATATGGTAACACGGATTAAAAGGCTGTGAGCTAAACACTCACAGGCCTGCTGAACCCCTGCTTTTTTACTTTTCCCTCCGAAAAGCAGGGGTTTCTTTTTTCTTCATTCCAGGCTAATACCTTACGGCGGGGATAGCTTGCTACTCGGAGATGTCAGGACGTATTTCGAGGCCCATTACTGTTATATCATCCACTTCTGCCGGCACGATTGTCTGATTCTGTAAAGCCGCACTGAGCGAGTCGATCATGTCGGTTATTGGTGAATCTTTAATATTGCAAAAATCTTCGTCAAAACCAAAGCAGCCCTGGTCATCGAATCCGCCTATGAAAGGCTCGGCTCCGTCGGAATACAGCAGCAGTTTATCGCCGGCTTGTAGCTGTATGGTTCGCTGGACGTATTCAGCCTGTTCGAAAATTCCGAGCAGTGAGCCTCTTATTTCCAGTTGTTCCAGCTTCTGCCCGGGCCTGATAAGAATCGGATAAGGGTGTCCGGCACGCGAGTACGTCAGTTGCAGTGTTTTCGTATTCAGCAGACAATAACAACAGGTGGCGAACTGATAGCCTGAGAGTTTTTGTGCCGTCATCCGCAAATTGAGATTTTTCATGACTTCGGCCGGCGAGAATATACGATAATTGTTATCGATGGTCTCTCGCATTACCAGGGCCTGCTTCAGGAAAATTGTCAGCAGGGCGGCGGGCATCCCGTGTCCGACTATATCAGCCACATAGAAGCCTATGTGCTGCTCGTCGATACGGA
>CAYTNN010000209.1:0-8049 GCA_964439135.1 uncultured Pirellulales bacterium
CAAGCGAACCCACGGCTGCGCTGCTTATCACGGTATGGACGCCGAGCTTTTTCAGGGCGAAGATATTGGCCGCGAACGGTACCTCGCTTGGCGAGAGTTTATGTCCCTTGCCGTGACGGCTCAGAAATGCGATTTTCCTTTTGCCGAACCGGCCGACTAAAATCCCCGCGCTCGGCCTGCCGAACGGCGTATCTACATTGTGAAGTTCCGCGTCAGTGATACGCTCGGCCAGTGCATCGCCCAGCCCCGTGCCGCCTATTATACCAATTAATTGTTCTGTCATAATTTTTTGCCTCGTTTGTGCTAATTGCCGACCATAATAATTCCTTTCCCGGCCAAATACAATTGTTTTGCCAAGCCGGCTATAAAATCAAGACACAAGTGTAAAATGTCTTGAACAAATTGTCATCGGTTGGATAATAATCTCATGCTAAATTCCGCGAGTAATTCAAAGTTATGGTTGTTGATATTATTGTTTCCCCTGATCGGAATAGTCTTTATCCCCTCAAAAGCAAATGTGTACGAGTGGGTTTTCGTTTACTATATGTCTTATGATAACGACCTTAGTCCTTTCGGCGAAGTGATACTGGGCGACTTAAGAAACGGGCTTTCGAACTCGAAGGTTGCAGTCGTCGTTCAGGCGGATTTCATAGACAGTAAAGGCATGAAACGGATTGGTTTGTACTACGCAGATGGAAAAACACACAGAAAAGAAACTGTTCTGAGAAGCGAGGACAGCGCAGATGAAGCTGAATTGAGAAAGTATCTCAAGTGGGTGAGCAAGAAGTGGGTCGCAAAAAACTACTGTATAGTTTTCCTGGATCATGGCAGCAGCTTAAATCACATGTGTCTTGACCGGAAACCATCCGCGAATCGTAACAAGAACAGGCAGTTTGGTTCGGGGAAATGGCTTTGCGCTTCAGAAGCTGCTAAAGTTGTCGCGAGCTTTAATCAGAAAACGGATCGCAAGGTAAGGCTCCTTTTCCTGCAGCAGTGCGGCCGGGCGACGATTCAGAACCTTTATAATTTTGCCGATGCCTCCGAATATATCATGGCCTCACCGCTAATAGTAGGCGCGCCAAATACCTACTACACAAAAACAATTGCAGCAGTCTCTCAGGATCCGAATGTCACCGGCGAGATCCTTGCCGGAACTATCATGCGGGAAGATGAGCATTACACTCTGTACACTCTGATTATTAATGAGCAGCTAAAAAGACTTCCTGAAAAACTCGCCCCCGTTCTCAAATCTTTCGGACGTGCATCTGCCCTGTTTCGGCCCGAATCCTGTTCGCATCTTTTCGAATATGAGAGTGAGAAGTTTTATGACCTGAAATCTTATTTTTACGCTCTTAACTCGGCGAATAATAATATTGCCGGTAGAGAACTCGACGTTTTTTTCGAGTGGTGTGAAAGCCGTCTTATTGTGAGCAAGGCGGTTCGAGAACCTGAGTCAACTGTTGAGCTTTCTTACTGTGGGCTCTCCATATATGTGCCGTCGAGCCCCAATGCCGGCACTTCCTACAACTTTTTACCGCTATACCGGCAAACAGAACTCGAGCATACGATGAAGCTCATATCGGAGTGAGCTTATCTGATTTGGATTTCGGATTTCCCCTCAAGGGTTATCAGCAGAATCTTTTGCTCGCGATCATACTGTGTTTCGTCCGATCGGAGTATGCGTGACTTGGCGGCAATAACCAGGACCTCGCTCGGTTCGGTTTCGATTCCGGAAATCAGCACGTAGTATTGGTTGGGGCCCCAGCCGTCTGCCGTTAACGTGACACTTTCTTCGCGTTCGCGAATATCTCTTATCGCGCATGGAGCGTGAACGAACCAGCCGCGGCGGGGAAGTTTTTTTACATCGTATATTTTGCCCTTGCCGTAGAGTTCCGCCAGGTGGGCCTGCACGGTCCCGGGATTGATGGCCGGGCCGGCGGCAACCTGTGCTCTTAAATCGAAGAAATCCGGCAGCAGGCCCTGTCGCTGCTCATCAGTCTGAGGCCAGGACATTTGCAGGCCCGTCACCGTGATGCCCTTGGCGATTTTTTTCCAGGGGCCGTCCGGGTCACATTCGCTCAGCAAGTGCAGGGCCGAACAGTAAACCAGACCGCACCACTGGACAGGCCGGCCAAGCCACAGCGGGGCTTTCCAGTTGGTCGCGCCCAGCACGGCGATTGTCGAATAAGCGCCCACCCGGCCGGACGTCGGCGCGTGCAGATAAAGAAACGGAACTCCCGTCCACGCCCAGTACCGCGCCTGGTCGAGATATTCCTCCCTGCCCGAAATCATATAGCCCAGCGTATATGCCTTAACCATGTGCGCCGAGGCAAGGATGTCGGGAGTATGGAGCGGCACTTCCCATGTTTGCGCTCCGCGCGGCACGGTGTCGGCGTAAAGTACGGTCTGTTTGTCGAGCAGTTCAAGTGCTTCGCCGATCAGCTCTTTATCCGCCGACAGGGTCGCTCCTTCAAGAATCCCGGCCATGTCCCTCCCGGCAATGCCGTTAGCATGTTTTGCGAAATGCGTTTTGGAATAATCCGTATCGCCCGGCCTGTAGAGTTTCACGCCGGCCGCGTCGAAACCTGTGAGCAGACCGAGTGCCTGGCTGTGTTTTTGCTGCACGAATTCTAACGTGCGCCCGAAAACAAGGGGGGTATTGGGCAGATGGGCGTGCGAGACACTGCTTAAGAAAGGTTGTCCGGGCGGAATTTTGTTCAGCGCACGGCTCTTTTCATTGCTGAGTCTTTCGCGGAGGCTTTCGTTTTCGGTGTTATTGGCGAGCCAGTCGATATACATCGCGGCATCGGCCGCCGGGCCGGCGGGGAAATTGTCGCCCCAGACCGCGTGCCGGAAGAGACCGTCCTCATTGATCTGCGAATCCAGCCAGCCGTGAGCGAGCAGATCGACCGCGGCATCGAAGCCGCCTTCGAATTCCGGCACGTCGGGCAGCCCCTTTAATGCGACATAGTGCCGGACCGCGGGGATAACGCTTTCCCCTTTGCCACCGATGATCATCATGGTGACTTTCAGCGGCTGATTCGCCCGGAGTCTCAGTGGCGCCTGGGCACAGAATGCATTCTCGAAACGGCGGTCGCCCACTCCTGGGCCTGACAACGCCATCACATGTGCGCCCGAATTATATATCCTGTCGGGCGAATCGAACGTCGCCGCAATCGTCTCGGACGGCTCCCAGATGACGCCAATATAATTGCCGCCGCGTGCAATCGTCATCAGTGGAAAGGTAATTTTTGCCGGGTCGGGCACCCTGCGGACATGGTCCGGCGTCGCGATGTCCGCCTCGCTGCTGCTGGGCTCATCGCACAGATATTCCAGCCCGGCAAACAGGCCCTGGTCCTTCCGCTCGCCGTATGTGCCCAGGCCGGGGAAAATCGTCAGCCACGGGACGTAAATAATATCCCTGTCTTTGTCCGCTTTCAGCTCAATTTCGACGATCAGCGTCCCTTTCTGTCCGGCGGCTTTTACGCTCCTTCGTATTTCCCATACGCCGCCCCTGCTGTCTTTGAAATTTGCTCTGCTCGTGGATGAATTATCGAATGTCACGTTTGCATTTTTGAAATTGAGCCATTCGGGCTGCTCGTCGAAAACCATGCCGAGAAGTTCGCCCTGATACCCGGCGGCCATTTCCACGCCGTTGACTTTAAGAGCGAAGTTGCCCCATGTGCCTCCATAATGCTCGAATTCCAGCCCGCCGGATTTGACCGAAGCCATGCGTTCTGATGTCCTGTTTGGTTCTCCGGGTTTTTCCAGCGGGGGAACGAGAATTTCGCTGATTGTTTCGATTGTGATTCGCCCGACAGTCACGGCACCGGCCCCGATGCAGGGGTCGAGACGAAAACGCGTGCCGGGGCCTAATTTGTCCCGAATCACGAGTGAGTAATCGTGCCATTTACCATCGGTTCGCGCAGTGAACCGAACCGAATCTCCCGCCCGAAATACCCTGCCATAGAAAAGTTCGGCGTCGGCGTCGGCGTCCGATTTCATGCGTATTTTTACTCTGATAATTTTATCGCCCGGCAAATCCATGGCAGGGCCCTCGATCCACGGATCTTCCCCGGTAGATTTGACGAGCAGTCCTTCTGGCGAGAATGAGAGATTCTCCACCTGCCTGTTGCCTGTCCAGCCATGCAGACCTTTGCTGAAGTCCCATTCGACTGCTGTCTTGCCGAAAGCCGGAACTACTAAAAACAATGTCACAGCTATAAATATTGTTGCTGATTTGAAATTTGTATTGAAGCTGTTTCTGAACTTATTGACAGGCATACACACCTCCAAATATTTTTCATGTCGTTACGGTTCGGTTTTTGTTCATCAAAGCGAAGACGCCGGCGGCAACCATCAGGGCGGCTGTCCCCACGGCGCCGACGATAATCGAGTCCAAATTGCACTGCGCCCACTGCCATGATTCGGGCAAATCGCGGGCGAATGTCCCCCAACTGATTACGATGACGCTCACGCCTATCGATACGATTCCCTGCCACAAGCGAAGGCGAACTTTCATAAATGCCAGAAGGAACAGGCCCAGCAGCGCTCCGCCGAAGATTCCCGAGATTTGCCACCAGACGTCCAGGATGCTCCTGGCTCGGATCATCAGAAGGGCGGCACCGGTCCCAAGCACGCCCCACACGACCGTTGCCAGGCGCAGAAACCGAATGCTGGCCACTTCTGTAATATTCGGATTGAGATATCGCTTGTAGAAGTCCAGCAGCAGAACCGTTGCCGAGCAGTTCAGCGCCGAATCCACGGTGCTCATTGCCGCGGCGATAATCGCAGCGATAATCAGTCCCTTCAAACCGGCCGGCACTTGTGTCGCTATATAGTAAGGGAAAACCTGCTCGCCTTTTGTGATTCCCTCTCCGAGCTCGTGACCGCCCGGCGAATAAAACGCGAAAAGCGTTGTCCCGATATAAAGAAAAATCGCAGTCAGTGGAATGTAGATTAGCATCGCAATCCAGACCGAGCGTTTCGCATCCCGCTCGGTGGGAACGGAGCAATATTTCTGCACGTAGTTCTGGTCGGCCAGCAGGCTCCGCAGGGCCTCGGTGACCCCGTAGATAATCATCACCCATACCGTGCGGTTAAACAAATGCTCCTGGGAGGCCAGCGTAAATTTCAGGCTGCCGAAGCTGAATTTATGATTGTCTATTGCCGCCTGTATCAGAGGTTCCGGCCCGGAGAAAACAGCAATCGACAAACTGATGGCGCAGAATAGAATGCCGGCAATCATGATTATCGATTGCATAACGTCCGTCCAGATCACGGCCTCCATGCCGCCGAGCAGTGTGTAGACGATAGTAATAAGGCCGATGACGATAATCACGACCGCGATGTTCCACGGGACGAATGTGTCCAGCAAGAGGCTGGCTAAGTAAAGAATTACCGCGACGCGCCCGATCATATACAGCACGAAAGCAAATGCGGCGTAAATTCGTCCCCACGCACCCAGCCTTTCTTCGAGGAACGCGTAAACGGAAATCAGCTTTGTTTTTCGATAGTAGGGCACGACGTATTTGCAGGCCAGCCAGGCCACCGGGAAGATGCAGAGCGCGAAAATAATCGGATGCCAGTTGGAATCGAATGCCTTGCCCGGAGTAGCGATGTAGGAAATGCTGCTGGTATAGGCGCTCATTACGGCCAGGCCCGCTGCCCATGCGGGAATCGTGCGGTCGGCCACCATGAATTGTTCGGCCGTACGACACTTGCGTGAGTAGTAAACGCCCATGCCGATCAGGACGCAGGAATAAAGAAGCAAAATAGCGATATCGATTGTTCCGAGACTTCCCTGCATACGCTTTGACCTTTATCGAAAAATGTTCTTATTGTTTTTGTACGATACCAAGCTCTTCCAGGTGCCGGCGAATGACATCGTGCTCCGCGCTGCGGAAACGGTGAAACGGCTCAGCCAGAAAGTCGCTGCAGATGCCCATGCACGAAAGAGCGCACTTCAGGCCCTTAAGATAACTTGACTGAAAGCGTCCGACGCCATAGATGGAAGTGCTGATTTGCATTACTTTTTTGTGCAGAGCTTCCATGGTTTCCAGGTCTTGCGAGCGAGCGGCGTCGTAAAGGTCGACGTAGAGTTTTGGGATGATGTTCGCTCCCCCGCAAACGCCGCCGAAGGCGCCGAGCAAAACCGCTTCGGCCAGCAGTTCTTCATGGCCCATCAGGAGCGAGAAATCCGGGTACTCTTGCAGCAGAAACTGGAGCTGGTGGAAATATCCCATGTTGCCGGAGCTGTCCTTCAGGCCGACAATGCCGCTTATTTCGGCCGCCGCCCGCACGGTCTGCGGCTCGAAAACCGCCTTGGTAAGGCTCGGCATGTTGTACAGGAATAAAGGCAGCGGCAGCTCGGGCGTTAGATGCCTGATATATTCCAGCAGCTCCGGCTGGCCTGCCGGGAAGTAATAGGGCGGCGCCAACACGACAGCCTGGGCGCCGGCGTCCTTCGCCTTGACGGCCGTATTGACCGACTCGGTAAAGGATGTGTCGGTTATTCCGACCAGCACGGGCACGCGACCCTTGACCAGCGAGCAGGCACGCTCGATCAGCTCGTATCGCAGCCGGTAGCTGAGACTTGGCGCCTCGCCGGTCGTTCCTAAGATGAACAGACCGTGAACGCCGCCGGAAAGGACGTGCTCGATCAGCCGCTCCAGGCCGGCGACGTCGAGGGTATCTCGATCCAGAAGCGGCGTGACCAGCGGCGGAATGATACCGCGAAGCGGGCTCGGTAGTATATTCGAATTCGATTCCATGTTTGTCGGTTCTCCATTTCGTCACCAATAAATGCGGGCTTAAAAATCGTGCCGGTATTTAGTATAATCGCTTTTATGAGTTTATCTCAAGACATAAAGCATAAAACAATCGAACTCGGCTTCGACCTGGTTGGTGTGACGGACGCCTCACCGATCGATGCCGAACAGGCGGAAATTTTCGCTAAGTGGCTCAAGTCCGGCTTCGCGGGCCAGATGGATTACATGCACCAGAATCTGCAAAAGCGGCTCGATCCGGCCAGGCTCTTTGAAAATGCGCAGTCGGTTATCGTTGTCGGCCTCAATTACACGCCGCCGAAGCATAAGCCGAAACCGCACGACGCGGCCGTCCCGACGGGTAGAATCGCCGACTATGCCCAGTATGAAGATTATCATTCATTTATCAAAGAGCGATTGTACAAGCTAACCGATTTTATCAAGTCACTTGCCGGGCCCGGCGTTAAGTCCAAAATTTGCGTGGACTCGGTGCCCCTTGCCGAGCGGGCGCTGGCGGTCAGGGCGGGCCTGGGCTTTATCGGGAAAAACCACATGCTCATAAATCCCGAACTTGGCTGCCGGCTATTTCTCGGCGAGATTGTCACCGACCTGAAGCTGCCGGCCGAAGGGCCTATTGCCGGCGACTGTGCCGGCTGCCGCAGATGTCTCGATGCGTGTCCGACGGGCGCCCTGAGGCCCGATGGGCAATTCGACGCCGGGGCGTGCATCAATTATCTGACAATAGAATACAAAGACCAAATCCCGCCGGGGCCGGCCGAGAAAATCGGCGACCGGCTCTTCGGCTGCGACGAGTGTGTCGTTGCCTGTCCCTATCAGAAGAACGCGCCGGCCTGCGGAAACAGGCAGTTCAAATTCTATCGCGACAGGACGCAGATTGACTTGCAGGAGATTCTGAGCTTAGACGCCAAATCGTTCGAAGCTAAATTTGCCGAATCTCCAATCAAACGTCTGGGCCTTGAAGGCCTCAAGAGAAACGCCCGAATCTGCCTTGCCAATATACCGCGTTCGGCCTGATATTCATCTCAGGCGTTCGCGTATTGTTCGCGGATTTTCTCCAGCAGCTTTTTGGTGGCGATGATGCCGTCGGTTTCGCTTAGTCTTTCGCCTTCGTACTCGATGCCGACATAGCTTTTGTAGCCGGCGTCCAACACGATTTTCATCATCCGGTAGTAGTCGATCTTCGTCTCATCGCCTTTGTCGTCGAAGTCGTAGCTCTTGGCGCTGACGGATTTCGCGTACGGCATGAGCATCTCGACGGCGT
>CAYTNN010000210.1:0-5503 GCA_964439135.1 uncultured Pirellulales bacterium
TGACCTCGTCGATTCGCCAGTAGTAGGTCGTGCCATTAACAAGACCGTCCGGATACGCAACTCCGGGAAAGCCGGCAATATAAAACAGTGTATCCTGGTTGCCACGGAACGTATCACCGGTACCATTGTTCACGTCATCAAAATTGTCGCCCATATAGATATCATGTGAGACGGCAAAATAACCCGGTCTCCATGAAAGGTTCACCCATGTGTTGGAATGTAGCGCAGCATCCGCCGGAACAGGTCCCGACGCGAATGGGAACGGCTCACCCTCCATCACCCCAAGCATCTCAACCGGATCCAGCGCGCGATTATAGAGACGCACTTCGTCGAGAAGGCCGCCGAATGCCTCGACTCCCTCCGACACCGGATTGCCATCATTACCAATCCAGGCGAAATCATGAATCGCTGCAAGACCCGTGTAGGTCCCGCTCACCACCTCCTCGCCGTTTACATAGACCACGTAGTCACCATTGTCCCAGGTAAGGGCAATATGATACCATATTTCAGTCTCCAGGGTCATGATGCCTGTATTAGTGGTGTGGCTGCTGCCGAGACCCAAATCCAGATCCATGGTGCCGCCGTCCATATACAACTGGATGCGGTTATTATACGAGGGCTGGGTCGTGTGACCAAAAAAGTAGCGAGTCTGGGATGGCTGTGGTGAGGTGAGGTATGCCCAAAGAGCAATTGTTCCCGACACCGCCGACATACCTGTGCTTGGGAACTCCACATGAGCCGAGTTCGTGCCGTCATACAATAGGGCGCCCCCGGATTTGCCACCCCCGGGCTGCCACTCTACATTGTCTGATAGAGTTCCGTTGTTGTCCCCCCCGGCACTATCTGCTGCCGTAGTACCGGATGATTCGTCAAATTTCCAGTACCCGATGAGTCCCTCCTGGCCATAGGTATGAGAAGGCGCCATGAGCAGCCCAAACATTATGACAAAAAAAGTTAAACAAAGCGGTTTTCTACACATAAGAGTCCTCCTTTAGAAAAAGTTAAACGGTTAACGATGTTTTATTATTCACTAAAATACCCATCGTCTTCAATAAACATTAGACTTATTAACCTTAATCAAGAATTTAGATCTGCACGACATTGCTTTTCAAGGCTTGATTTTGCCATCCTCCTCGAAGCATCTTCTAAGATAGTTCAAAAGAACAAAATCCAAAAACACCGATAATTAGTTTTTATCAAAATAATCTGCTTTTGTCAAGAATTTTTATCTGACTTTCAGGTTTCCCGCTCAGAATTAAGTTAAAATGGGGAATCTGCGCATTATATTTCAATAACCATCAACTACGAATTCAAGATGGCTATTATTTCATAATTCAATCAATTTTGGGATTTGAGCTGTTCGGCCAATTTGTTTTCTTTAATTTAGCAGAGGAAACGTCTGATAAAAAACTTATTAATAAGCAACATAACCAACGGCAAAGACTTTTTTCAGAAATCTACATTATTTTGCCTAAATATTCTAATCTATCCAATTTAACATTGCCGATAAAACATATCATTGATGGAACGACTATTTAAGGAGATTGAAACTATGCAGGCTTTAATTGAGCAGCGAAAAGATAGCCGGAGCAGTGTCGCCTGGCCTGTCAGTGTTTGGATACCGGAAGCGAACAGGTTCGTCAACGGCAGAAGCTGTAATATCAGCAAGACAGGCGTCTTTATCACACTACCGGTAACGGCACCTATCCGGACGGGCCATCTCGTGGAGCTGAATTTCCCGCGTACAGAGACTCTGGCAAAGGAAAAAGGGCAATTTGCCCGTATCAAAACCGGCAAAATTGTCAGGGTGGACCGAAAGAACCTGCTCGAAAATGCAGAGATCGGCGTTGGTATCGCCTTTGAGTATGAGTAGATAATAAAAAGCTCTTTTAACATTGTTATTTACATAATTTAAAGGGTAGTGAAGAGTCTGTGGCTATCGGACGAGCGGGGCAGTGGAAAAGAAAAGCAAAGACTGATGACCGTATGTAGTCATCAGTCTTTTTTTATTTACACACATTTTTGTTAGCCTGGAAGTATCAATCATCTGTTATCACTCAATTGAAGACTCATCATATCCGGGGGAAAATCCGTGCAATCCAAGCAATCCATTATTAAAATGAAGTCAATGAAACCTTTGCCCAAAAAAAGAAATACGGATAATGAACTGGAATCTGCAAAACCTCGTGGCCGAACAAGATAAAAACTGCCTCCTGCAAATCCGTGATTGCGGACTTGCCGATTACCGTCAAATCCTGCAGACCCAGCAACTTTTACGCGAAAAGAGGCTGCAAAACGAGATACCGAATACCGTCCTGATCGTTGAGCATCCTGCTGTCATTACCCTCGGGGCCCGGCAAAGTACCAACAAACTCTTAGTCAACCGGGAGGATCTGGCACAAAAGCATATCGACGTATTGGATGTCCGCAGAGGCGGCGGCACTACGGCTCACAATCCGGGCCAGTTGGTTTTCTATCCAATCCTGAACCTGCAGAAAACAGGCCTTGGAATCAACGAATACATCAGAGAGCTGGAAGCAATCGGCACGGAATTGCTCAAGCAATTAGACGTCCACAGCACAAGGCGAAAAGGCGCCCCCGGTTTATGGATCGACGAAAGGAAAATCGCCTCTATCGGCGTACGCGTGTCGAGATCTATCACCTATCACGGCATGGCAATCAACATCCAAAACGACCTGAGCATTTTCGATTTCATCGTACCGTGCGGGCTGGACAACATCGAAATGACATCCGTGCTGAAGGAAACCGGCAAACACCACTCAATGAATCAGATAAAGCAAAAGTTAGCAGAACTGCTCACAGAGCACTTTTCATCGAACAAAAAATAGAATGCAGAAAGACAACGCACAAAGCACGAAGTCCAAAAGCCGCAGGCTGCCACCCTGGCTCCGCAGACCTTTACCAACAGACGGCAGTTTCCAGCATACCAGGAAAGTTCTCGACTCCCTGGGTCTGCAGACGATATGCAGCAACGCAAATTGTCCCAATCGAGGCGAGTGTTGGTCGAGAGGAACAGCAACAGTTTTGATCCTGGGCAATATCTGCACGCGAAACTGCAAATTTTGTTCGGTAGCGGCAGGCCGGCCCGAACCGCCGGACAAGACCGAGCCGATGCGCCTGACCCAGATGGTAAAACAAATGCAATTGAAATATCTGGTCATAACCAGCGTCGACCGCGATGATTTGCCGGACGGCGGTGCCGGTCACTTTCGCGATTGCATCGACAGTGTCAGGCAACAGTGTCCGGATGTAAAATTTGAGATACTCACGCCCGACTTTCGCAACTGCCAGGCCCGGGCCCTGCAAATTCTACAAGGCTCGCTGCCGTTCGTATTCGCCCACAACGTGGAAACGGTCCCATCGCTATACCCGGTTGCCAGAACCGGCGGCGACTATCAACTGTCCCTGAATCTGCTGAAAATGGCGAAGGAGCAATATAATGAGGTCCAGACGAAATCCTCAATCATGCTGGGCTTAGGAGAAACCGATGCCCAGGTCGAGCAGGTCTTGAGAGACTTGCTCAATGTCGGCTGCGATAGAATCACGATCGGCCAATACCTCAAACCCTCAAAGGATTCCCTCGATGTTGTCGAGTATGTAACTCCAACCAAATTTGATTACTGGAAGCAGAAAGCCGTCGAACTGGGATTCTCATGGGTAATCTCCGGCCCGTTTGCACGCAGCTCATATTATGCCGAGCGTCAGAGCGCAAAATAACCAAGCTTTAACTGCATTCAACCATTTTTTATAGGACATTTTCCGGTTCATTCAAAACTTCTTTAATAATTCATAAGGTACGGAAGCATCTTTGTCTAAATTGCAAATATTTCTTATACTTTAGTTGGAACATAGAAGTTACCAGATACTTTCTAATTGGGGCTTTTCCTGGGGGGGAAAAAATGGCACCCGTAAAAAAAACACTTCATCCAAAGCGCAAAGGCGCTGTACTTATCGTAGCAATGATTTTCGTTCTTGTATTTTCCGCTCTGGCTGTCTCTATGGCCACGCTGTCAGGCACGAGCATTCAGCTCGCCTCGAACCAGCACAAGATCAATGCAGCTTTATCAGCAGCCCAATCCGGCCTGGAATGTGGAAGATTCATCATAGCCAACACTCCTCTGCAAAGCACTGCATATAACACGGTCACTGACGCCCAGGCCAACATAGCATGGAGCATACTTTGCGCCCAGGTCCAGGCCCAGCCCTGGGTAGGAGGAAACGCCGACGTGACGGCGACCCAAATTACCACGCCTGCTGCCAGCTTTGGAGTTGCAAATGCTTCCTTCCAGGTGAAGTTTTGCCGAATCGACACTCACACTATCAAGCTGGAAGGTATCGGAGCAGATGGGCAGGTTACAAGGCATGTCGCTTTAGATACGACTATTACAAAAGATAATGAAGTTCTGAATTATGCCCTCGCCAGCAGGGGCCGAATGTGGCTCACCGGAGAATCGACGATCCATGGGGATATCTTCAGCTCCTGGGATCGCCCGGAAATATCACCCTTCAACATGACCAGCGACTCAGCCGTGCTCGGCACCGTTAACACAGTTTTAACCCAAGAGCAAATTCAACCGCAGAGTTACCAAATGGAGACGCTCGATGATAACGGTAATCCTGTTGATGCAAATGGCGATCCATTAGGCAGCAACTACGAAGAACGCTATTATAGCGATGATGACGAAATCAAGGCCTATCATGAAGGTATAAATTACGGACAACCATACGAAGACATACCGGGTATGGACATAGATGATTACGACACCGATGGGTATGATTCCGGTCTGGCAACTATACCTTCGTGTCCGTTCGAGCTCAGGGAGGTCGAATACTTCCCTCATGCTTCTTCGGACGAAGGTAGCTACAGTATGCCGAGGGACGGAACGCCGTACAACACATGGAACAAAAAGCTTACCCGTCATGTTTACGAGAACCAGACTTTTACCAACGCACGATTGCCCAACAACTACAATGCATTATTCAAAAATTGCACTTTCGAAGAGGTTCTATACATCGATTGCTCCAAGAGCGGCAGCTCATACTATAATAACGTCCGGTTTGAGAACTGCACTTACAATGGCGTAATCGTAAGCGATACGCCCGAAATATTCAAATGGGTAGATAATTGCCTCTACTTTACCGGTGCGGCCACCTTTGAAAATACATCCAGCATACAGGAAGCCACTATTCTCGCGCCACATTTCAACGTGAACCTCGGAAATACCAATCCAGAGCAAAGCGAGAACAACGTGCTAACCGGCGCGATCGTAGGGGGCATTGTCGACATACGAGGCAATGCACAAATTTACGGCACAATTATATCGATGTGCGATACGACACAATGGCCGTCGGGATACGTGACAAATATTGGCGCCACTCTTGATGATGGAGGCTCCGAAACAACTGAGCTGGGCGACATCGGCGTGATCGGTATTACGCCGGACATGGATCAAATGCTGCCGAGCGGCATAACAAGCCCCAT
>CAYTNN010000210.1:5603-8006 GCA_964439135.1 uncultured Pirellulales bacterium
TCACACATTAAAATGTTAAACTAATTCCTATGAGCCCGCTAAAGCGGCCAATCTGGCGGCGACGTAGGCAGCGACGCCCAAGTTCTCGCCCTCAACCAATTTCTCAACATAATTATTCGTTGCGAACTGGATCGACTCGTCCATGGAAAAGCCCATTTCATTGGTCAAGATGCCGACATACTTCGCAAGGGCATCAAGGTATTCTCCAGCCGCTGCATATTGGCTGTTGCCTTCGATGTCATTAGCTATAGCATCAGCGATCGATGCCATCTGCTCCTCTGTCGGCGGTGCAGTGCTCGAAGCGAACTGGCTGATAACCTGTGCCAGGGCAACCACACGGGTGCCGTCGACATCCTGCAAAACCGTAGCGGCCGCCTTTAACCTTGCAAACGCACGGTACGGCTGTATGTCTCTTGCAGAGGCCAGAGTGTTTGCTATCCCAATCTGAATTCTTCCTTCGTCGATTCCAAGCTCCTTTGCCACCCAGTTCGTCAAGGCCGGATAACCCGAAATTTCAAATGCTAATCTCTCGGGGACCGGTGCCGCCGGTATAAATGGCAGCATAGCTCCAAGCACAGGCTTGGGTTCAGGCCTTAATACCGGATTGTTTTCAAGAACCCAGGCCCTGTTAATATCGAGATTGCCTTCGCCGCGAAGCACGTAATCATTAATTGGTAACCAATCCTTCACCCAGGGCAAATTGGCAAAAGGCAGGGTTCCTTCGGCAATAGCCTGACCTAAAGTTCCAGTCCTGCGTGAGCAGACCTCCAGCCTGAATCCCTCCAGCCCGAATCCATATTCTCTAAAATAGGCTCCAAAATCAAAGTCCTTGAAATAGTCGAGGAAGAAGTCCGTGACAAAATCTTTGAATATACCAAAGTTTTCCCTAGCCCAATCCTCGAATTCTGATTCATGTTTAATATAACCAAGGTTGATAAGAGCCTGATTACCGGCGTTTTGAAAGCCCGCCAAGTTTATATTGTCCCCATAGTAGGAACCAAGATTTTCCAGGAAACTTCTGAACTCGTCGAGGTCTTCAAACCCGAACATCTGCTCTTCAAGACCTTCAATGCTGACTGTATCATAGGCATCGAGAACGACTGTTGCTCCCAAATTAAATCCGTATTCCGGCCCATCATCATCATCGGGAAGCACGGAAACAACGGCAATATCAGCTTCTTCAGCTAAAACGACATCGCCTTCGGTACTCTGAGCATATACCGCCACGTCTATTGGAAGTCCTGGTTCCCTATCGAATTCGCCGATTTTCTCCGGTACATTCAGAAAACCTACGCCGGGACGGTCGTCGATATACGAAAGAACAGGATTTTCTGCTATATAGGCCTCGCGAAGGCTCTTAAAGAGTCCAAAGCTTTCCTCGCTCTCGAAATCACCTTCGGTATATCCAAGCCCTTCCAGATAACCATAAAATCCTTCAAACGGATCAGCTATAAAGGGCTCGAATTGTGACCTCAGAAAATCTTCATAGGCCTCAAACTCGTTCCAATTGTCGATACCTTCAAGACTGTACCGCTCGGCGAAACCATACATTCCATAAGCCCACGTGTTGGACTCCGGACCAAACTTAAGGTCTTCCGCGCTGACAAGCACGACGGCAGCCTTACCCGGCCCGTAAGGAAGGTCAACACCGGCGGCCTCGTTGAGCGGGGCATTCCAAATAACAAAAGGCCCGCACCCGTAAATTAAATCCCCGTACCACGATTCAGCGAACTGAGGATCATCCGCCCTATAAGTAATATCATCGGAGAAGCCCTCAATGGTAACATTGAGCTCATAGTCCTCAATATCCGAATCATATCCATCGCCGTTCGCCGTAGGAATATCAAGCCCTCTTATTTGAGGTCTCGTATATATCTTGCCCTGCTCGGAGATAATCGATACTCCGCCCTCGGCCCACGGCCACATCACAGGATCGCCCCATTCGTAGTCACTCTCAAAAAGCAATTGAGCCCATGGGTACGCCTCATGTACTTCTCCTTCACTACGCCACCAACCGCGGGAAGTTATATCTCCGGCGATTTGAATGTCGCCAACGCTTTGCATATACAAGTTACCCGCAGTCAACACTGTGGGGTCACCATACTCAATACTACCCGGATACTGAAGGTCTATGGCCGGATGGCCGTCGGAACTATCCCAGCCGGCGTACATGTGCAGCTCGCCCGGGGTATACTTACCTATCCAGCTTTCCGCGGTGAGTATGCCATTCTCGGCTGTTATGTACTGATTACCCTGCCATACCCACGCACCGCCTTCAAAAAAGACCCATCCCGGTTCTTGGTAAACTTTTCTCCATCCGCTGGCTGTTTCATCCCAGACCCATTCGCCGCCGAGAAGTATCAGCGGACTTTCTATATTGACATTCTGGCCGGCATAGATATC
>CAYTNN010000211.1:0-7999 GCA_964439135.1 uncultured Pirellulales bacterium
CATCTTGAAGCCGAAAAAATGGGCAAAAACCTTAAAGTATTTCAATACTCCTGCGCCTTCTAACCATTTCATCAACTTCAATTTGACCCAAATCTGAGCGTCAAAACAGTGAACTTCTTTTTGAGCGAGCCCTTAGATCGCATAGGGAGTACGCATCGCGCGGGACCGCATCCGGTTGGCTTCGGGATCGTTGAGAAACTCCGCCTTGCGCAGATCGAACGTCAGGCTCCGCTTCAAGCGCTCACAGATGTCTACAGCCAGACAGATGTTCATTGACCGAACCATGACTTCAGGATTCGCCACCGTGAGTCGGCGTGACCGGATACAGTCGAAGAAATCCCGTGCGTGGTTCATTGGCCGTTGTGTCCGGCCCGTGTATTCGGCCAGCACTTTCTTGTATTCGCGCAACAGCGACGGCGATGAGACATCGGGGCTCCCATAACCATCGGCGGCCGCGACCCATCCTTCGGGACCATCGAACCGCTCACCACAAGCGCCATGCCAGTACTCGCACGGTTCCCATACTGAGCCGCTGACTCGGAACAGAACCAGCTTCACCCCGTTGGACAAGCGTGTCACCATTGTCTTATCCGGACCGGCATACTCGAACTCGATGGAGACAACGTCCGACATATCGAGACCGGCCAGGGCCTGGGTCACCGAGTGCGCACCCCACATCGCGACATCGGTCGCAAAATCATAAAAGTGATACCACCCTTGTCCATTCACATAACCGCCGTTGTAAGGGCGCCAGGGACATGCACCGAGCCAGATATCCCAGTCCACTTCATCCCTGGGTGGTTCCGGTTCCGCGGGCAACCAGTCGTGGCGCAACCCATCGCGCCAACGAATGTCGGCGTAAGCAGTATGAATCTGGCCCAACCGGCCGGATCGAGCCATTTCTATGGCAAACACGTGATTCCCCTCGCTGAGCCGCTGGGCGCCGGTTTGATAGATCCGACCATACCGACGCGCGGTATCCACGACCATCTGCCCCTGCGCCATCGTGAGGCAGGCCGGCTTCTCACAATAGACATCCTTGCCGGCCCGCATGGCCATGATCGAAGCCAGCGCGTGCCAACGGTCGCCGGTGGCAATCAACACGGCATCCACATCCGTCCGCTCGGCCAGGAACTGTCGCATATCACCATACACGGCACAATCCTTATTGCCATATTTACTGTCCACCATGTTCTTGGCCGCTTGACGCCGGCTTTTCAGGACATCACAGACGGCGACCCACTGCACATCCGGCTCGTTCAACATCCAACCCAAATCTGAAGAACCGCGACCGCCCATACCTATTCCGCCCATCACGATGCGTTCGCTGGGCGAAACAGTTCCGCCACGCCCAAGCGCCGAGGCCGGAACATAATACGGCAGCGCCACCGCACTTGCCGTCATTAACCCCCGTGCCAGAAACCGACGCCGCGTAAGTGTCGTACTATTATCAATGCTCATAGGATTTTTCTCTTTCTATCCAATCTTATGGTTTTCAGTTGTAACTCCATAAACGATGTCTCTGCGCGCTTTCGCACTTTTTCTAAAGCACTCCTTTATGCTTCATGTGCCATTATAACATAATTCCATCTAAATTTCTACAATTTGAAGCAGCTTCAGTACACCATAGAAGTAGCTATAAAGCACGATCTTAATAAATATGACCTTACGAATACCCATCGAGGGCAGATCCTCCATTCTACGGCCATAAAACACCTCTTAGGGCTACTCTCCGAGACTCGGCATGTTCAAGTTTTCGCACCTCATTAGCGTCTCCTGCCATATATCGAAGCATGTGGATGGCGAGGAGCAAAAGATACTGCTCAAAAATACCCTCTTCAGCCTTTGCGCCCATGGCATATATGGCAGCACACCTGATAGCCATGGTTGACTGGTTTGTAGTCAAATATTGTGAACGAGGTGGTCAGAGAATGTGTAATTTGGTATCCTCTTGAAGAATTGGAGCAGACATAGTCTCTGAGCATGGCTCTCCTCGAAGTGATTGAACAAGACGAATTGTTGCTTTAGGCGGTTAACTGCATGAAACACTACGATATTATTGTTATCGGCAGCGGCGGAGGAAAGAGGATCGCATTGACTGCTGCAGCCGTGGGACTCAAGACAGCATTTATCGAACAAGAAACAATCGGGGGGACCTGTCTGAACCGTGGGTGCATACCTTCCAAAATGTTGATCTATCCAACTGAACTGCCTGGATTGGTCCGGGAGGCACATCGAATTAACGTAACATCAGATTCGAGCATAAGAGTCGAGTTTGCGGCTCTTATAAAACGTATAAATGAGACCGTAGATAGCATGTCGGCAGACCAGCGGTCAAAGATCGAGCACACCCCGAATCTGGATTTCTATCCTGTTCATGCTGAATTCATTTCCGACCGGATTATTCAAGCAGGAGAGGATGAACTTGCGGCAGATAAGGTGTTCATCGTCACGGGGTCACGCCCCCAGATACCCGATGTTCCAGGATTTGCGGGCACTCCATTCATGACGAGCCGCGAAGCTTTGAGGCATACAGATTTGCCTGATAGCCTGCTCGTGATTGGAGCTGGGTACATTGCCGTAGAACTCGGCGGCGCCTTTGCTGCAGCCGGGACAAATGTCGAGTTTATCGTGCGGAGCGATTTCCTGCGACAAGAGGATAGGGAAGTTGCTGAAACATTCTCTCAAGTGTTCGGCAGAATCCACTCGGTGCACACAGGTTTCGTTCCTATAAGGATTGATTATAATGCCGATTCATTCTCTGTCACATGCAAAGACACATCGGACCGGCAGAGAGTCTTCACAGGTGATGCCCTGCTGGTGGCAACCGGTGTTGTACCCTGCACTGATAATCTCGGACTACAAAATACAGGTATAGAGACCAATGAGAATGGCTTTATCCGAGTTGACAATTACCTGCGAACAGATGTCGATGACATTTACGCATTGGGTGATTGTGTAGGTAACTATCTCTATCGCCACACGGTGAACTATGAAGCAGACTATCTCGTACGAACGGTCCTTCAGGGTGGGGCAGACAAACCGATTGAATATGGACCTGTGCCGCATGCCGTGTTCAGTGTACCGGAAATCGCTGGGGTTGGTATGACAGAACAGCAGGCCGTTGAACAACACAAGGACTATGTTGTGGGAAAGGCATCTTATGCAGATAGCAACGCTGGACTTGCGAGAGGATACGAGTACGGATTCGTAAAGGTATTGGTGGAGCGTCCCACACGCAGGATTCTGGGTGCGCATATCATCGGTGATGAAGCCTCTGATATGGTCCACCTTTTCATCGCAATGATGAAGACGGAAGGTACGCTCGACGATCTGTTGGACATGATTTTCATTCACCCGGCCCTTCCAGAAATAGCACGCGATGCTGCACGAGACGCCAAGAGTCAGTTTGATAGTATTGTGCCGTAACGACTTAATTAACCAAGGTCAGCATCCTCGCAGTCAAATTCACGGATGGATCAACAGCCGGGCCCCATTAGAACTGTCGAGGGTAATCATGGGTAATAATGGGGACGGCCCCAATCCTGTTCGACCCTATATAAATTCTGTATGTTAACTCGCTTAGGAATATAAGTGTAAATCATTTCATGAGACTCAATTGATCATTTAATAATGAGACAACACGCTTCATGTTTTTAACAACAAGGTGTCTACGTGGAGTTGCAATTTTGCTTTGTGACGAACTACCCATAATCGTTAAACCATCTTCTATATATGTTATTTGCCATTTTAGCAGTGTATTAAATCTCAATAATTCAGAAACGATTTCTTTCGATCCTTCTTCAAGAAAGGTTGGCATATCAAGAAGGACCTCCAATGCATTAGTGGGTGATTCAAGAATCAAACGTTGTTCATCCATTTCATTAGTATTATCTTCAATAAAATCAAGATTTGCTACAGTTTCAGATTTGGCAACAGTAATAACTTGGACAAGGTTTTTAATCGTTTGGCACCGTTCATGATGAGAGTTTACAAATAGAGCAAGAAAAATACCTAAAAACACTGATAGAACTGAAAGCAAAGCTTGTATGAAAGTGTCTTTGCCTTTTTGATGATCAGATCGCCAGATCCAAATTACAAGTCCAATGATAAGTAATAAGGTTATAGTAATTGTATACATTCAAGAATCCCCTAAAAAGAATACTAAGAAACAGCCACCTATTACAATCTAATTAACACTGTATTATTAAAAATCTCACTCTCGAAAGTCTTCCATCAAAGAAATATAAGGCATAAGAGCATAAGAAATTCCAAAAATAACCAATTCAAAAACACAAATACGTATCTAAATACGAATTTCTCAGGACTTGCCATATTCGACAAGCTTAGGGCAAACTCTGAGTGGAGTTGAATGCGCAAACCCCTAGTACGGCTGAAAAGGTGCGGTATGACTACAAGGCGATTCGAGTAAGCTTTGCGTTCAGCGTTGTATTACGCCTTTGAAAAAACGATACACGAAAGAAAGTAACAAGGCAATTTTTTTTATTTTTTTCTACCATGAAGATCGCGAAGGTGCACGAAGGTCTTAAAAAGATATTATTATTTTATATTATTTTTCTTCGTGATTCTCAGTGCCCTTCGTGGTGAATAAAAAAACGTATTTATCCGCGAAATTCACGGTTCAAGAAAATGATAATTAACTCTTTCTCTGAGTTCTCGGTGTGCTCTGTGGCTAATACTCAAACCCGGATTTCCCAGGTAGTGCATGACAAATGAACTGTGATTTGATATTATGGCCGTGCCATGTTGGCCTTATGGCAAGAGCCATAGGCATAGAGAATGATGGTGTAGTTTAGTATATGAATCCGGGGAATCGGGCCGTGAAGGAGGCTGCTTGTGATTGTTGACGAAAAGGTTGTTCGCCGGGAAATGGTGGTCATCTGCCAGCGGCTTTATGACAAGGACATTGTTCCGGCCAACGGCGGCAACGTTAGCGTGCGTCTGGAGTCTGGCGAGGTGTTGATCTCTCCGACCGGCTGCGCCCTGGCGGATGCGACGCCGGAATGGTTCGTGAAGGTGGACCTGGACGGCAATAAGTTGGCTGGCGATCTGGAGCCGTCGTGCGAAACGCCGACGCACACGTTCATCTATCGTAAGCGGCCGGACGTGCACGGCATCATCCACGGACATCCCCCGTTCACGACAGGTCTCGCCCTGGCCGGAGGGCGTTTCGGTCCGCCAAGCCACCCGGAGGCCTTCGTCTATATCGGCGAAGTGGCGTGGATCGACTACGCGACGCCGGCCGAATTGGCTGGACGTCTCGCTGAGTGTGTCCAAAAGCACGACGCATATCTGTTGGGCAATCACGGCGCTCTTACTCTGGGCTCGACGCTGAAGCAGGCCCATTTCTGTATGGAATCCCTGGAAATGCACGCTCGGGCGCTCACGGTGGCCAGGATCTGGGGAGGAGCCAAACCCCTGCCGCAGGAAGCCGTAGAGCAGCTTGAGGCCCTGCGGCGAGAGTTGAGGAGCAAATAGCTGCCGTGCCCGTGAGATTTTATCAGGGACAATGGGCAGTAGAAAAAGCCGCAAAGAAACGCTCCGGCTAATTCGCAAACCTCAATTTACACAGCGAAAAACGGGATTTGTGCCTCTTTAAATCCATTTAGCGGAGAATTTACTTGACTTTAATTGCTGGAAAATATATAATACGTACATCATTATATTCAAAAGGGGGTGAAGAATAATGGAACGAGTGAATTACTTCCGTCTTAACACTATCGCTTTTTCTGTGATTGCGTTTGTATACATTGCCTACAGGGTGTTCTAAATCAATTGTAATCTACCGGCTCTGCCGTTTCCTGCGTATTTTTTAAGGATAATGGGGGCCGAACAGGATTGGTCAGGTCTATCTTTTTGCTGTTGACGAGAATTTTTCGGATACGCACAAAGCTCACACCTGCCCTGATGTGGCGTTGGAAGATGGGCATGGTTCAACGCAATACACAATAAGCACTACACACTACGAGCTTTTAATGCGTCGGTGTATAGCCTAATCTACCCCAGCAGCCCTTTTGCATTTTGTACAGGTCCTGGTAGCCTTCGGGTGACGAAGGAGCCCAGCCGACCTGAGGCCCCGTGTTTTCCTCATCTCTGGCATGCTGTATCGTATCGGTACCCTTCCACTTCCAGTGGTCGCCATGTCCATCTGCAAATGAGATGGTCGTTCCGTCCCCGTGCCGAACCGGGGGGCTGTCGAACCAATGCTCTTCCCGATAATAGACTGCATAGGCATCCGTGGTCATATAGCCTTCATCGATAAACACGAGTCTGAGGGCAGGCGACGGATTGGTGATTTCACTCAAATTCTTTACGTGCGCGCCTTTTACTCCCTGAGTCCAGGGGTGGTTAACAGCGTTCATGGAGAACATGATTGAGTATGTCAGAGCCTGTGGCAGGCCATTCGGGAGGCGCTTCCCAGTCGGACATTTGTAAATATCGAGATCCTTGAGATAAGGCCACAAGGCGCCGTCTTTGATCCCTTGTATCTGAATGTCCAAATCATCGAGACTAAACGCGTCGATCCACGCCAGCTCATTTCTGTGGTCGCCCCATGCCTGCTGGCTATCACTGAAGCCTATGGCGCCGTTAACGAGCTTCCCGTCGTTTTCATCGGCATACATAATCCATGCAAGTCCCATTTGCTTGAGATTGCCAAGGCAGACCATGCGCTTACCCTGTTCTCTGACGCGATTCAATGCCGGCATCAGGATCGCCATGAGAATTGCAATAATAGCGATGACTACCAACAGTTCGATTAATGTGAATCCTCGTGATTTGTGCATAACGTTTTATCCTCCTACTGCAAATAAAACGGGAATTTCCCGTTACGTCTTGCCCGGCGATATCGTTAAGTTTTACTCTTTCAATATACCATACTCGGCAGCCGAATGCAACAATCTTCGGAATAGCCGGGCTTAGCCGAATAAAAATCGCTCGGCACAAAAAACAGGCCTACGGATGGCTTGGAGAATAACCTAATTTTCCCCATGTTGCTTTCTGCATCCAGTACAAATCCTGATAGCCGTCGTAACTGTCTGGGACCCAGCCTGCGCCGAGATGGCCTCGTTCGAGACTTCTGCCGCGGTGTATTGTGTCGATACCTTTCCATTTTTTGTGGCCGCTGTGTCCGTCAGCGAAAGCGATGCTCGTGCCGTCGCCGTGCCGTACGGGAGGGTCGTCCCACCATTGCTCTATTGTGTAATTAACAGCGAAACTGTCCGGCGTCACCCAGCCCTCGTCAATGAAGACGGCTCTTCTGTCCGGGCCACGAATCTCCATTCTTTTTTTAATCCAAAATCCCTTTTCTTTGGTTCCGTCGCCACAGCCGTTCATGGAATCCATTGCAGCATATGTCAGCATCTCTCCCCTGGCGCCGGTGGGGCAACTATAGAGTTTTACGTCCTTTGCATACGGCCAGAGAGCTCCGTAGGGGCTTTTGATCTGTTTTATTTGCTCGATCTCCGGCATCTGTCCGCCGGACTGGTAATCGGACGCCCAGCACTGGCCTACCCAGGGAATTTCGGTTTTTCCGTTGTAGAGTCGTTCAATACCGCCGTTACCGCTGACGATCTTGTCATCGTTCTCGTCGGCGTACATAATCCATGCTAAGGCCAACTGCTTGAGATTGCCGAGGCAAACCGCACGCTTGCCCTGCTCCCTGACGCGATTCAAGGCCGGCATCAAAATCGCCATCAGGATAGCGATAATAGCGATCACCACCAAAAGCTCAATTAATGTGAATCCACTTGATTTGCGTGCTGTCATGCTATCCTCCTTTTGTAAAAAAAGCGGATATTCGCTCTTTAAGCCCGTTCAGCTATACAATTATACTTTACCCTATTAGTATACCATGCCTAACAGCTAAATGCAATAATCTGAAATATTTTCTCCCAATTAAACTGATCCAGGCTCCGGCAATGCTTTTGCCGGCATATTTGACGCCAACGGCCATACCATCTTAATGCCAGCCGATCTC
>CAYTNN010000212.1:0-7970 GCA_964439135.1 uncultured Pirellulales bacterium
GTCGACGGTCATCTCGAATGGCGCCCATTTAGTGATATGGTCGTCCGCTTCTCGGAACCATATCATTGGTGGTAATGCCAAAAATCGATCTCAACCGCTACTGTATTTCCGGCATTTCGCCTATTTTTAATGCTATGATTTCTTCACTTTATAACCTATAGGCCTTTGTGCCTCGCCAAAATACATCTGATAGATTTTACCCTTGCAAAGTTTGCTCCGGGTTTTTATACTATCTGGTTCGTCTAAATTATTGGGGTCCGATGCTCGATAATGGGGCATTTGGGGCCGAGAATAGGGATTTTTAGTGATGTTTGAGTCATTGACGGAAAAATTTAACTCGGTCTTCCGGTCGCTTTCCGGCCGGGGGAGAATTACCGAGGCGAACATCTCAGACGCCATGCGAGAGGTCCGCAAGGCCCTCCTGGAGGCGGACGTCAGCTACAATGTTGTTAAGACATTCTGCAAGGACGTTACGCAGGCAGCCCTTGGTGCCGAGGTGATAAAGAGTCTTCATCCGGGCCAGGTAATGGTCAAAATCGTCAGCGACGAGCTGACCAAGTTGATGGGGCCGGTAGATAGCCGGATTTATTATATTTCGCCCGGGCCTACCGTAATCATGTTGGCCGGTCTGCAGGGTGGCGGTAAAACCACAACCGCCGCTAAACTCGCCAAGTACATCCTCGCCAACGGCAAGAAGCCGCTTTTGGTTGCCGACGATTTGCAAAGACCGGCTGCTATCGAGCAGTTGAAAGTTTTAGGCGAGCAGATAGGCATCGATGTTTACAGCGAAGAGAGCAAGAACGCCGTAAAGGTCGCGAAGAACGGCCTCAAATATGCCAGGCAGAACGGTCACGACGTGGTCGTCCTCGATACCGCGGGCCGGCTGCACATCGACCATGAGATGATGGATGAGGTAGCCAACGTCGCGAAAGCGGTTACACCGCAGCAGATTTACCTGGTCTGCGATGCGATGACCGGCCAGGACGCCGTCAATTCGGCCAAAGAGTTTAACGAACGGCTTGAACTGGACGGCGTCATTTTGACCAAGCTGGACGGCGACGCACGCGGCGGAGCGGCCCTCAGCGTCAAAGCCGTTACCGGAAAGCCCATCAAGTTCATCGGTATCGGCGAAAAACTCGATAAGCTCGAAGAATTTCACCCCGACCGGATGGCAAGCCGAATCCTGGGGATGGGCGACGTCATAACGCTCGTCGAGAAGGCCCAGGAGCACTTCGAGGTTGAAGAAGCCCAGAAGATGCAGAAGAAAATGGCCAAGGGCAGTTTCGGCTTCGACGATTTCCTCAAGCAAATGCAGACCGTCAAGAAAATGGGCGGCATGAAAGATATGCTCAAAATGATGCCGGGAATGGGAGGCCAGCTCAAAGACATGGACCTCGATGGCGCTGAATTGACGCATATGGAAGCGATGGTGCATTCGATGACGCTAAAGGAGCGACGCGATCCGGACCTCATTGAATCGTCGAGACGAAGGCGGATTGCCGCCGGAGCGGGCGTTCAGGTCCAGGATGTTTCCGGCCTGGTCAAGACATTTAAACGCAGCAGGGATATGCTCAAAGCGATCAGCGGCGGAAGCTTCGGCGGGCTCAAGAGCCTGCTCTCGGGCGGATTCAATATGGGATCGTTGAGCCAGATGATGTCCAGCGGCAAAAAAATCAAACAGCGCTCGAAACGAAAAAGAGTCATAAAGCGGAGAGGTAAAATAAAGAAAAGACGATAATGTTTAATGTCATCCCCGCCCAGGCGGGAATTAAGCGTTAAATACCCAAATTTTATTTGTGGATTATTGAAAAAGTTGTAATTATTTATCCCTCGAATTTTCCTGGGAACAGTAGAATAACAATTATGAACAAAATTTCGATCGAACAGTATCTTGAAAAAGTCGCCCGGTTCTCCGGCAGCGATTACGGTAAGATGATAAGGGACCAGTTCGATGATTTACAGGGCGCCAGCGAGCTGGCCATGTTAGTCTCGCCGAGCTTAGAAGAACTGGAGCAGTTAAAAAAGGCGGTGGCGATCATGACCCCGACGGAAAAAGAGAATGCTGATACGCTGAACGACGAGCAGACCGAAAAACTTGCCGCCGACGCCCAGGTCGACCCGGCCAACCTGGCGATCTTCCTGAATGGTTACGCTTTACATTGTAAACGTGTTTCGTGACTCGCACTGGGTAAGTCACGGAAATTGATTATATATTAAAGAAAGGAAAAAATTATGTCAGTAAAATTGAGAATGACAAGGTTGGGCAGGCGGCATCGGCCGTTCTTTAGAATCAATGCAGTCGAATCCCGCACGCCTCGTGACGGCAGAATACTTGAAAAGCTGGGCCATTATGACCCGATTGAAAAGGACCCTGCAAAGCAGGTTGTCTTAAAACGCGAGCGGGTGGAGTTTTGGCTGGATAAAGGGGCGATACCAAGCGACGCCGTCTCGCAAATCCTGCTCCGCCATGGGATCAAACATAAATACGCGGAACAAAAAGAAGCTCGTCAGACAAAAGCCAAGGCCCTCGCCAGGGCCAAGGGCAAGCTGTTCAACAGTACCGAGAGAATAGCCGCTAAAAAAGAAGCTGAAGCGATAGAAGAAAAAGCCAAGGCAAAAACCGAAGAAAAAACCAAGGCAGAAGCAGAGGCTAAGGCCAAAGTAGAAGCCGAAGCTAAGGCCAAGGCAGATGCAGAAGCCAAAGCGGACGCCGACGCCACAGCCAGAGCAGACGCCGAAGCCAAGGCCAAGGCAGATGCAGAAGCTAAAGCCAAAGTAGAGGCAGAAGAAAAACCGGAGGCAGGGGCAGTAGAAGAGAAAACCGAAGCTGAACCTGAGCCTGAAAAAGCCGAACCCGAGACAGAAGCCAAGGCAGAAGAAACCAAACCCGAAGTAGCTGAGGAGAAAACCGAGGCCAAAGCCGAAGCTGTGGAAGAAAAAGCTGAAGCAGTAGAAGAAAAAGCTGAGGCCGAGGCCGAGCCTGAGCCTGAAAAGGCCGAACCGGAAGCAGAAAAGAAAGCTGAAGCCAAGCCGGAAGCGAAAGCCGAGGTAGAACCTGAGGCCGATGCCGCCGAAGATAAACCCAAAGAGGAATCGGCTTAGAGCTGATTAATAGGTAAGAGCGATGAGGATAGATATTCTTACGCTTTTCCCGGATATGTTCGAATCGCCTTTGAGCTACTCGATTATCAAGAGGGCTCAGGACATCGGCCTTATCGAAATCGCACTAACCGATATACGGGATTTTTCCACAGACAACTATCGGAAGGTCGATGATAAACCGTATGGCGGCGGACCGGGAATGGTAATGATGCCCGGCCCCGTTTTCGACTGCTTCGAAAACGTCCAAAAGCTATCAGACGAAAAAGGCCGGGTCATCCTGCTTACACCGCAGGGACAGAAATTCGACCAGGCAAAAGCTTTGGAGTTGAGCGCCGAAAAACGCCTGATTTTTATCGCCGGCAAGTATGAAGGATTCGACGAGCGAATCCGCACGGGCCTGGGCGCCGAGCAAATCTCCATCGGCGACTATGTCCTGAGTGGCGGAGAATTGGCTGCGATGGTCATCATCGACGCGGTGGTCAGACTGCTGGAAGGGGCGCTCGGCGATGAAGACTCGGCCAAAGACGATTCATTCAGTGAAGGCCTTTTGGAATACCCGCACTATACAAGGCCGGAAGATTTTCGCGGGATGAAAGTCCCCGACATCCTTTTAAGTGGCGACCACGCCAAAATCGCCGAGTGGCGACGCCGACAGGCCCTCGAACGAACGAAAAATTGGCGGCCAGATCTATTGAAAGAGATCTAAAAAAGGAGAATTGATAAATGAAAGAAAAGGAGCAAATACTGCCCGGCAAGCCGGGGCAGAAGCCCAGGGCAACATCGGAAGCGGCAAGGTCTCTGGGGCCGGTCCCCGACCTTGAAGAGCACGTAGACCCCGAGTGGTGGCGGCAGATTTTTAACGCCACGTATTTGAAAACCGACGGCGACGTTGTCGATGACCCGCAACTGACCAGCAAAGAAGTGGATGTCTTTTGCGGGATTCTCAACCTGGCCCCGGCAGACAAAATTCTGGATCTGTGCTGCGGACAGGGTCGCATATCCCTTGAGATGGCCAGAAGGGGATTCAGCAACGTCGAAGGAGTCGACCGGTCACACTACCTGATCCAAAGGGGCAAAACCCAGGCGAAGAAGGAAGGACTCAGCATAAAATTCAAAGAAGGCGACGCCCGAAAGCTGCGCTATGCGTCCGACACTTTCGACGTGGTCATGATTCTCGGCAACAGTTTCGGCTACTTCGAGACGGTCGAGGACGATATGCGAGTCATCAGGGAGGTCTTCCGGGTGCTCAAGCCCTGGGGAAAAGTGCTCATCGATGTCACCGACGGGGAATACCTCAGGAGAAAATTCCAGCCCCGCTCATGGGAATGGATAGACAAGAAGTTCTTTGTCTGCCGGGAAAGGTCTCTGTCTCTGGATAAGCAGCGCCTGATTTCGCGGGAAGTTGTCACGAACGTGGAAAAGGGCGTCGTTGCCGACCAGTTTTACGCAGAACGGCTGTATTCAAAAAAGAGCATCTCCGAGCTGCTCGAAAAGGCCGGTTTTGCCGATGTCACCGTCCACGGGCAGATCTCCGGCGGCTCTGCTCGCAATCAGGACCTGGGAATGATGGAACGACGAATCATCGTTACCAGCGTTGTGCGGAAAGACTGGATGCCGAGAAAGCGCAGAAAGGAATCCAAGAACGTGACAGTCCTGTTCGGCGATCCCCGCAAGCCGGACGTCTTAAAGCCGTTGTGCGTCTTCGACGATGACGACTTTTATACTATCGACCAGCTCAAGGATGCGCTGCGAGAGCTGGATGGCTATCGGTACTCGTATCTGAACAATCACGATACGCTCTTTAACGATCTGGTCAAGTTTGGCTCCAAAACGGATTTCGTCCTGAACCTTTGCGACGAGGGCTACAACAACGACCCCCGCAAGGAGCTGCACGTCCCATCTATGCTGGAAATACTCAACATCCCCTATACCGGCGGCGGCCCCCAGTGCCTGGCCTTCTGCTACGACAAGTCGCTCGTTCGCGGAATCGCCAAGGAAATGGATATCCCCGTGCCGGAAGCTTTCTTCATCAAACCCGAGGACAGCACGTTCGACCTGCCGATCGGATTTCCTGTTATCGTCAAGCCCAACTTCGGCGATTCGAGCTTCGGCATAACTCAGCGAAGCGTCGCATACTCCATCGAGCAGCTTGTAAACGCGATCTCCGAAATCAGAGAGAAGTTCGGATACGAAAAGCCGGTTCTGGTCGAAGAATTTCTAACCGGCGAAGACTTCACCGTCGGTATCATCGGCAACCCACCCGAATCGTATACGGTTCTGCCCATAATTCAGGAAGACTATTCAGCCTTGCCGCCCGAACTGCCAAGACTTTGCGGCTACGAAGCCAAGTGGATGCCCGATTCGCCCTACTGGCAAATCAAGTCGATCCCGGCTAATCTGCCGGACGATGTCGAGAAGTTCGTAGTCGAGTGCTGCCTGAAGCTCTTCGAGAGGCTCGAATGCAGAGACTACAGCCGGTTCGACTGGCGAATCGACTCCGAAGGCAATCCGAAGATTCTTGAGGTCAATCCGAATCCCGGCTGGTGCTGGGACGGGCACCTGGCAAAAATGTCAAAAATCGCCGGATTGTCCTATTCGCAGATGTTGGGAGAAATCCTGCACGCCGCCGAGGAGCGATTGAGTGCTCAGTCGCCGACCGACAAGGACTCGACAAACGGATCTCCCGGAAGAACGATACAAAATATCCCGGAGAAAAACAGGAAAGTTGAATCGAATCAAAATTCCGTCTCCGGTAGGCAGTAATTCCGCGTCGCCGAATGCGAATTAATAACCGAACGCCAGGATCGAGAGGTTCCTGGGTGAATCGAGAAATTGCGCGCGGATTTGCTCAAGAACAACGATGATAGTTGAGAGAGCTTTCGCGGACCGTTTTCTTCTGTCTCTCTGTCATTCCTGCGAAAGCAGGAATTCAAATCGCTATCGCATATGGATTGCGTATTGAGTCTTGAATGACACTCACCATTCGCCTACATAGACTCCTGGTTCGACTAGCAACCAGCATTCGTATCGGGACTCAAGGTCGGATTCTGAAATCACCATGTCCTCCAGTCCGATTGTTGCTCCCCAATGGTGAAAACCCCCACCTGCAAATATATAGACCTCAGGATTGCCGTTCTTGTCCTCGGAGAGCGATACGACACCAAAACACATCGCTTTCAGAGCCTCCGGCAGCTCATCCGCAGATAGATAGTCACGCCTTGGGATATAATCCTTTTTGTCAAGAGTCTTCAGCCAATCCCGTATGGCCTGTATATCAGACTGGCTTCTGACTCGGTCTCTAAGGCCGTATGTAAAAGCTGCTGCATCAGGCCATAATTGTGATTCGACTCGAAGACACATTGGCATTATTAACAAGATCACGAATACTATCGGAAGACAGATTTCGGTGATGATTAATGTTCTCCTTGCCCACTTGCATTTTCTCCATGCGTAAATCAATCGCACAATGCTTGCGAAGAAAAAAAAGATCATCAAGATAAATGCTAATGGATAGAGCATGCAGACAGTAATGGGCATGTGACGACTCAATCTCCCACATAGGTAGCCCGTGAAGCCCCAAAAAGAAACAAAAAAAATGCACAAAACGGGCAGAACGAGGAAAACCACATGCGAATCTTTCCATTTACCGCGTGCTGTCTTGTCCACGGTCCGCACGGGCTTTGTGTGTTCATTCATATCCGTGCCTTTCACACTTCACCGAGCTTTCACGGCTTTCTTCCTTGATATCTCGGCTCTTTACATTTATATCTATAGTAAACTTAAAAGAAGTATCGATGTCAATACTCTATACATAAAAACAACAGGGAGGTCGAAATGAAGAATCTGAATCGACGCGACTTTCTCAGGCTGGCGGCCGGTGGTTCCGTTGCGGCGGGATTGTCTTTGACTGGTTGTGAGGGTGGTTTTGCCGGAGGCGGTACTGCTGCGAAGAAGCCGCCGAATATCATTTTCCTGCTGACCGACGACCAGCGAGCCGACACGATGGGCTGTACGGGCAACCCGATTATTCAAACGCCGAATATGGATGCGACGGCAAAGGGCGGTGTGCGGTTCACGAACGCCTTTGTCACCACCTCGATCTGTGCATCCAGCCGGGCGAGCATCTTCTCCGGCCAGTGGACAAGCCGGCACGGCATCACAGACTTCGCTACACATTTTTCGCCGGAGGCACTGGCACAGACATATCCCATGCTGCTTCGCGGGGCCGGTTATCGAATCGGCTTTATCGGAAAGTACGGCGTAGGAACACAAAAGGACCTGCCGGTCGATCAGTACGATTACTGGAAAGGCTTTCCCGGCCAGGGCCGGTACGAAAACAAGGACAAGGACGGCAAATATAAACACCTCACGCAGATCATGGGCGAGCAGGCGATCGAGTTTATGCAAGGCTGCTCTAAGGACAAGCCCTTCTGCCTGTCTATAAGTTTCAAAGCACCTCACGTTCAGGACAGCGACCCGCGACAGTTCATTTACGACCGCGCTTATAAAGATTTGTATAAGGATACGATTATTCCGGTTCCTGAAAAGGCAGACCGGCATTATTTCGAAGCCCTGCCGGAATTTCTGCGAACCTCCGAGGCCCGCAGGCGGTGGGACATGCGTTTTTCCACGCCGGAAAAGTTTCAGGAATCCGTTAAGAGCTACTACCGCCTGATCTTCGGCGTCGATGTCGTCATCGGCAAGATTCGGGAACAGTTAAAGCAGCTCGATTTTGATGACAACACAGTTTTAATGCTGATCGGCGACAACGGTTTTTATCTCGGCGAGTACGGCCTGGCGGGCAAATGGTTCCCGCACGAAGAATCGATCCGCGTGCCGCTGGTTGTCTTCGATCCCAGGGCGGGCAA
>CAYTNN010000213.1:0-7909 GCA_964439135.1 uncultured Pirellulales bacterium
CCCATGCAGGTATACTCATAGCCCACGTACTGTTTCTGCCGCCGGCACGAGGCAACTCATCCTCGTAATCGTTGGCATAGATCAGCATGGCCTTGCCGAGACCTGACAGATTTGTTCCGCAGACCATTCGGAAGGCAATCTGCCTTACCCTGGCCAGCGCGGGCATCAGAATGCCCATGAGCAGTGCTATGATCGCAATTACGACCAGCAGCTCAACTAATGTAAAACCTTTTTTCTTCATCTTGTTCTCCTTTTTCTTTTCGAGATTCGCTAGCCCGACCGTTTAAAATCACGCTTCGGTTTATATTTTAATAGATAAATGCCTACTGTCGCATACACATGAGACACCAAACACCCATTTTTTCTCCGGCGAATCCCATTAATTTGACAATAATTTCCTATAACGGTCGGTCTAAATTTGTAAAACCGGTTTTTACCAATTAAATTCGTGCATTCAGTTATTTAGTTGTGTATTACTTGCTAATAGCCAACTCAAAAACATACATACAAACTGCAAGCAAAAATTTCTCTCGGCAGGTGGGTTCTTGATATGAAATTGGGACCAAGATTATGATGACAGCTTCAGATTTATTATAAAGAGCATTTCAAACCTACCTGCATCTATAATAAAATTTTAGCACAAGGTAACTCGGCTGTCAACTGAATTTCGTCAAATTATGAGAGGTTCTTGAAACTTTTTTACTATTCGTTTACAATCCTTGTTTTTAGAACGGAATCGTGGATATGAGCATACAAAAAAGTTACGAAAACACAAAAAAAATGCTAAAAAATCATAAACAGAGTCATCTTTTAGGATTCTGGGAGAAGTTAGATAAAGGCCAAAGGCAGGATTTACTCGCTCAAATCCAGCGGCTGGACCTTGATAAAATAGACGTTTGGGTGAAGAAATTCATCAAAAATCCCGTTTCCGATGCAATCAGCGGCGATTTTGTCGCTGCATTGTCCTATAATTCAAACCCGGTCGGCCCGGAGCAGCAGCGCAAGTATGCCGAAGCAGTCAAACTGGGCAAAGAGTTGATATCAGCCGGCAAAGTAGCCGCGTTTGTCGTCGCGGGCGGCCAGGGAACACGCCTCGGATTTGACGGGCCAAAGGGAAATTTTCCTATTAGTCCCATAAAGAACAAAACGCTTTTTCGAATCTTTGCCGATTCCATCGCCGCCGCCTCGCAAAAATATCAAGCCGACTGCCCCTGGTATGTTATGACCAGTCCTTTGAACTACGACCAAACCAAAGAGATTTTTCGCTCGAATAATTATTACGGCCTGGGTGAGAAAAATGTCTTTATCTTTCAGCAGGGTACATTGCCCAATTTCAGTCCCGACGGCAAAATCCTGCTGGCCGACAAAGCGAACATTGCCTGCTCACCCGACGGCCACGGCGGAAGTTTCAGGGCCCTTTACCAAAGCGGCGCCCTGGATGATATGAAAAGACGCGGCGTGGACTTTCTGAGTTACTGGCAGGTCGATAATCCCCTGATAAATATCTTCGATCCGCTTTTTATCGGTTTGCACGTCCTCGATAAGGCCGAGATGTCATCGAAGACATTGATAAAATCCGACCCGAAAGAAAAGGTCGGCAACTTCTGTCTGGTTGACGGCAGGGTAACCGTCATCGAATACAGCGATCTGCCCGATGAGTTGGCCGAGAAAAGAAATACCGACGGCTCGTTGGTCTTTGAGCTCGGCAGTATCGCCATCCATATCATCAACCGCACCTTCGTGGAAAATTTGAACGCCGACGATTTCTCTTTACCGCTGCACAAAGCGGTAAAAATAATCCCACACATTGACGAAGAGAGAAATGCCGTCGAATCCGACGGCATAAAACTGGAGAGCTTCGTTTTTGATGCTCTGCCGCTGGCCTCGAAGTCGGTTATATTACAGACGATTCGGAGCGAAGAATTTGCCCCCACCAAAAATGCCACTGGCGTTGACAGCGTCGAAACCACAAGGCAAATGATGATCGCCCGTGCCGCCGGCTGGCTCGAATCGGCTGGTGTCACAATCCCCAGAAAACCGGATGGCTCGCTCGATTGCCTGCTCGAAATCGCTCCCAGCTTCGCGGTTGAAAAAGAAGACATCAAAGAGAAGCTGGATCAAATACCCGAGATCAAGCGGTCCGGCTGTATCTACATAGCCTGAGTTCATGCAGTATTTTTGAGCTGGTTTCAACCAGAAGCTTCTCAGCTATTTCGTAGAGAATTTAATTACCGTAACCGTGGCGTACTTCTGTCCCGGTTGGAGTACTACGGTCGGGAAGTCGGGCTTATTCGGCGAATCCGGGAAGTGCTGTGTCTCCAGGCAGAATCCGTAGTTCTTCTGATATACTTTGCCCGCTTTACCCGTTACGGAACCATCCAGGAAATTGCCGGTATAGAACTGAACACCCGGCTGATCGGTATGAATCTCCATAACCCGTCCGCTCGTCGGCTCGTACGCCTTAGCGGCCAGGGCCAGCGTGCCGCCGCCGCTATTAAGCACGTAATTATGGTCGTATCCGCCCTCAACCTGCCCGATCCGGGAGCCAATGGCCATCGGCGTGGTAAAATCCATCGGAGTACCCTTGACGCTCCTGTTCTCCCCGGTCGGTATCAGGCCTTCATCGACCACGGTGTACTTATCGGCGTTGAGCATAAGCTCATGGCCAAGAATATTACCGGTCCCCTGCCCGGCAAGATTGAAGTAGCTGTGGTTCGTCAGATTTACAACGGTTTTCTTATCCGTCTCGGCTTCGTAGCTGATCTGAAGTTTATCGTCTTCGGTCAGCGTATATGTAACGCTGCATGCCAAATTGCCCGGATAGCCTTCTTCGCCGTCCTCGCTGATATAGCTCAACTTGACCATTGTTCCGGCACCCTTGTCATCTAAGTCTTCAAGTCTCCATACGACTTTGTCAAAACCCTTGATACCGCCATGCAGGTGATTCTCGCTGTCGTTTGCCGCCAGTTTATACTCGACGCCGTCGAGCTTAAATGCGGCCTTGCCGATACGATTGGCATATCTGCCGACGATTGCGCCGAAATAGGGGTGAACGCCAAGATATCCGGCAAGCTTATCGAAGCCGAGAGTGATATCAGCTAAATTGCCGTCTCTGTCCGGGACCTCCAGCGAGACTAAAATCGCTCCGAAGCTGGTTATTCTGGCCCTGATACCGCTGCTATTGGTCAAAGTGTATAAATCAACCTGTTTACCATCGGGCGTTTTTCCAAAAGATTCCTTGTTAGCACTCATTTGTCTGTTCTCCTTAGCTTCCGGTTCTTTTACGGTTGCATCCTTTTTTCCACAACCGGACATCGAGATTACAGCTACTGCTAAAACCAGCTTAATCCAAACTCTCGCTTCCATCTTAATACTCCCTACTATAATTTTTGCTCCTATTTACCACTATTGCAAGGGTCTTTCATAAAGCGCCCCTGACAATATGGAATTTAACAACAGCAAAATCAATTGTCAAAAACTTTATTCCAACTATTGCAGACAATCTGAATAACTTTCAAAAATTTCAAATCTCAAATCAAATTAGCCCCGTATTCCAGCCACAAATCGTAAAAGGAAAACTCGTTCGAAACGATATGTTCTGGCGAAAATATCTGATAGAATGTAATATCTATAAGTGGTTCTCAGCCTTTAGGTAAGGGCATGGCGTTGGCGTTCTGCGATTTGAAGTGCGAGCAGACCTTACAGGGCAACCGGGATCCGAAAAGGAGATGTTGTTATGGCCGAAGAAAGATGTTGGGGCGAATGTGGGGGTAAGCGGCCGGCCGAAACGCCACAGGGGCTCTGCCGGCAATGCCTGATGAATCTCGGCCTGCCAGGCGGCCCCAAAGCTGACCAGGTCAAGACCTCGGCCGACCAGAGCGATATTCCCACAAATGTCACACCACCTGCCGGATTCGTGCCGCCCGAGCCGGAAGAATTGGCCAGGCAGTTTCCACAGCTCGAAATCCTCGAACTGCTGGGTCAGGGCGGCATGGGCGTGGTTTACAAGGCCCGCCAAAGGCAGCTTGACAGGCTGGTGGCGCTGAAAATTCTGCCGCCGCAAATCGGTCAAACGGAAGCTTTCGCCGAACGATTTACACGTGAGGCACGCTCGCTGGCCAGACTGAGCCACCCTCGCATCGTCATAATTTACGATTTCGGCCACACGGAAGCCGGCCTGTACTACTTCATTATGGAATTTGTGGACGGGACGGATTTACGCCGGGTGATTCAAACCGGCGATCTTTTAGCATCTGAAGCACTCAAAATTATACCACAGATTTGCGAGGCCCTGCAGTACGCTCATGAAGAAGGAATCGTTCATCGTGACATCAAGCCTGAGAACATCCTTCTGAACAGAAAGGGGCAGGTAAGAATCGCCGATTTCGGCCTTGCCAAGCTTTTGGATCGCCCGGCAACAGGCCCCACATCCATGCTGACAAAAGTCGGCCAGCAGATGGGTACGCCGCATTACATGGCCCCCGAACAAATCGAGCACCCCTCGGAAGTGGACCACCGTGCGGATATTTATTCGCTGGGCGTGGTGTTCTATGAAATGCTCACAGGCGAGCTGCCGCTGGGTCGGTTTGCCCCGCCATCTCAGAAGGTGCATGTGGACGCCCGGCTCGATAATGTAGTGCTGCGGACTTTAGAGAAGGAGCCGGATCGCCGCTACCAGCACATAAGCGAGGTGAAAACGGACGTCGAGGCAATTTCCTCCGGCGACCGGGATGTTGTGTCGTATCGCTCGGCAGCAGATTACAGGTTGGAAGCTGTTAGGCAGCGTATCAGGGCACCGGGCATAGGTCTGATGATCGCCGGGCTGATTAATTGCGGCATAGCCCTTATATTGCTGGTGTCCTGGTCGATAGTCAGCGTGTCTTCGGGTCTAAAGTCTCACGGCGCGGTAATAACGGGAAGTATCGGGATTATTTTAGCTGCTACGGGCCTGTTGACCTTTGTGGGAGCGCAGAGAATGATGCGACTTCAGTCGTACGGACTGGCAGTGGGTGCCGGTGTTCTGCAGTTGGTGCCAAGTCCGGGATCGCTGCTCGGATTGCCGATCGGAATCTGGGCACTCGTTGTGCTTACGCGGCGCGAAGTGCACGTGGCGTTTATCGAAGTGATGGAGAAAACACCGGAGGCCGGCAATAAAAGGATGGGAATAATCGCAGCCAACATTTTCGCAGCGGCGGCAAGTCTCATTTTCCTGGCCGCACTTATAGCGTCAATTAGCGGTCGGGAGTTCCCCTGGTTTTTACTCTTTTTTGGGCCGCCGCTCCTGATCCTGGACGTTGTTTTATATAAGCGGTGGTTGAATCAGCCTGCGTTTAGCCTGGAATCGCAGTCGGAGCGAGTCCGGCACGAGATTATGAAAATAATCGGGCGCAAAGAGTTGCTCAATGCCGGCGAGCCGGGCAGCACTCGCAGAAAGGCTGCCTGGTCGTTTATACTTGGACTGATGAGTCTTTTGTTTGCTTCTTTCAATCCGGGATTCACCGGCGGATTTGTGTTCGTCTTCCTGCCCGCCTTGTTTTCCATCTACCTGGCGGTGACGGTCATCAAAACCATTAAATCTTATCGAGACCATCGCCTGGATGTGGGGCTTGCAATCGTGGGAATTGTTGCCGCACTAATCTCCGGCATTGGATTGTTCGCCAGAATAATGTGACTAAGGGTTAGTCCACGGACCGATATTCGTGCTGGTCGTCTCCAGCATGAGATTGCTTAGCAATATTAATCAGCACGCCAACCGCAGCGGCCGACAGCAGCATACTTGTTCCGCCGGCACTGACGAACGGCAGAGGAATCCCTTTCGTCGGCAGAACAACTGTCACTACACCGATATTGAGCGCCGCCTGAATGGCAATCGCCAGAACAATCCCGCTGCCTAAAAGCCGGCCGAAAGTGTCCCGGCAGCGAACGACAGCGAGGATTCCCAGCCCGACGAACATCATAAACAGTAAGATTACCGCCGCATTTCCGACGAAGCCGAGCTCTTCACCGATAATCGCGAAAATGAAATCTGTAGTATCCTCCGGCAGGTGCCCGTATTTGCAGATTCCCTTGCCTAATCCTTTGCCCCACAGTCCGCCGGAACCCAGGGCAATCAGCGACTGGTTTGCCTGATAGCTGGCCGAACCCGTCCACTTCTCGGGATCCAAAAAAGCGCCAATTCGCCGCATTCGGCTGGGCGAGCTAATCAGCATTAAGGAAAAAGCAGCGGCACCAAACGGCAGGGGAGTCAGAATATGCCACCATTTAACGCCTGCTATTATTAATATTAGGAAGGCCAAAAGCGCGATAAACGCTGCCGTTCCGAAGTCTTCGACGATTACAAGTGCCACAACTATGCCAACGACCAAACAAATCGGCACAAATCCTTTCCAGTATAGCCTGATGCCGTCCCGGAATTTATCGCATACGGCTGCAAGGAAGAAAATGACCGCCCATTTTGCCAGCTCGGACGGCTGGAAACTCACAGATATAGGTCCAAGCGGTATTTTCAGCCAGCGGTAATGCCTGTTTATCGGTGGAATAAGCCGAGGCAGCACCGGGTATAAGCGCTGTGATAAAATGATGGCAAGCAGCACGATGCTCAGGGCCAGCAGATAAATAGTCGGATTTCGCGACCAGCCGTTGGTGAGGCTCAGTCTGCGATAGTTAAAGCAGGAAAAGAAGTACATAATCAGACACGCCAATGGGAAAAACAGGATCTGCCGCAGGCTGGCGTATTCGTAGAACCTCTGCAAGTCTATATCCTGACCGATGTTGGCACTGGCCGAGAAGACAAAGACCGTACCGACAGCCATCAAAAGCACGACAACCATCGCGACACTGTCGGAGACCGGATTATTTCTCATCGTTAGAATCATTACATCCTGTTCTAATTACAAAATCATCTTCTTAAATATATTTTCGGCAGTATCAGGCCAATCACAGCAAAAAATGTTTGCCGGTCAGGATTTTCCAGATAAGATCAACCATTCAACAAATTAAAGTTCAATAATTTTGGGTTTAATAAAATGAAACACATTACTTCCTACTTATTGTCTTGTTTTATTATCGGTATGGCAGGATGCGAATCGCCTTCTTCAATTCAACAAATCAAAGAAAATGTTTACGACTATAATGCCATTCCAATCGGAGGTAAGTTGAGCGCAGCATCAAAGCGCGCAATAGAAAGAAATTACGACCAGGGCCCCGAGTGGTTTTGCGGTTTTAATAAGCACGATCTAAAGGGCGATTTCCAATATGAAGAAGGTGTAATTCGCAGAGACCCAAGTACCGTTATCCTGGTGGATGACACCTATTATGTCTGGTACACAAAAGGCGAAGGAAAAGCGTATGGATTTGGCACAGGCAATCCTTCGAAAAAGGTATTCCCATGGGATTTGACCGAGGTTTGGTACGCCACCTCGAAAGATGGGTGGGATTGGAAAGAACAAGGGCTTGCCGTTGGAAGAGGGCTCCAAGGCGCTTATGACGATCGGGCAGTATTTACTCCGGAAGTATTGGCACACGATGGCAAATATTATCTTGTTTATCAGATGGTCAAAGCGCCTTATCTCAACCGTGTAAAAAACAATGTCGGCATAGCCATTGCCGATTCTCCGGATGGCCCCTGGAAAAAATTAGATGCACCAATTCTAAAACCCGCCGATAACGGCCAATGGCTGGGCGATGAAGACAATCGCTTCAAAGTGATAAAACAGGGCGACTTTGACAGTCACAAAGTACACGATCCCACGCTGATGTTTTACAGAAACAAATTCTATCTCTATTATAAAGGCGAGCGCATGGGCGAGCGCATCACCTTCGGCGGACGAGAGATAAAATGGGGCGTTGCTATAGCCGACAAGCCGGAAGGCCCCTACGTCAAGTCGCCGTACAATCCCATTACCAACAG
>CAYTNN010000214.1:0-7887 GCA_964439135.1 uncultured Pirellulales bacterium
ACTCTATCCTTTTTGGTTGCGGCTGAGCGAAGCGAAGCCGCGCCAAGTTAATCAGCGGTTAATTAAAAAACGCCGTGTAATGGACATTTTTCCGGAATTAGCCCGCTCTTTTGCGTTTAGATTCGTATAATAGGTAACAAATTTATGTAAAACACATAAATAAGTAAAAAGTTAAAAGTAAAAAGGCAAAAATCTTTTATAAACCAAAGAATCCATATTCACCCCGTGAGATAGGCAAAGACGTTATCTCACGGGGTAAATCCGTGTCGAAAAAAGGCAGAATAATGAAATAAACAGGTGAAAAAGAGAAGAAAACGACGAGAAATTGAGCTTAAGTTGAAAAAACAAAACCAAAACCGGCCTTTGGCCGGAAATACGAAGCACTAAGCTCTAAATCCTAAACGATTTGAATGGGTGCTGTTTGAAAAAACAAAGCCAATTTGCCGGAGAGCAAATTGGCGTAAACTCTTATATGAAAGGATATTATGGCAATAAACCGGCTTGCGGCGGCGAAAAAACAAAGCCAATTCAAAGCCAAACAAAGCCAAACAAAGCCAATTCGGTTAGCCCCCAGACCTGCGCTGGGGGTTTGAAACCCCGGGTTGAAAAAAGAAAGCCTTGCCGGCGTCCTGCACCGACAAGGCTCAAACGAGGCCGAAGGGACTCGAACCCTCAACCTTCGGATCGACAGTCCGATGCTCTAACCAATTGAGCTACAGCCCCGTGCCATAAATCGCAGGTAATATAGCAGAATACTTGCTTTTGTGTCAACTATTTTTATATGAAAGAAGCAAAACTAAAAAATCATCATCTTTTTGAGGACTGTGAGCGTCTGACTGTCGGTTGTGATTTGCTGGCCTTATTATGCGTTTCCTGCAGCACTTTTATTGCCTTTTGCACGTTGGCGACCTTTAAGATGCCGGTAGTTCGGCCGCCCTTGGCGCCGGAGGTGCAATATGCGTAGGAAATATTTATGTGGTTCTTGGCTAATTTTTCCGCAACTGACGCCAGGGCACCGGATTGATTGGTCAGTGTTATGCACAAAACGTTTGTTTCGCTATACGGCATATTCAGCTTTACCAGTACCTTTTTCGCCTTCTCGGGCGCGGCAAAAACCACTCGCATAACTCCATGTTCCATAGAATCCATCATTGTTATCGCTACGATGTTGATTTTAGCCTGAGCGAATTCGCCGAGCACCCGGGCCAGCACTCCCGGCTTATTTACCATGAAGATCGAAAATTGTGTCTCAATGTACATAATATTATCCTCTCTGATAGAATTCATCCCGGCATTTACAGGGACGGCATCCTACTATTACGAAAGTGGTACTTAATCTGTGCTTGTTATTTCCAGGGCACTTTCTTTATCCGGGTAAAATTTGAAAACCTTATCGAGATTAGTTATTTTGAAAACTCTGTGTAGTTGGGGATTTATTGCACTAATCATTACTTCGCCTTTGTACGTTTCCAGCTTGGCCCTGATGTCTAAAAGTAATCCCAAAACCTGGGATGAGAAAAATTTTACTCCCTCAAAATCGAATATGAGTCTTTTCGGTTTATTTTTTTTGATAAACTCCTTTATCTGGTTGGAAGCGTTGGTTATTCCATCCACATCGCTAATTGAAGCGGATTTGAAAGCCACTATGGCGGTGTTTGCCTCTATGGTTATTTTCAGGCCAATTTCGTCAGCCATTTTCGTTTGACGCTCCTGTCGTATTAGAATGTCAGGCTATTATCACAAATCCAGCGATTTCAGTTGGATTTCCGTTTATTCTTGCCTATTTTTGTACATTTATCAACAACCATTTATAAACAATCAATCTTTTTTAGCATTTTCTGCAGGCAATTTATTGATTCCTCTTATCTTACGGATAATTTCCTTGACGGAAAGCTGGGTAATTTGGTAAAGTTAAGTTTAGTGAAGCGTGTCCCTTTTCGGCACGTAACGAAAGGATATTTGCTTCCCGAGGTGAGGAAGGTCTTTAATTCTTGAGAGCATTCCGCACAGCAAGGAACGGATAAAACTACAGAAGTCGTATGCTTCGGAAATAAGATTTTTTCTTATCAATTATATAGTTAGTTCCTCAAGGAAGGAGGTGGCGTCAAATAGCAACAATTTCGTTGGCGGATTAGAGAAATTGCAGGGGGATTACATGTCATTATAGATCGCTTTGGTATGTAGCTAAAGCATGATTATAGGAACTATTTTGCGTGGAGAATTAACATGTGTAGAAAATTGTTTTTTTGGGCTTTTTTGGCTTTAGTGCTGGGTCTGACCTTGGCGGGTCCGGCCAGAGCAGAACTTGTTGCCTGGTGGAAGCTTGATGACGGTTCGGGGATCACCGCCATGGATTCAAGTGGTAACGGCAACGATGGTGATCTAGAAGGCGGTGCGCAGTGGGTCGCAGGTCAGCTTGGCGGCGCGCTGCAGCTCAATGGTTCGGATGCGGACGTCAGGGCGCCTTATATTCCGTTGAATAATCAAAGTTTCTCCATTGCGATGTGGCTTAATCCCGTGCTGAGCGGTTCGGCCGTCATCTTCTCCCAGGCTGAAACGGGATCGACTAATCTGAGCATGCATTTTCGGCTCGGAGGGCCCAGCAGTTCAGATGCGCCTGTTCGCGGCGTTCGCATGGGATTCTACAGCAATGACCTGGATAGCCCCACGGATCTCTTTCAAGACAACACCTGGTATCACGTGGTGTTCTGGTACGATTTCGAGAATCAGACACAAAGGATCTACGTCGATGGTGTGCAAGTCGCGGAGCGGGCAGCTAATCCTTATCTTGGTTCAGTAGGTGACACGTACATCGGTGTCTGGCAAACGGACACCAGTCAAAGGTATGAAGGTATTGTTGACGATGTACAGATCTACGACCACCCCTTGACCGAGACCGAGATTCTTGCCATCATGCGGGGTCTTGAAGGATATCCCTATGCGTCGAATCCGGACCCGGCTAACGGTTCGCTTCATCCGAATACATGGGCGAGCATGAGCTGGCGGGCGGGAGATTTTGCCGTTTCGCACGATGTTTACTTCGGCGATAATTTTGACGATGTGAACGACGGCACCGGTGATACATTCCAGGGCAACCAGAGTCTGTTTAACTCATATTTTGTTGTAGGCTTTTTAGGATTTCCGTTCCCGGAAGGTCTTGTTAACGGCACAACCTACTATTGGCGAATCGATGAGGTCAATGAAGCGGATCCGAACAGCCCGTGGAAGGGTCCCGTCTGGAGCTTCACGGTTCCTCCAAAAACAGCCTACAATCCTGTCCCGGCTGATAGGTCCACATTCCTGGATCCGGAATCAATAACCTTAAGCTGGACGGCAGGATACGGTTCGAAATTACATACTGTGTACTTCGGCGATGATTATGACACCGTGGCAAATGCTACGAGTGGTACGGCCCAGGGTACTACAACCTACAATCCGGGTCCTCTTGAATTGGAGAAGACATACTACTGGCGTATAGATGAGTTCGACGGCTTTGGTACGTATACGGGTGATGTATGGAGCTTTATGACCACAAAAGAAGGCGGCGGCATTCGAGGGGATTACTACAGAGGTATGAACTTTGAAAATCACATGCTGACCCGCACAGATAGTCAGGTCAACTTTAACTGGGGCGATCCCGGCGGGCCGGACCCGACGGTCGGCGATGACAACTACTCTGCCAGATGGACCGGAGAAGTCATGGCGATATTTACCGAGACCTACACGTTCTATACAAGCACCGATGACGGCGCCCGACTGTGGGTTGATGATCAGCAACTCGTTAACGCGTGGGTAGATCAGGGTACAACCGAGTACCGCGGAACTATAGACCTTCTCGCCGGCAATACTTACAGTATCGTCATGGAATATTATGAGAACACCGGCGGCGCAGTAGCACGATTGCTCTGGTCGAGTCCTTCTACTCCGAAGCAGGTTATTCCACAAGGCGCGTTAGCACCGCCGGTCAAAGCCAGCAGTCCGAGCCCGTCTAATGGAGCGGCCGGCACGAAGATGACGCCGATTCTAAGGTGGGGCGCGGGCGATTTCGCCGACTCGCATGAGCTTTACTTCGGAACCGATGCGGATGCCGTCAGAAACGCCGACATATCCTCGCCTGAATACAAAGGCACCAAGGCGATCGGTGACGAGAGCTATGATCCGGGCAAGCTTGCCTGGTTTACAGAATACTTCTGGCGCGTCGATGAAGTCAACACCGTCAATCCCGAAAGCCCCTGGGTCGGCAACCTCTGGAGTTTCACGACGGGCGATTTTCTTGTTGTTGATGACTTCGAGGACTATAATATTGGTGACAACCAGATATGGTTTTCATGGCATGATGGGCTTGGCGCCGGCGCGCTAGGCTCTCCCGATTTTGTTCCGAGTAACGGCACCGGATCGGCTGTTGGCGATGAAACGACCGCTTCTTATACTGAGGAAACTATCGTTCATAGTGGCACCCAGTCAATGCCGTATACATATGACAACAATCAACAGGGCCTGGCAAAGTATTCGGAAGCGGAGCTGACTTTGACATACCCGCGTGACTGGACAGAGGAAGGCGTAGCGAATCTATCGCTGTGGTTCAGAGGCTACCCGGCATCTACCGGCAGCTTCGTCGAAGATCCGGTTGGCACTTACACGATGACCGCCTCAGGTGCAGATATCTGGATAGTGAATGGCGTGGAAGCCGATGAGTTTCACTTTGCATATAAGATGCTAACCGGCGCCGGCTCGATTGTCGCAAAGGTCGAGAGTGTCGAAAACACGAACGTCTGGGCAAAGGCCGGCGTTATGATTCGCGAGACGCTCAATCCGGATTCGGCGCACGCTTTCGCATGTGTTACACCTGGTTCGGGTGTTTCCTTCCAGCGACGTCCCGGCACGGGCGAGACAAGCCTCGACACGACAACAGCCGGGATCGTAGCACCGTACTGGGTGAAGATCGAACGTGATCTGGCCGGTAACTTTGCAGCGTACACTTCAGCCAACGGCTCGACGTGGACGATGCAGGGCGTATTTGAGATCATCCAGATGAGCGCGAACGTCTATATCGGTTTGGCGGTGACCAGCCATGATGCCGCTCTGACATGCCAGGCTGTTTTCACCAACGTTAGGACTACCGGTAATGTCAGCGGGCAGTGGACGAGCCAGGATATCGGCATCCTCAGCAACGATGCAGAGCCGCTGTACGTGGCGGTTTCCAACAGTGCCGGCACCCCTGTGGTGGTAGTCCATGACGACGCGAACGCAGCGACGATAGGTACCTGGACCGAGTGGGTGATTCCGCTGCAGACGTTTGACGATCAGGGCATAGTCCTGACCAACGTGGACAGGATAGCGATTGGCCTGGGAACCAGAGGCAACATGACAATCCCAGGCGGTTCGGGCAAGATATTCATTGACGATGTCAGGCTGTATCAACCGGCTCCGGAACCAGAACCAGAGCCGGAACCGGAACCAGAGCCGGAACCGGAACCAGAGCCGGAGCCTTGATCCGGAGTTTAGATTGTCATAGCCTTTAACAAGGCCTGATTGTAATAGACAATTAATTGAAGTCAAAACGAGGCCCATACCGACGTAGTTCGATATGGGCCTCTCTGTTTTCTTTCATTCACGCAGGATTTATGCTTAATTCATAGATATTCCTTGACGAAAAGGTATTTATTGTGGTATAAATAATAAAACAGCTTTTTTAGATATTGTGGTCTATTTGAGATTATCGCTTCTTGATTAACTGCTCAATTCGGGCATGGGAAGGAAGGAGGTGGCGTCAAATAGCACAAAAATCATTGTCGGATGAGGTAGAGTGCAGGGAGGATTACATGTCATTATAGGTCGCTTTGGTGTGTAGCCAATGCATGATTATTTTTTTTAACTCTCTTGAAGGAGGATTATTATGTGCAGAAAATTAGTATTATTGGTGTCTCTTGCCTTGGTGTTTAGCCTGGTCGGCAACGCCCCGGCAGCGATACCGTCCGGATGGGATAGCCAGGATATCGCTACAACCGGCGGTAGCGCTAATGAGAGCAACGGCACGTGGACGGTTATTGGCGACGGTGCAGACATCTGGGGCGGCTCGGATGCTTTTCACTATGCCTATGTACCGTTAATTGGTGATGGTGAGATAACTGCCCATGTTGTCGACAACGGCACTGGCTCGAATACCTGGGCCAAGGGAGGCGTGATGATTCGCGAGACGCTGGAGGCCAATTCCAAACAGGTAATGGCGGTAATAACGGACAGCGATGGCGGTGGTACAGCCTTCCAGTGCCGACCGGACACCGGCGCCACCTCCATCAGTTTCCATGGGGATGTCACGGCATCACCGCCTCATTGGGTCAAGCTTGTCCGTGAAGGCGACATGATTACAGGATTCCATAGTGAAGATGGTGTTAATTGGGAACAATACACGGACGGTTCGCCGGACGGCGCTATGACGAACCCGATAGAAGTCCCGATGCCCGAGCAGGTTTACATCGGTCTGTGCGTAACATCGCATGCAGCAGGTGAATTACGTACGTATACTTTTGACAATGTGACAGTCGGACTTCCGGTTATTGCCTATATGCCCGATCCTGCTGATGGTGTTTATTATTCGGACACATGGGCTAGTTTGAGCTGGAGGGCCGGACATACGGCTGTCTCGCATGATGTGTACTTCGGTGAAAATTCTGCAGATGTAGAGGCAGGCACAGCAGATACGTTCCGTGGCAACCAGACCGATGCTTACCTTATAGTTGGCTTCCTCGGATTTCCATATCCGGACGGTCTTGTCCCGGGCACAACATATTACTGGCGGATTGACGAAGTTGAAGCTGATGGTACCAAACAGACAGGTTATGTTTGGAGCTTTACGGTTCCACCCAAGACGGCGTATGAACCAGGCCCGGCTGATGGTGCCGAATTTGTCGACCTTAATGTAAAGCTTAGCTGGACGTCAGGATTCGGTACAAAATTGCACTATGTAGTTTTCGGCGATGATTTCGACGAGGTGAGCAACGCCGCTATGGGAACTCCTAACGGCACTACGAATTACTCCCCCGGCCAACTTGAGTTGGCTAAGACTTACTACTGGCGTGTAGATGAGTTTGATGGCGCCGGTACGTACAAGGGCGAAATCTGGAGCTTTACTACTGAGGGCGCGGTCAGCGGCTCGAATCCGGCTAATGGTGTTGTGGACGTAAAACCGTCGGTGGTTCTTAGCTGGGTTGCTGGAGCCGTCGCCGAATCTCACGAGATGTACTTTGGCACGGACGCGGATGCCGTCAAGAATGCCACGACAGGCTCGCCTGAGTACAAGGGGCCAAAAGCACTTGGCGAAGAGAGCTACGACCCCGGCAAGCTTACATTTAATACGACTTACTACTGGCGCATCGATGAGGTCAACAGCGTCAATCCCGATAGTCCATGGCCAGGTAAAGTCTGGAGCTTTACGACCGGCGATTTCTTTGTCATAGACGACTTCGAGGACTACGATGCCGGCGAAAATCAGATATGGTTTACCTGGCACGATGGACTTGGCGCTGGCGCTCCAGGTACTCCCGGTTACGTTCCTGGTAACGGCACCGGCTCGGCTGTCGGCGATGAAACAACTGCCTCTTATACCGAGGAAACTATTGTCTCTGGTGGTCTTCAGTCGATGCCGATTTGGTACGACAACAACAAGCAGGGCTACTCGAAGTATTCAGAGACGGAACTGACGCTGACAGGCCAGCGAGACTGGACCGAGCAAGGCGTCGCGGAATTGTCGCTGTGGTTCAGAGGCTACTCGGCATCTGTCGGCAGCTTCGTCGAAGGCCCGGTCGGCACCTACACGATGACCGCCTCCGGCACAGATATCTGGATAGTGAATGGCGTGGAAGCCGATGAGTTTCACTTTGCATATAA
>CAYTNN010000215.1:0-2221 GCA_964439135.1 uncultured Pirellulales bacterium
ATGTGCCGTTTTACGGTACATACGAATCCGACACGAGGCTGGCCCAGCAAAACGGCGTCTCGGTTCCGCCGCCGACACTTCAATAGCCGTAGTGTGTGCAACTTGTTGCACACGCGGTTCTTTGCTTTTTTCTGCGTGTGCAAAAACGGAATTTGCACACCCTACAAGTCGGTAAGCCAGCGATCTATTATTTCCCCGGCGGCTCCAGGCATGATTCCGAGAATCCAAGCCAGGTCGATAATCGTCGGCCGTTTGCGGATCTGGTGCATGTGCAGGGCGGCGGCGAGCACGCGCTCGCGGGAACATCCGATGTCGGTGAAAGTATGTGCTGCGCCGGCGGTTTTCAGGCAATTCTTAATTTGTGCGGGAGAATGAACCTGTGCCGCCACGGTGGCAAGAAAAGCGTTCCATGTTTTTCCGTCGGCCAGCTTTTCGGATATTATTTGGAGCCTGGGTATCTTCAGTTCGTATTCCTGACGGACATTTTCGGCCAGCGGACCCCAGAACGCCTCGTCGATATCGCCGGGGTAAGGGTGGCAGGTGGGCTTCTCGATCTTTAAGATACGTTCATAGAGGGCCGAAGCGAATATCGTGCCGAGACCGACCTGCCGGCCGTGAAGGTCGTGCTTGACGCCGTCGATGCTGGACATCATATCCAGCGTATGACTGAACAGGTGCTCGCCGCCGGAAGCTGGCGCAGAAGTCCCGATAACGGTCATGGCGATGCCTGAGTACAGCAGGGCGTTAAACAAAGCCTCGATAGCGGCGGGCCTGCGGTCGCTGATGTCCCCGGGCCGGTCGAGATAGTACGGTTCCAGGGAATTGATGATTTCGCTGCAATAGCGGCAGAAGGATTCGCCGCAAAACAGATGGTTGAATTTCCAGTCGGCGGTGCTGACGGGCTTGGCGATTGTGTCGCCCAGGCCGGAGGCGGTCAGCTCGAAAGGCGCATCGACGATGATAGATGGAATTCCAAAAACCGCTAAAGGCGCCCGGGCGCGGATCAGGGTTTTAACGCCTTTGATTGTTGGAGCGACATTTGCGGCGGTAAAGCCGTTCATCGTCGCGGCGGTCGCAAAGACGGCATAAGGAATGTCTTTATCGAAAGCCGACCACTTGGTTAGATCGTTGACGACGCCGGTACCGACTGCAAGGGCGATATCGGCGACGGGCATCAGGTCATTGAGCCGGGCATGAGTCACATCGTCGCAAACGGGGCCGCCTTTGTTGCTATCGGGGACAATGATTTCGTGAACGGACCAGCCTTTTTGTTCGAGGGCATTTTTGGCTCGCTCGCCGGCAATGGCCCGGGTCCGCTTGTCGGCTACAAGTACAACGCGACGGCCGCTCGTGAGAGAGCCCAGCACTTCGGGCAGACGCAGCAGGGCATCGTCGGCATAAATGATGCTCCTGATGGGGACTTTGTGGCTGCGTCCGCATTCGCAATCGAAGGTCGTATCGAGTATTTTTTCAGGATTCATTGCTTCGCCTTACATAATTTTTTCCAGGACCACTTGCTGGCCTTCAGTAAAGTGTGCCGAGGCGGCGTCTTCCGGGCTGATTCGCACAATATTTTCATCTTTGGATTCGCTCGGCGTGCCGGCCTTGACATGAACCGAGCGCAACCCGCCATACCACCAGCGGATATGACTGGCGTAGAGCAGGTCACCCGGGTCGGCGGCCATTTTATCGAGGGCGGATTGGGGGACGATTACCACGTTCTGCCCCGCAAGCTTCGGGTCGAACCTGGTTATCAGCCGGACCTTTTCGCCGGGTCGGCGGTTTGGAGTCCCCCCTTTGAATCGCCGCATAGCATCCAGTTGGGTCCCGGCGACAAGCCCTTTTATTTTTTCCGTCGGCTTTGGTTTGGTGAACCATGTTACGGAAACGCCAAGCGAGCCGGCCGCCAGCAGACCGAACAGTGCCCGCATGAATTTGTAACTGTCCGGTCCCATTCCGAAATCGAAAGGACCGACCAGCGCATCGGGCCAGATAAAAGACAGGCCGATCAGAATCGCTCCGCCAACAATTGTCACGAATGCGGCGGCAGGCGTATATCGCTTCCATGTAATCCCGAACAAAATCGCCACCAGGACCGGCGGCGTCACAGCGGCGGTAAACATACTGTGCGCCCCGTAAATAGTATCTTTCATGAATATGGGAACAAGGGCCAGCCCCAGGGCGGCCGCCCCCAGGCTTGTAATTCGCGCCACGCGGAGAT
>CAYTNN010000215.1:2321-7883 GCA_964439135.1 uncultured Pirellulales bacterium
GGCATCCAGAACCAGTCGTTGAGGTAGGATTGCGTGCTGGATATACCGTACCTGAATCCCGCTGCGCTGTACTTGATAAAACTGTAGCTTCCGACGACCGTGGCGACACACGAAAATGCGATGAGCCACCACGAAAATCTCTGCCCGCCGAAGAAGAAATCTTTGGTCGTTTTGGTATACCGGCCGAAATACAGCCCGAATCCCAGCACGGCAACGAAATAACCCAGCATAACCACGTAGTCGAGATTTCCGCCGATAGCCTGGGCAATCATAGCGTCCCTCCGTTTGCCCAATTGGGCGACAGGAACGTAAAGATGCACATAATGCCCAGCAGGAAAAAGTAGCCGCCGACGAGTATCAATAGAAGCCGGCGGTCTTCGGCGTTTTTCATATTAAGATATCCCCCGCGCAATCCGCACCAGATACCGACAATGCACAATATTGCACCGATGCCGAACTCACAAACAATCGGCCAGACTCGCAGCATATCCACTTGCCGTTTCTCCTGTTCTTAAAATTCCAATATTTACTTGCCGGCAATAGTCCGCCAGACAGGTATGTCGTCTTTCACCTGCTCCCGAAGCCAGCCCGGACGATTGGTAGTAATTCCATCGACTCCGAGTCTGATCAGCCGGATTGCATCTTCCGGGTCGTCCACGGTCCAGACGTAGAGCTTCTGGCCGGAAGCTTTGACGGCATCGACAAACTCCTTATTGACGCCGGCATAATGAACGTCGAGTCCGTCAAGGCCCTTTTCCTTTACCGTTTGAGCAAGCTGCGGATCGTGAGGAATCCACTCCTCGGTCTCCTTGATCTTTTCAGTTCCCTTGAGCCAATATGTGGGAACGTCGATCATTTCTTTTGACATTGTCACCGTCTCCAGGTCGAATCCGATGATGACGATCCGGGACATTTTGCCGCTCTGGGCCAGAAGATCTCTAAGATAGGGCAAAATCTCCTGTCCGCATTTGATTTCGACGTAGAGTTTCTGTCCGGGGGGGATTGTTTTAACAATGTCGGCAAGAAAAGGGATTTGCTCGCCGGCGTATTCTTCGGACTTAAAACTGCCCACGTCGAGCTTGCGCAGCTCTTCTGAGGTCGACTCGGCGACATTCATATCCGCCCCGGCCGTACGCTCTGTGGTCTCGTCGTGGATGACGACGATGCGATTGTCCTTTGTCAGATAGACATCGACCTCCACGTCGGCACCTTTTTCCCAGGCGAGCTTAACCGACGCGAGGGTATTTTCCGGAGCTAAGTACGATGCCCCGCGGTGTCCGATGATTTCGACAGGCTTCGAACACCCTGATATGCCGGCAATCAATAAACAAAATAATCCGGGGATAATAAAAAGCTTCATTGCAATCCTCTCATTTAACAAAGTAATTTTCAACAATGGATATTCTCGAACCTTATTGCAATCCGTTGAATCCAATATCAGCCACGCAAGTATAATACACAATTTCATCCCTGTATGAAGAAAAAAAAGGCTGCCGGTTTAGTGAAAAATAGAACAGGAGATAATTAAATCTCGGATGCGATTGAGCGTGGCGGTCATATCAGAGATTTGAGACTTTTCAAAAACTCGGAGTATAATTAAATCCGGCACGTATGAAAAAAGCATCACACCGTAAATGAGAGAAACTCCCGGGCGAGCAATTTCGTGAACTTGCCAGGCTTGCCGTCTCCGATGGCCGCCTCGTCGAATTTTACTACCGGCACAATATCCCGTGTGGTTACAGCGATGAAAAGCTCGTCCGAATCCGCCGCCAGCCGGGGCGTCAGCGATTTTTCGACTACTTCCAATCCGATGTTTCTGCCGGCTTTGATGGCAAATTCGCGGGTAATGGACGGCAGAATATTTGCAGTAAGCGGGGCGGTCTGCAGCGATTGCCCTCGGACGGCGAAAAATGCCGAGCCGGCACCTTCGGTGATAAGGCCGTCCTCATCGACAAGAATCGCCTCGCCGCAGCCCTTCCTGGCGGCATCGTTGCTGGCCAGAACGTTCGCCAGTAGGTTGAGGGATTTGATATCGCACCGTTTCCATCGCCAGTCGGGATGTGTCGAGACTTTTATGCCCTGTGTCTTTTCCAGGGTATTGTCGGCCAGTTCCGAGACGGTCAGGAAGAAATTCGGCTTCAGAGCGGTGTTCCAGACGCGGTCTCTCGGCTCCGAACCCCGGGTAATGTGAAAATATATCTTGGCGTTGGCAAAGCCGGCGGCGTCAAAGGCCTTGAGAATCCGGGAACGAATAAGATCGATGTCCACGCCGGTTATCTCAATCGCCGACATACTGCCGGCGAATCTCTGCAAATGCTCATTAAGGGCGAAAATCCTGCCGTTATAGCTCCGCATTACCTCGTAAACCCCGTCGCCGAAGAACATCCCGCGGTCAAAATAGACCGGTTCAAGCTCCTTTGCCGGCACGATTTTGTCCTGTATCATCGCTATCTGCATCAAATCGCTCCTGAAAAATACCGTCTGCTAAAAATTCCAACTTCATTCTCGGCAATAGAATACAAAAATATCCAATAATTTGCTTTACAAAAAAGGCTGAATGTGTAAAATGCGCCCTCGATTTGAATTTTTGTAAGTTTAGAAACCTGGAGTTTTTTACAAATGTATGCAGTTATTGAACAAGGCTCAAAGCAATATAAGGTCGCCGAAGGCGATTGTTTGAATATTGATCTGACGGATATTTCGCCCGATGCCAAGACCATCGAGCTGGATAAGGTTTTGCTTATAAGCGACGGCGAAGAAGTCAAAGTCGGCACGCCGTTCCTCGAAGGTGCGAAGGTGATTGCCTCATTCAAAACCACCGCCGAAGAGGCCCTTGTAAAGGCCAAAAAGCTCTTTCCGATGCACTTTCGCAGGCGAAAAAACAGCAAAAGACGCATTGGCCACCGCCAGAAGTATCTCCAGGTGGTGATCGACAAGATAGAAGCCTAAAAAGCCATAGCCTCGCAAGTAGCAATCTAAACACGGGTATCCTTTTGCTTACTTTAACGCAAATGAAGAAGGAGAATGCAAATGCCGGCATATGTCATTGCTCGCGTTGAGGTCACCGATTGGGACAAATATAACGAGTACCTAAAGGTAGGGCCGGGGACGATCGCGCAATACGGCGGACGATTTATTGCCAGGGGCGGCGAAGTGGTAGCACTGGAGGGCCCCGAAGAAAGCCGGAGGCTGATCATTCTGGAATTCCCGTCCCTGGCAAAAGCAAAAGCCTGGTACAATTCAAAAGAATACCAAAACGCTAAGAAACTGCGTGCCGGCGCGTCCACGGGCTCGCTCATAGCAATTGACGGCGTTGAAGTCAATGCGTGATTGAGTGCCGGGCCAAAACTGTAAGGCATCCACAGGTGAGGCCCACTCCACAAACACTGTAATCAATTCGATATGACAGTGAAGTTATCGAATGAGGTTGCTGCGTCAGCTTTTGTCCATAAACCCACCCCGCCGTGTTGGGTTATATGTCCACCCGAATTAACCATCAGTTTCATTTCGCCGTCGAGAAATGCTTTGATCCTGTTGCCCTTGTGGCTTATCTTAAGTATGTGCCAGGTATCTTTGAGTTCTATTTTACCTGTGTAGCCAAGCATGACGCGTTTTCCGTCCTTGACGTAATAGATACTGACGTTTTCCTCGAGTGGATTGTAGCGGGCAATATAGTAGTTATTACGGTCCTGGACTCGCCAGATAGGCCCCCCTCCCCGATCGATATTGCCGGAATTTGCTTTGAGAAATACAGCGATTTCACCCTCAAAGAAAGAAACTTCGTTGGTCCAGCAGATATTGAACACACCGCGTTGTGTATGGTTTGTTTCGGTCAGGCTTAGGACGCCGGGGCCTAACGGGGCATGTGTGTCCCTGATGACTTGCCACTTAGCCGTTGCTTTGTCCTGGCCGGTCGCTTCAACTTTCCAACCAGCGGCAAGTGTGCCCTCGGGAACATTGTCAAAATTCCAGCTTTTTGTTACGTTACTAACACTACATAATGCTAATATACTCATAATTGCTATGCTGTATTTCATTTGAAAACTCCCGTTCTCGCTGCTGATAAGTGCAGCGCACTAAACTTACCCGGCTTTCTCGAACATTTCGAATAAAATATCAAACCTGTTTATAGAATTCAAGCTTTTTGTCGACTCTTGGGAGGTTTATCGGAAAACATCGAGTAGTGCTCACCCCACTATGATTGATCGGTGGGCCAATACCGCAAGGTATCCCCAAGGGAGGCCCACGCTACAAAAACTTTCCATTTCCCCTGGCAATGTGTTACAAATAGACTAACGTGTGTTATTCTAAAGCATACGGATGTCGAACGAATCAGTTTAATGCTTCTGTTGGGAGAGCCCGATGCGAGATACATAAGAACCTCAATGAAAGAGAAAGATAAATAAAGCGTCTCCAGATTTACGTGTCTACCGAGTGCATTGAGGACGTTTTGAAACAGCATGTATCGAGGTATTGTAATTATGAATGACATTTTTCTCTTTTTAATATGGCCGATAATACTATTAATGGTGTTTCTCACTCACCGCGTGAAGCGTCGATCTGTTCTGTGGATGTTTATCCTTACTCCGCCCTTGTCTTTGCTGAGTCTTTGGTGGATCCCACTGGCAAGGAATACAATGCATTTCATTTGGGGTCCAGCTTACATAGCCATGTGGATTTCGGTGCTTAGTTCGCTCGTTAGGATATGTATAATTGCTCTGAACTGGAACAAAAGAGCAAGTGAGATAGGACGACTTCGCTTGGTTAAGCTTATGCGCCCAATCATGGTGGTTATAATAATGGGTGGAATGATTGCCAGGGAAAAGCTTGCTATTAAGTTGTTTAGCACATATTCGACAGAGTTCGGACAGCGCATTCAAGAGATATGTGATCTTGAAGGCAAATGTCCAAAAAGAATAGAAGGGTGGGATGTCATTCAGGAAAACCCAACCTTATGCGTAAGTGGAAGTTTTGTTAATAAGATAGGGCGTAAAGCATCTGTACGATATAAGAATATAATTCGGGCCAATGAGTTTGAGATTATAGTAAATTATGGAAATTTGTCATATTATTATTTTCGAGGTGGAGTAGAAAGAAACCTGAAAGCTAAGGGGAATGGACAGAGCATTGATATCGGATCAGAAGAAGAATTTGATGAAGAAGAACAGAAATTGAAGAAGGAAGTACTGGATAAAATAAAAGAATATCAGGAGAGAAAAAATAAGCATTAGTTAGGGTGCGATGAATCGCACCAATAATGATATAGAATAGAATCATGCCTGACTATAGGCGATGGTTTCGTGCGGGCGGGACGTATTTCTTTACCATCGTGACATTTAACCGCCGGAAGATATTTTGAGGTTATTTCTCATGCGGCAGGAGAATGAATAGGAATAATTAAAGTGGTGCGATTCATCACACCCTACATTTTTCAATGTATAGCTCGTAGTCCTTTTGATTAATCAAAAGGACTACGAGCCTTGAGAAGACAGAATCTTATTAATCGCATCCGACTATGCATATCTGCTTTATGCTCTATACAATACGAACAACGAACGCCGT
>CAYTNN010000216.1:0-6346 GCA_964439135.1 uncultured Pirellulales bacterium
TCGTAGGTTTCCCCGGATATCCTTATCCCGATGGCCTCGTTCCCGGTACCACATACTACTGGCGAATCGATGAAGTCAATGAAGCTGACCCGAACAGTCCCTGGAAAGGTAATGTCTGGAGCTTCTCGATTCCTCCAAAGACTGCGTATTATCCAGAGCCGACCGACGGTGCCGAATTTATCGATCTTGATGTGCAGCTTCAATGGACGGCAGGTTTCGGCACGAAACTGCACTATATAGTCTTTGGTGAAGATTACGACCAGGTGAGCAATGCGACAATGGGTATCCCTAATGGTACTCCCAAGTACAACCCAGGCCCGCTTAAACTTGCCAAGACTTATTACTGGCGTGTCGATGAGTTCGATGGCGTCGAGACGTATACAGGCGAAGTCTGGAGCTTCACAACTCTGGGCGCTGCCAGCGGCCCGGATCCGGCAGATGGTGCCGCGGACGTAAAGCCATCGGTAGTGCTTAGCTGGGATGCCGGATCCGTCGCCGCTTCGCACGAAGTTTACTTCGGAACGGATGCGGACGCCGTAGCCAATGCCACGACAACCTCGCCCGAATATATGGAGGCAAAAATGCTCGGCGAGGAGAGCTACGACCCCGGCAAGCTTACGTTGAACACAGCGTACTACTGGCGGATCGACGAAGTCAACGGCGCCAGTACCGATAGTCCATGGGCAGGCGACGTCTGGGGCTTTACGACCGGCGATTTCTTTGTAATCGACGATTTCGAGATCTACGATGCCAACGACAACCAGATATGGTACTCCTGGCATGATGGGCTTGGCTATGGGGCGCCCGGCACCGATCCTTACTTTGCCGGCAACGGCACCGGCGCTGCTGTAGGCGATGAAACCACTGCTTCTTATACCGAAGAGACTATCGTCCACGGCGGCCTTCAATCAATGCCGGTTGGATACGACAACAACAAACAGGGTTACTCGAAGTATTCGGAGGTGGAGTTGACGTTGACAGCCCAGCGAGACTGGACCGAGGAAGGAGTTACAGAATTATCGCTGTGGTTCAGAGGTTACCCGGGATCCACCGGCAGCTTCGTCGAGGGCCCGACCGGCACCTATACTATGACAGCCTCCGGGGCAGATATCTGGAACGTAAACGGCGTAGAAGCCGACGAGTTCCACTTTGCTTACAAAATGCTCACCGGCACCGGCTCGATTATCGCAAGAGTCGACAGTGTTGAAAATACGAACGACTGGGCCAAGGCCGGCGTTATGATTCGTGAGACGCTCGATACAGACTCGGCTCATGCCTTTGCTTGTATCACTCCCGCCAACGGAGTCGCCTCACAGGGTCGCCCCGATACGGGAGCAGCCAGTGTCAACACGAATCAGACTGGAATTGCCGCACCGTATTGGGTGAAACTGGAGCGTAGTATTTCCGGCCTCTTTACGGTTTCACATTCTGCGAACGGCTCGGCCTGGCAGCCGGTAACGGGCGCCACGCCGCAGAACATCCCGATGGGTTCGAATGTTTATATCGGTTTGGCGGTGACAAGCCACGATGCCGCTTTGACATGTCAGGCTGTATTCTCAAAAGTCACGACTATCGGGACAATCAGTCAGCAGTGGGCGCACCAGGATATCGGCATAACCAGCAATGACGTTGAGCCGTTATATGTGACGGTCTCAAACAGTGCCGGCCCAGTTGCGGTAGTAACCTATGATGATCCGGCTGCGGCACAGATAGACACATGGACCGAGTGGATTATCCCGCTTCAGGCTTTTGCCGATCAGGGCATAACTCTGACTAATATTGACAGGATCGCTATCGGCCTGGGCAGCAGGGACAACATGACAATCCCCGGCGGCTCGGGAAAGATGTTCTTTGATGACATCCGGTTATACAGGCCGAGAGATGCTGCTGAATAGTAAACGCAGATTTTATTAGTATACAGGAATTGAAATATTCCGGGGCCTATATGGATTGATTCGATATAGGCCCCAGTTGTTTTGCTAATGTGCAATAACGCTCGATATTCTAAAGACCGGCAGTAACAACGCTATTGCAATTGTACCAATAATCGTACCCATGATTGTTATCATTACCGGCTCTATCAGTGCCATAACGTTTCTTATAGAACCTTCGAGCTTTTTTTCGTAAAACACTGATATTTTATCGCAGACATGACCGAGCTTGCCGCTTTTTTCTCCCGCTCGAAGCATCTGGATTATACCCGGCGCAATTAATTCACTACCCGGCGAAATCATTATGGATTCCGACAACTGGTAACCGTCCCGGATCTTTTCATCTACCCCCACCCAAAGCCGCTGAAAATAGTAATTCTGACATGAGCCCTGTATAACTTCTATCGAGTCGAGCAGGCTCACGCCCGTATTGACCATTGTCGCCATGATGCGCATACTGCGGGTTACCACGGTATCAACAAACATTGTTCCCAACACAGGCGTACGAATTTTGATAAAATCTATCACACGCCGACCAGCCAAAGTCCCCGCCCAGTAATACAATCCCGTTGCAGCAAAAATAGCCACTGTCAAGACAGCGGTCATTATCTGGAAATTACCCAGCATTTTACTGAAACTAACTAATATTTGAGTGAGTTTTGGCAGCGCCGCTCCCCTTGATTCATAAATCCCCATAAATCTCGGTAATACAAAAAACATCAACGTGCCTGTCGCAGCCACGGCCATTAGCGCCATAATGAACGGATATGTCATAGCCCCTTTGATGCGTTTGCGGGTTTCGGATTCGAAGCCCAGATAACCGCTGAGCACGTTGAGCATTTCCGCCATTCTGCCGGAAGCTTCCGAGGCCCTGACCATGCTGATAAACATCGTATTAAATACTTTCGAATACCCGGCCAGCGCCTTCGAAAAATTATCGCCGCTCTTGACCTTTTCAGCGACATTCATAATTATCATTTTGAATGTCCCATGCTCAGCCTGAGCCGCTATAGCATCAAGAGCATCACTGAGCACGACACCACTATCAAGCATAACAGACAACTGCGTCGTGAACAATATAAGCTCACTCTGTTTGACCTTGGCTCGATATAAATCCGAACGTGCCAGAGATGCAGATTGTTGTAAGGCCCTGTTATGATCCTTTGACATTTGTGAACCTGAACTACGCTCTACCTCATCGAAGTTACCGAAACGGTCAACATTTTTCCCCTGTCTACTGTCTGCAGACGTTGACTTGCGGCCATTCTTTGTAGAATCAGATACTTCTGAAGATTTTGTTGCTGGAAAAGTCATAAATTCTTATCCCGCTTCACAGAGAACACATTCAGCACTATCACGAGCATCATAGTTCCTCCTGGGTCGTTCTTAACACTTCCTCGATAGATATAATTCCCGCTTTTACCTTTTCAATTCCATCGGCATGCAAAGAAATCATTCCATTCTGAAGCCCCTTTTCTCTCAACTTTTTCAGGCTTGACCGATCATTAATCATCTCCATAATTTCCTCGTTCGGCACAAACAGCTCTTGAATGGCAATTCGGCCGGCATAACCGGTGTTCCGGCACTTTTTACAACCTACGCCACGATAGAAATTCTCGATTTTGCCATGATCTTTTTCTACGACTTTCTTTATACTCACAGGCGGTTCATACTCGGTCTTACAATTCGGACATATCTTCCGAACAAGTCGCTGGGCCAGGACCGCAATCAGCGAAGCGCTCAAAAGATAGGTAGCAACCCCTAAATCCAGCAAGCGCGTCACCGCTCCCGGGGCATCGTTCGTATGCAGAGTTGACAGAACCAGGTGGCCTGTTAGCGCCGCCTGCACTGCGATATCGGCTGTTGCTTCATCACGAATCTCGCCGACCATTATAATATCAGGGTCCTGTCTTAACAGACTCCGCAGGGCCGTTGAAAATTGAAAGCCTGCGGCCTGGTTTACCTGAAATTGATTGATGCCGGCTATATTACATTCCACGGGATCTTCAACTGTGCAGATATTCACCTCTTCACTGTTTAACTCGGACAATGCAGCGTAAAGTGTAGTATTTTTACCCGAGCCGGTCGGACCTGTTACCAGAACTATACCGTTCGGGGATTGTATTACCTGCCTGAACAACTGGAGATTTTCGTAGACAAACCCGAGTGACTCAAGATTGAAAAGAACCTTCTGCGGGTCGATAATTCTGATAACAACCTTTTCGCCGAAATTGCCCGGCATAACGGACACACGCAAATCGATCGGCCTGCCTTCGACCAAAACATGGATACCACCGTCCTGCGGCAGACGCCGTTGAGCAATGTCCAGCTCGGCCATAATCTTGACACGGGAAACAAGAGCAGAATGCATCTGATAAGGCGGACACATCTTTTCATACAATCTGCCATCCACTCTATATCGAACTCTCAGCTTCTTATCATCAGGCTCGATATGAATATCACTGGCATTTTCACGCACAGCGTTATAAAGCAGATAATTGACCAGTTTTACAACGGGCGACTGCCCGGCTATTTCCTCGAGATTGCCAATATCCTGGGTGATATTTTCTATCAGTGCAAACTCTTCCAGCCCCTCTTCATCGATAATATCGTCAATGACAAAAACATTGGCGGCCGGCAAATAGGTCTGCAAGGTAGCTTTGATATCTTTACTTGTCGAACATACTATCTGGACCTTACAGCCGCTTATACGCTCTATTTCGTCTATTAAAAATACATTTGTAGGCTCACTGACCGCTATCGTGAGCACATTATTAACCTTAAACAGCGGCAGGACGATGTATTCTTCGAGAAATTCTCTCGGCAATATCTCGATGACTCTCGGATCACATATCTTAGGGGTAACTTGCGCATAAGGCACACCGTAGCCTTGAGCCAGTGCCGAGGCTATCTGGTTTTCGGTACAATAACCCATCTCCACCAGAAGTTCGCCGAGCAGCTTGCGGTGGCCTTTATCCTTCTGCTCAGCCAGAGCTGTTTCAATCTGCTCAGCAGTTACGATATCACGCGCGAGCAATAACTGCCCAAGCTGCATCTTGTTTTCAACTGCTATCTGGCTCATATCTTGTATCTCATATTTTGCCGGAACTATTAGATGATTCGACTTTGTTGCCTACGCAAAACTTTTTACCGCCTCAGCAAGTTCCGAATAGTGATCAAATTCGTTTTCAAGCTGAGTAATTTCCAGAATTCTCATGCAGTTTTCATCAAGGCCCGCCAATCTAAGCTCCCGTTTGTTTTCGTTGCAGTAGTCGCGCGACCACAGCAACTGTTCCAATCCCTGGCTATCGACAAATCCAACGCCGCTCATATCAAGGACTATGTATGTCTTATGTTTAGCGATAATATTTGTGATTGTATTTTGGAACAATTCGGCAACATCGCCATCCAGCTCACCCTGCAATTCAACAACCGTAACATCGTTATAATCTTGTATTTTGACTTTCATCTGATTAGTGTCCCCACAGCGGCAGTGCCATATTCCTCGGAACTATTGCCGCCGTCAATTTCACCGAAACCATCCCGTATAATATCCCAGAGCCTGTAGACATCGCTTTCAAGAAATATCCTGCCGAGTTTCTCATCAAACTGCGTACCCAATCCTCTTTCTATCTCCGCAAGGGCCTGTTCCACCGTCAAAGCATTTCTATAGGTTCGCTTCGACGTCATTGCATCGAAACTATCCGCTAATCCTACAATTTTTCCCGTCAGGGGTATTTTTTCGCCGACTAAACCATTAGGATAACCCTTGCCATCGATTCGCTCGTGGTGGCACAATACGCCCGGCACAATATCGCGCATCTGCTGTATTTCACGTAGAATACCTGCTCCTATCGACGGATGTTTTTTGATACGGCTGAACTCCTGCTCTGTCAGCTTGCCGTTCTTCCGCAATACGGATTCCTCAATTCCTATCTTTCCTATATCGTGCAGCAAGCCGGCCAAATAAACTTTATGTATTTGTTCTTCCTCCAGAGGTTCCTGCTCGGAGAGACGTTCGGCGATCCACCGGGAAATAAATGCAACCCTTTCGGAATGGCCGTGGGTATACGTATCTTTGGCGTCAATACTGCTTGTCAGTGCCTTAAGCGAACCGATGAATAATTCTTTAAGGTCTTTAAACAGCCTGCCATTCTCGATAAATACGGCACAACCACCGGCCACCGAATTAAACAGTTTTACATCGGTACTGTCAAAATCCTGTTTGCCGATTCTATTGATCGCAACCAAAAATCCCATAATAGAGTTGCAGGTGTTATTGTTCCCCGCAAGATGAGATTCCGCTTTGTTTTTGCCGAATAAAGGTACTGCAATAATATTATTTATTCGGCTCGGCCAATCGTATCTGAAAGACGAATCTACTTCGCTGTCCAGCAGTGCTTCATTGCCGCTGT
>CAYTNN010000216.1:6446-7880 GCA_964439135.1 uncultured Pirellulales bacterium
CTCTTCGTAGGTTTGCGCCAGTTCCGTACCGACCATTTCAATTTGTTCTTCGGCTTTTGTCTCAGCCCTGAATTTCTCCGCTAAAAGCCGGAGCATCTCAATAAAATAATCGCTATCTATTCGATCCGGACCGGTGTCACCTTCATTACATGAAACATTACGCGCTGGAGCTGACAATGTATCACCTAAGTCAATCAAAGCTGTTCCAGCAGCGCCACGGCTCTTGTTACATACACGAGCGGATTTCAAAACAACACCCAAGGCAATATTCTCATCGCCAAATCGCCGGACAGACATATCGGCAGCATCAGTACAGCTTTTCATGCCACTTTGGTCCAAAGCCTGCCGGGCCCACTCAGTTAACTGTTCCTTGCTGCTTTTGAATCTTTCGCCCTCACACAGCAAGACAAGCTCACCACTGGCATTAAAAACTGCAAAATTGACGCCGAATTTCTTTATTCTGCCGCCAAATTCTTCCAACTCACATATTTGTGAGGTGGCTAAAGTGTTCCTTACAGTATCCAACATAGCTTCCAAGCGATTCCTGATTTTTATTGGTCGTTAATTATCCGTCACTAATTCTTTCTCATACAGAATGTCTTCGATGTTCCCTAACAGCTCCTTCGGGCTAAAAGGTTTACTCAGACATCCGGAAATTTGCAAACTTTCCTGCTGCTCTTGCGGAATAGCAAAGCTTCTGGCAGTCAGCATAATCACAGGTATATCTTTCGTTTCCTCATTCTGCCTAAGCTTCTCTACAAGCTCCAGGCCTGTCATTACCGGCATTTGGAAATCCGTAACAATAATATTCGGTTTGTCCCTTAGCGCCAGATCGAAAGCCTCGGCGCCATTATCTGCCGAAATGACCTCATACCCGTTATTACGTAGTTTGATAGCCACTACATGAACGATATGTATCTCGTCGTCTACAATTAAAACTTTCTTGTCAGCCATTATCTTGCCTCCACACAAAATTGACTTACATCGTGCAGCGTTAATCGCACGATTCTCGTGTTTCTCACAATTTCTACACTATTCCGGCTGATTGCCTTGTCGCCAAGGGCAGCTCAAAGCCGAAAGTACTCCCTTCACCGACCTTGCTCGTAACAAACACTCGGCCGCTGTGAACCGTTTCTACCATTTGTTTTACAAGATTCAGCCCCAGGCCTGTTCCTTTCGCCTGCTTTTTATTGGCGCCAACCCTGTAAAATTTGTCAAATACATGTTCGATTTCATCTTCAGGAATACCTACTCCCGTATCAGTGACAATTACCCGCGCCAAAGATGCAGCCTCGTCAACTTCAGTTGCAATCCTAACGGTCCCTCCTGACCGTGTATATTTGACAGCATTACTCAGCAGATTAATAATTACCTGAGACATCATGTCTTTGTCTACATATACCTGGTCGAATACGATCGGCTTTTGCCCAATGA
>CAYTNN010000217.1:0-7724 GCA_964439135.1 uncultured Pirellulales bacterium
GCGAAACTGGTAGCGACCATCGAGACGGCAATCATCCACCACGGGAAAGACCTGCCGCCGAGAAAATAATTCTCGGAACTTTGCGAGGCCCGTTTGGAAAAGTAGATCCCCGTGCCAAGGGCAAAAAGCAGGTAGGCAATTATAATCGCATAGTCAAGAAATTCTAAATGTCCCATCCCTGAGTACCATCCAATCTTGTCTTTACCGAAAATTCCGTCGCCCTGGTATTAACAAGGGCTTACACACAATTGCCGATTCTCATTAAACCGCCCGAAATGATACCATAATGAACAAGAGCCGGCCAAGATTAATTTCCGGATGTGCGTCAGTTCGTAGTCGATACGTACATTGAGACGATTGGGCCAATCGACCGTAGAAGAATACGATCCAGCGACTTGCAAATGTCGCAGATTCTGGTATCCTGTGCATATCATGTTTTGAGATTCTATAGAGGACAAAAATGTAGAGGTGGAACCATGAAGACAAATGTCACGACACTGGTCTTGAGCGTCCTGCTGGTGCATTCCCTTGGCATCGCGTGTCCGGCCCAGAAACGACTGGGGAATCTGAAACCGCAAACACGACAGGCCCTTCCAGCCAAAGGGGACATGATGATCGGAGTAGACTACTATCCCGAGCACTGGCCCAGAGAAAGGTGGGAAACTGATATTGGACTCATGAAGAAAGCGGGATTTAACACGGTCCGCCTTGCGGAGTTCTCCTGGATCAAGATGGAGCCCATGGAGGGCCGGTTCGAGTTCGGCTGGCTGGATGATGCTGTGACATTACTTGCCCGGCACGATATGAACATCATTCTTTGCACGCCAACAGCGGTCATGCCTGCCTGGGTGGCGAGGAAATACCCGGAGACACTGCGGCAGAAGCCCGATGGGACGCGTATAGTCTGGGGCGGCAGAAAACACAACTGCTTTTCGAGCGGCACGTATCGGCTGCTTTCAGAACGAATCACAACCGCGATGGCCGAACACTTTGCCGCGACACCCAACGTTATCGGGTGGCAGACGGACAATGAATTCGGGGGCGGAGAATGTCACTGTCAGAGCTGTCTTGCCGAGTTTCAGGATTGGTTGAGAAAAAAATATGGCACGCTGGATGCATTGAATTCTGCGTGGGGCAATCATTTCTGGGGACTGAATTTTACAGCGTGGGGAGAAATCACATTCCCCGACAATCGCACCGATGAGACCTGGGCCATGGGCAATCCCAGCGCGTGTCTGGACTTCAAGCGATTTACATCGTGGCTGCGCGATCGTTTCCAGGCCGATCAAGTTCGTATCCTCCGCCGCATCTGTCCGGATGACTTCGTGACACACAATTTCATGGGGCTGTACAGCGATCTGGATTACTATGATCTGGCCCGTGATCTTGATTTCGTTACGTGGGACAATTATCCGATCTGGTCCGGCAAGCCGGACATTCCGTACGGAGCTTCGTTGGCTGCTGATGTCATGCGTGGCCTCAAGGATAAGAACTTCATGATTATGGAACAAACTGCCGGTCCCTGCGGATGGGGAGCATTTGGGCGTAATCCCTGGCCGGGTGAGATTCGCAAGATTGCGTACCAGCAGCTCGCTCATGGTTCCGACGGACAAATTTGGTTCCGCTGGCGCACCTGCACAGTGGGACGCGAACAGTATTGGCATGGTCTGCTCGGTCATGACGGAAAACCTCTCAGACGCTACGACGAGGCGGCGCAAACCGCGAAAGAATTCCGTAAACTCGAAGATTATCTGAGGGGGACAACCGTTGAGTCGGATGTTGCAATTCTCTATGACTACGATAATCTCTGGTCTCTCAATTTCCAGCCCGGGTACGCGGGTAATAGTCTCCAGGCTGCCATTCTGCGGTATTACAATGCACTGTATCGAGCAGGCGTGAATGTAGATATTGTGAACCGAAGCGTGAATCTTGCCAAATACAAACTTGTTCTGGCACCGGATTTTTCCCTGATGCCTGACGAGACGGCCGACATGCTGAGTCAATACGTTAAGAAAGGCGGGGTTTTGCTGGCTGACTGCAGGACCGGTATCAAAGACTGTAACAATCTTTGTCATGAAAGGACGCTTCCAGGTTTGCTATCACCGGTGTTGGGAATCCGTATCGAGGAATACAGCGCTTTGGGCGCGGATACATGGTACACGGTCAAAGGCACTGCAGACCTGGAGGGAACGTACACGGCCGTCCATTATGTGGATTGGGTGACACCTGACGGTGCCGAATCCGTAGCCGGCTATACCGATCAGTGGCACATGAAGCCGTTTTCGGCCGTGACGCGGAACACCTACGGCAAAGGCAAGGGTTGGTATGTCGGTACGGTCATAAAGGAAGAATCCTTCTACGATAGCCTGATCGCCGAACTGCTCGAAGATGCCGGTATTCGGCCGCTGGTGGATCCTCCGAATGGAGTCGAAGTTTCGATTCGGCAGGGGCATGGCAGGAAACTACTCTTCCTGATGAACCATACTCAGCAGCCAAAGATTGTGGATGTCCCGGAAGGCAGGATTGAACTACTCAACAATATCAAGACAAAGACAACGCTGAGATTAGACAGGTTCGACGTGGCGGTTGTTCTTCTGGAGCAGTAGTGTCCATGATAACACAAGGCCTGGAATTTCTTCGCGCCGGAATCGCTGCTGACTCCGGATGGGATTCGTGTCCTCTCGCCGTTGATCTGCGGTTGTTTCTTGAGCTCTCCCGTGCACAATCTGATCTGGGTATTGCTCCGGTCTTCGCGGTGACTGATCCAATTCGCTCATCTGCATGGACTGGTGGGACTGGTTCGAAAAGCACTCAATACAAAACTATTGTATGCCGGGACATGACAGAATATTGTGACACTCTTCAATCAGAGGAAAAGAAAAAACGGGCATAAAAAGCATGACTGAATGAGAGAGCTATATTACGCCTGCTCGACCACGAATTTTCGAAGAATTCTGACGTTTTGTAACTCGTGGGAAAAGTGCCTGTTGTCCCGCTATTCTTGTTGCCGATGCAGTAGATGTTCTTCATTCCGACGAGGAAAAGTCTGCCATTTGCCGCCGCAGGTGACGGGTGACTGCCGTCGCCAAGGTCATTGACTGCGAGGATGCGGAACTCAGGCCCCGCCTGAACGACATAGCTCTTGCCGGCGTTTGCGAAGAACAGGCGCCCCTTTGGGTCCGCAATCGGACTGGCCCAGGTGGTTGATATGTCCCGGAGACGCTCGGAATAAATCTCTTTGCCTGTAGCCATTTGCCAACACTGGAGGATGCCGGGAGTGCGCAGGCGATACAGGTGTTCGCCTACAACGATGGGCGAACTCAGTGCTTCGCCTCTCTGCATGATGGTCCAGCGGCTGTGTGTATCGGAGATGTCGCCCGAACCGGTCGGATCAACGGCTACGCCGGTGCCGCCCCTGCCATCGTCAAAGTAGACCAGGCCCTTCCCGTAGGCCGGCGATGATGCATCTCCCTCGCCCCGGCACCACCAAAGGAGTTTCCCGTCGGCCGGATCAAGGCTCTGCAGGGCATCGCCCGCCTGTTTCATGCCAGAGGCCAGAAGAAGCATCTGGGGTTTGTTATCGACCTGAATGATCAGGGGCGTGCTGTGCCCGAACTGCATTTGCGGGAATTTTCTCTCCCATGTCATATTGCCGCTGGTCTTGTCGAAGGCGACTACCCGCGAGTCTTCTTTCTTTGCCATCGCGCAAAAGAGGATGACGGTCTCGCCGTAGAGGACCGGGCTGCTGCCAAGAGTGACGTCGAAAGAGTAAGGAACAATTTCCTTTCGCCACACGATGTTGCCCTGGAAATCTATCGCGGCCAGGACCGATGAGGCGAATGCACAGTAAATTAGCCTGCCGTCGGTGACAGGCGTGGCGGCGGCGTAGCCTCCGCCCGGTCCGCTGCGGTAATCTGTCCGCAACCAGGGTCCGGGTGGTAAGAGCGTATCCCAGAGCAATCCTCCGTCGGAAGTGCGATAGCAGGTGACATGATGCTCCGGGATGACCTTTTTGCGGTCTTCAACATCAGCCGGCCAGTTGACCGTGCAGACTATAACCGCATTATCCCAGACGATGGGACTGGCGTGCCCCTGGCCGGTAAGCGGCGAAATCCAAAGCACGTTTTTATTTGCAGGGCCGCCCCAGACGATCGGTAGATTCTCCTGCGTCGTGTAGCCAAGGCCGGTCGGGCCGCGGAAGCCGGGCCAGTTCGCTCGGATGAGGGTGTTAGGTGTCAGAAGAATGCCTGTTAAAATAATGGCAAATATAGCCGACTGGTTTTCGAAAATCCTGCTGCCGGTCGTAAGATGTTTCATCATGTCGTATTCCCTGTGTATCTTTTTTGTCAGCGGTTCGGTCTTTCACCGATATACAGGCATGACTATACCACCGGAGTAATGACGATTCCAATCCAAAATATTAAATCGTCTCCGTCCAGGCCCATCATCAAGGACCAACTGATAGGAAATTTGCCTTTTCGCCCATTCTTTTGTTCCGGGCTTACGCGGTAGCTCAATGACGGAGGTTTGCCGCTTCCAATCATCCAGAAGCAGGTTGGACACCCCCATAATCCCTGGCGAGGGAAGAAACGCACGGAGGAGTCCTCCGGCTTAGTACGGTTGTGTGGGGAGCTTGAGAAATCCCTGATGCCGAAGCCAGTTAACACAAGCTTCCGTCCAAGTGGAGCACGGATGATCGCTCTTGCGTACACCGAAGTCGTGGGCGGCTGTCGCATAGACGTGCAGCTCCGCCGGGACGCCGGCCTTCCTCAGCGCAAGGTACATCAACACGCTGTGCTCCGGCGGGCTGATGATGTCGGCCCCGCCGTGCGCGAGGAAGATCGGCGGCGTTCCGGCCGGGATACGCAGGCCGGGAGTGACCTGGTCCTTGTCCTTCGCTTTCAGGTAGCCCGAATAGACTCCGATGGCGAAATCAGGCCGGCAACTGATTTTGTCCACGTCATCAACAGGCTCGTAGGTTCGCCGGTCGAAGCTCGTCGCCGTCGCAATCGCCAGATGGCCGCCGGCCGAAAAACCCACCATGCCGATTTGCTGTGGATTAATGCCCCAGTCCTTGGCTTTACTCCGCACCAGGCTGACGGCTCGTTGCGCATCCTGGAGCGGACGCCGTGCCGGCTCGCCCTTGGGCTCATCGGGCCGGCGCGGCACACGGTACTTAAGAATGATGCCGGTGACGCCGATAGAATTCAACCAAGCGGCAACTTCCTCGCCTTCGAGTTGCCAGTAGAGATCCCAGTAGCCGCCCCCGGGGCATATCAGCACCGCGGTCCCGGTGTCCTTGTCCTTCGCCGGCCGATAGATCGTGAGGGTCGGTTTGGTGACATTGGTCAGAAGCCTCGTCTGCTCGGTGACCTCGACCTGCCTGCGGTCCAGCTTCGGTGACATGTGGGACTTTTCCTCGCCGATGTTGCCGCTTTCGTCCGGAACCGTGCCCGGCCAAATCTCAACGACGAGTGGCAGCCTCAAAGCCGAAGGCTTTGGGGATGGGTTAGCCCAAGCCATCCCCAAGCTGCGCTTGAGGCTGCCACCCACCGCGCACACCGATATAATCAGAGAAACCATCATTGTGAATCGCATGACTGAACAATCCTCCTTTCTTTGCATTGCTCGATCCTTTCGGCATTCGCCCCGTGCTACAACCGCAACCAGGCCATCGCGTTCTTCGAGCGGATCTTCTCTTTTTCCGGCTCGCTCGTATCCAATACTTCCAGCTTCACTAATGCGGGATCGGGATAATTGAAGGGCATCCCGGTCCCGAACATCACACGCTCAGCGCCCAGGTTCGTGATGAGCTGCCCAAGCTCGTTCGCCAGCACGGCGCTCAAGCGGGACAATCCGATGGCATAATTGCACGGCAGGCCGTTGTCCTTTCGCCCGAGCGGGCACCTCGTATAGCCGATGCCGTTCAATAGGATGAAGCGTGCTTTTGAGCGAGCTTTCACTAACTCGACAATCTCTTCAAACGGCACATCAGGGACGTTCAGCAGCCAGCTCCGCTGGCGGTTGTCTTCCACGCGGATGGGAATGGAGATAATCATACCCCGCTCGGTCGCAGCGTCAATGAGCTGCCGGCAGCATAGGCTGGAGAGCTGATAGTTGTGCCACTTGGGATAGAGGCGCAGACCAACCATGCCGAACTGCTCGTGACAGATTTTCAGATCATCCTGCCAGCCGGCATAAAACGGATTGATGACGGCAAAAGGAATCAGCCGGTAGCTACGACCACGGACCTCTTCCGCCACCTCTTCATTGCCGGCTTGTGCATTGCGATAGGTGATGGCACTTGCGCTGGAGACGACCGCCTTGTCGATACGTTTAGAGTCCATCAATGCCAGCAGCGACTCGGCTGTGTTATGACGCAGCCGGCGGAACGCAAAATGGCCGAGATAAGCATTAACGTCAACAATCATGATTTCCGCCTCCCCAAGAGCCTCACCATGTTCCCGCCCAGGATCTTCTGCTTGTCCTGTGTGCTCAGGTTCGCCCCGCGAATCTTGCCGACTCCGGCCGTCATGGACGAGTCACAGCCGAAGACGACTCGATCGATCCCTGCTACTGCTACTGCCATTTCCACCGTTCCTTCATCCGTTACACTGCCACTGGTATCGAGCAAGACGTTCGGAGCGTGGCGTGCGGCCTTGACAGTCCACTCCCAATCGCCGCCGCCGGAAATGTGCGCGCAGATGAGCATGGCCTCCGGGTAGTGGCGAGCTAACTCGGCGAGGTGCCCGGCGTCGGACATACGCGGCTGGTCCTCCACGAAATAATGGGAGTGCGATGCATGGTGCAAAATCGGTACGCCCAGCTCAATCGCCAGCTCTACGATAGGAAAGACCACCGGTTCGGTGCAGGTGTACTCGTTATAAAGTTTAATGCCGATAAAACCACGGTCTTCCACGCAGCGGCGGATTTCCTCCAGCGCCTCACGGCCGTAGCCGGGATTGACATAACAGTAGCCGAGTACCCGACCGCGGAACCGGCGCATCCCGTCGGCCGTCCAGCGGTTGCATTCCCGAAAACCATCGGCGGTAGCAGGACGGTGCGGCGTGAGGATCGAGCAGCACAACTGGTCGATTCGGAGCTTGTCAGCCGCCTCAATGAGCTTGCGGTCGTCCGCCTCCCATGTCGCGCGGCTTCGATGATTCAGGTGCGCATGACAGTCGATAACCTTGCCGTTACGAATCGGGTCGCTCGACGTGCCGGCAACAGATTGCTCTACGGCCATACTGTGAGCCGGTGGCAGCACTGCTGCTCCCATCGCCAGGGCCGCCGAACTCTTCAGGAGCGTTCGACGCGAGATGCACGGCTGAAACGCCTGCGGACCTGAGATTATCCGTGGGATGGTCATACGTTCCTACTTCTTTTCCTACGCAAATAATATTTTATATATACTCCCGCATTATCCGCAGATACTCACGGCAGGTGTCTTTTATGTCGGGGTCGCCGGGATGTCCGTCCTGCTCGATGGAGGCAAAGCCGTTGAAGCCGACTTTTTTGAGGGCCGTGATAATCGCTTCGATGTCCATCACGCCCCTGCCGAACGCCGGGAACTGCCGCATCACGCCGTCGATATCGCGCATGTGCACGTTCATCAGGTGCCTGCCCACTTTATGGATGGCGACCGGAGGGTATTCTCGCTGGAGCAGCGTCCAGCCCGCGTCGAGATTGTAGCCCAGATCGTCGTCGCGAATCTGGTCCCACAG
>CAYTNN010000218.1:0-7691 GCA_964439135.1 uncultured Pirellulales bacterium
CGCATCGCATCCGGGTCCACATCGATCTGATACTCCCTGACAAAACCTCCCACCGAGGCAACCTCACTGATACCTTCGGCACTGAGCAGGCTGTAGCGCACGTACCAGTCCTGGACGGTCCGCAACTCGTCCTGATCCCACCCGCCGGCGGGATTGCCGTCCTGGTCCCGGCCTTCGAGCGTGTACCAGAAAATCTGCCCCAGAGAGGTCGCATCAGGACCCAGCGTCGGCTTGACGCCCTCCGGCACCGTTCCGGCCGGCAGACTGTTGAGCTTCTCCAGAACCCTGCTTCGGGACCAGTAGAAATCGATACTTTCGTCAAAGATTATGTAAATGCTCGAAAAGCCGAAAAACGAATAGCTGCGGACCGTTTTGACGCCGGGAATGCCCAGCAGCGATACGGTCAATGGATACGTAATCTGGTCCTCGACATCCTGCGGCGAGCGACCCATCCATTCGGTGAACACGATCTGCTGGTTCTCGCCGATATCCGGAATTGCATCGACCGGCACCGGATTGCGGGGCATACCCCAGAGGTCCCAGTCGAATGGCGCAACGTAAAGGCCCGCGCCCACTACAAGGACAACAAAGATGGCCACAACCAGCTTGTTCTCAAGACAAAACCGGATCAGCTTGCTCAGTGGACCTGTAGATTGTCCGTTGATGTCTATCAGTCGCTCGTCCATTTTTCCCTGCATCTTAGCTTATTGTTTGAACTGCGGCAGCTTGGCAATGTACTGCTCGGGAGCTGCTTCGAATTTCTCCTTGCAGGGTTCGCAGCAGAAATACACCTTCTTACCTTTGTACTCGGTGAAGATCGCCTTGTTAATGGCTCCGCCCATGACCGGGCACTCCGTCTGCTCGACAGCCTTGACGACCTGGCTCGCCGCGTCTTCTGCAACCTTCGCCGCAGTCGGTGCCGCTGGCGCAGTCCGTGCGGCTGGCGCAGCCGGTGCGGGTTCTGACTTCTTACAGCCATAGACGAAGACCGACCCGGCAAGCAGCAATCCTGCAAGCAACAACATTGTGACCAACTGTTTCTTTTTCGCGTTCATTTTCTTTCTCCTTAAAAATTAAAATTAGGTTTCCATAATTTCACTTCATTTTGTTATTGCACTTATTGTCTTGACAATTTCGCCGCACTTTAGCATGGAGGCCCCAAAATAAGGATTTCGTATTTCCTTATCCGCCTGCAGCCAGTCCGTTCCCTTGTTGTTAAACGCCATCGGGCAATGAATCCTATAGAGCTTCTGATTTTCGGGAATCCCGAACTGCTCGACTACGGCAATCAATTCGTTAGAGAGCGTCTCAAACGCTTTGCGTGCAGCGTCAATGCCGACAGCTTTTTGTATCGTATCCAGCGCTTTGCTCATCTTGGTGCTGCGAGCCATCCACACATTGTGAGGCTCTCCGCTCAGCAGACTCATATCAACCTTAGACATTGACTCTATCGTGGATTTAGCTGCCCTGACGGCAAGGCCGATATCGTCGCCGGCCAGCGCCTCGTGCAGCGACAAATACTTCTCAACGACCGCCCGGATTTGTACCCGGAACTCATCGGAAACTTCAATTATTTCGTGCTTGTGGCCGCTTTCGGCGCTCATCATGCTGGGCTTGGCCTGGATCTGAAGTGCCGAGTCAATCTTGAAGTTCCCTTTGGTTACGACAAGCTCGCCCTCGGCCAGACCTTCTTTTACCAGGTAATGCTCCCCGGCCCTTGGGCCGAGAGTCACTTGCCGTCCTTCGAAGGTCGGCTTTTCTTTATCCGGCAGCCGGACATAAACCACAGCACGAACTCCGGTAATCAAAGGCGCCGAGGCAGGAATCACCAGCGGCGCTTCATTGGGCGTATCGACTACGTAGCCGAGCGATTCGGTAGTCACCAGGTCCATTCCGCAGATATCGCAGCTTGCGGCTTCGGTCTTAACCACCGCCGGGTGCATCGGGCAAATCCACTTGCCCGCCATGTCCGGGTCCATTATCATCCCGCCCTGAGCAACGCCGGAGCGAACGGTTGCTCTAACAAACATCCCGGGCTTGAGCCTGCCGGCGGCGTTATCCACATTCACCCGCAGCTTAACGGTCCTTGTCTTTTCGTTGAGTACCGGGTCGATAAAACTGATTTTGCCTTTGAAAACTTCTCCCGGATAAGCCTCGGCGGCAAAATCTACATCCTGGCCATACCGAATCCAGGACAAATCCGATTCGTATGCATCCAGTTTCACCCACAAGTGCGAAAGATCCGCCACCTGATATATTGGCGTCCCCGTGTTGACGTAGAGCCCTTCGGCGGCGTTCTTATGGATAACCACGCCGCCCATCGGCGAGTAAATGGTAATGTGAGTGACGGGTTTGCCGGAGCTTTCGATTTTGCCGATCTGCTCGTCGCTAAGGCCAAGCAGCCGCAGTTTTTCCCTGGACGCATCCAGCGTTGCCAGCGTGGTTCTTGTCACCATCTCGGAGGTTGATGTCCTGACATTGCCGGCCGCCTTGAGCGCCTGGAGCAGCTCGGCCTGGGCGCTGATCAGCTCGGGACTGTAAAGATCAACCATATGGTCGCCCTTGCTGACCGTGATGCCGGTAAAGTCTACGTAAAGGCGGTCGATTCTGCCCGGCACCCAGGCCGTGATATTTTTCACGCGCGTCTCATCGTAATCGACCTTGCCCACCATTCTGATTTGGGCCTCGACAAATTTCCGCTCGACCGCCGTAGTCTCAATCTCCATCAGCTTGATAGCCGCCTGGGAAAATGAAATCTGCCGTTCGCCGATGTCACCACTCTCGGAAGCAACAGGGATTAGATCCATAAAACATATTGGACATTTACCTTGTTTGGGCTGCCGAATCTGCGGATGCATCGAGCAGGTCCACCATTGTGGCGCTGCGCTTTGGCCCGCATCAGAGGCGTGGTCATGCCCGGCTTCCGGCGGAGCTGAAACTATAAAACCCCTGACCGCGTAGCCAACAACGAAAGCCGCTATAATAATCAGTATTACCTTAAGTCCGGCCCGGCCGAACTTTGCTTTAGGCATAGAGTTTCTCATGCTATCCACCTTCAAATGCTTCTATTTCATACCGATTTAGTAGGAGTTTGTTCTAAAAATATTTCCCTTCAACAACTAAAGTCGCGTTGTCCAGGTCCAGTCGCTTAAAACAGCACCGATACCAAAATGCCGTGGCAGAGAGCGAATCCCACCGTGAGCCAGGCAAAGACGCGGTGGACTTTGAGAAACCGTTTTCCCAGCTTTCTTCGGAACAATCCTGTACCAAAGGTTACCAGCGCGGAACTCAGAGCACATATTCCCAACGGCTGGACAACCGAGAAAAGCGAGATACCAGGTTTGGATTCGTTCCCGCGAGCGCCGCCTTCATCCGCCAAGGCATGACTCGACAAACAAAACAGCGCCAACAGTAGAACCAATACTGTTTTCGTCGTTGCTGAAATTCCAACAATCCGGATCTTCATGAAATCACCTCGTTCTATATATACTACAATTCAGCTCCCACAAGCATTTCCAGCCTGGCCAGTTCCTGTTGATTATCAGTCATGGCCCTTTCATAATATAATTGAAACTCAAGTAATTTCTGCTGAGCGTTAATCAGACTCAGAAAATCAATCGTGCCGGCCTGATATGCCGTCTCCGAAGCTTCCAGCAGCTCTTCGCTCTTCGGTATCAGGACATCTTCATATAACTTCCGCTTCCTGTCACTGTCCTCGAAATCATACAGCGAGCGCTCGGCACGAGCGATTATCGTGTTTTCCGCTTCCTTTTTCTGATGTGATGCTTTCCGGACATTTGCCTTGGCCTGCAATTCAGCGGCCTTATAACCTTCCCGCCAGATAGGCAGATTCATCGTAAACATCAGGATGATCGGGTCTTTTCCGCTGTCAGACATACCCGGATTCATGGCGCTTCCGGTATCGGTCCAGCCGACGCCCACGCCCACATCCGGATAGAATTTCTTCTTTGCCAGCTCGACTCTGTTCTTTGCCGCCTGAAGCTCGAAGTCCAGCGCCTCAAGCTCCGGATTTCTCGCCCGAAGCAATTGGATCATCTTGCCGCGGCTTATCTCCACTGCCCGAAGTTCCGCTTTACGAGGCCACGGCAGCATTTCAAGACTTTGCCGGTTGAGAACCGCATTGAGCCTGGCGACAATCGGCTTTCGCAATTCCTCAAGTGTCTTTAACCGGTCTTCGAGCCTGGCCAGTTCTATCTGCGCGCGAATCACATCAGGGTGGCCCGTCGCCGCCGTTATATATTTTGTTCGAGCCACTTCTTCGAAGTGCTGAATCAGTTCGAGATTTTCCTTCGCTATCTCAATTGCCCTCGCCAGGTAGGTGTATTCGTAAAACGCATCCTTAACTTCGGAGAAAAGCTTAAGTTTCGCTGCTTCATATCGTTTCCGGGCAGCTTTGGCAGCGGCAGCGGCGGCATCCGTCCGCGCTTCAATCTCACCAAACCAGGGAAATGTTTGCATAATCTCTAATTTGTTTTGTTGCGGACCTACCCTCGTTTCGACCTCCTCGATGAAATACCCATAGGTGAATTTCGGGTCCGGAAGTGACCTGGCCTGGGGGACCTGCTCGACGGCAATTTTCCACTGCTCGAACGCGACTTGAAGACCGGCATTATGCAGCGCCGCAAATGCCAGATAATCTTTGAGTTCAACCGGGTCATTGGCATCGCCGGAACGCTCGGAGGCACCCACACCGTATGCAAGTACAAGGGCAATTACCATCACAATGAAGACTATTTGTCGTTTCATACTTGGTCCTCCCAATTATGCCCGGCGAGTTCGATTGATAAGTTTGAGAATTTCATTCATTTTCTGCCGCTTTTCCTTTTCAGAACTTCCCATTATAGCGGCAGTTACACAATGCCGGAAATGCTTTTGCAAAATCTTTTCTTCCACGCTGGCAAGGGCGCCTTTGACGGCATGAATCTGGTTCAAAATATCAACACAATACTCACGATCTTCAATCATCTTTTGTACGCCGCGTACTTGCCCTTCGATTCGCCTTAATGCGACTATATTATCCTGATGGTCTGGATTCTGTTCCATCTTTCATGCCTTTTTTAACTTCAGGTGTATATACCCCCCGGGGGTATATTGTGTTCGAATAATTCCGACTATTTCACTATGATATATGAGTATTTCCAAAAAATGAATAAGACAGCCCGGCAACTGTTAGAAAGGGGTGGATAAAGTTGAAATTTTCATGTAACGGTCTTATCGCTGCCGACAAGTATTGCCACGCAGACACAAATCCTCGTTAACAGCCAAATCTCTGCTTACGGCTGTGGTTCCTCAGCCGGTCGATGCAGACCAATATCATCGAAGTACATTTTACCAAGACCGCCAGGCGGATTGGCCTTATCACCAATACCGATAGTAATCGTATTGACATCTGTCAGGTCTATACCCTTATCTGCAAATTCCTGCAGGGAGATATCCCATCGCGTCCAGGCGTGTATCTGGGTCGCGGCCGAATCATCATGCGTCACAACCGCAGGTGTGCCTGTGATATTAGCTATAGCAACATATATCGGAGCAGCATCGTTAGCATAATCACCGTGGAGCCAAATAGTCAGCGTCTTGACGTCCGACGCAGTCCAGTCACGCGGAGAATCCAGGATTAGGGTCGCCTCAGCATACTTGCCGTTAATGTCATAGAAATACGGCATTGATTGCCTGCCGCCATGAACTACAGTCCGCTCGGCATACGGAAGAGGTGGGTCATTGCCGACAAGAACACCGTTTATATTGGGAGTGGAATAACCGTCAATCCAATATGCAAATATCGTATTGCTGCCCGGATTAGGCGGATCGATATCATTGTAGGACTCTATGTCGTCCACAACAAGATAATCGGCCGTAGTGAATACCCAGACGCCGCCTTTCCACAGACTGTTCGGATTAAGATTATTAACCTCATCGATACGCCAGTAGTAATTCGTGCCTCCCATGAGGGATCCGGGATCATATTGCACATCGTCAAGGTTCTTAGTGCCCTTGTACTCCGGCGAAGCGGTTGTTGCGTTATATACAGCAACTTTGTCCGTTCCTAAATAGACCTGATGTGAGCCGGCGCTATCTCCAGCAACCCACCTGAGCATTGTTGTCTGCTTTACATTCTCGGCGCCATTATACGGATTCGGACTTCCGACGGCGCCCGGAGTCGAAAAGCTCCAGACCTCGCCTTTGTACGTGGCGAGGCCGTCGTCCTCATCTACCCGCCAGTAATAAAACTTCTCCGATTCAAGTATGTCTGGGATATAGGTCGTAGATTCCTGTGGGGGTCCTCCGGAGGCATTGTTTACATCGTTGAAATTGTCGCCGAAATAAACAGTGTGCGATTTCGCCAGAAAGCCTGGTTCCCAGCTAAGAGTCGCGTTCGTATCTACGAACTCGGCGCCATCAGCGGGATTAGGGTCATAAGCTGTCCTGGGGGGAGTCCGGAAGCTCCAGATGTCGCCCTTGTGCTTCGTACCGTTTGCTTCGACTTCATCGATTCGCCAGTAATAAGTTGTGCCCGGAACAAGACCATCCGGATAGGGAGATCCGGGAGAACCGGCGATAAAAGAGGTTGCGGACTGGTTGCCTTGAAATGTCCCATTGATTCCATCGTTTACATCATCAAAACTGATGCCGAAGTACGCATCGTGCGAGATCGCAGTATTTCCCGGCCACCAGCCGAGACTCACCGCAGTATCGTTATAAAGACTGCCGTCAGCAGGGGTGGGATTATAGGCCTTTGTCATAACCTTTTTTGTGGCTGTAAGAGTCGCATTTATTGCGAACTTACCGTTCCCCAGGGCTTCGATATCGTGGTCGGCTAAACCAGCACAGAAGAAATTGAAAAAAACATAGATTTCCTCGCCGGCATAAGCATCAAGTGTTCCGGAGCGTGCGCCAAAGTCACCGAGTTGATCACGGCCGGCATTAAAATAACCTGAAGAACTCTCCATATAAAGCTGCCAAAAACACAAGCCGTCCCAGGTATCATTCGGAAATGAAATATCTATTTGCAGGCGGCTTGGTATACCGGCGGGAAATTGGTCGATTCGAAGCAGTCCTTCTACTGTGCTGTTGGCATCCTGATAGAAATACTCCACGAGATCCCATCCGACATCGAATTCGTAGGAACCGGTAGTTTCGCCGGATAGAATCACTTCGTTCGGTTCGACGGAAGCTTCCACTAAAGCGGTAACCCCAACATTGCCCAGATACTGAATTTTATCAAAAAAGGCCGTAGCATAGGATCGGGCGTTATCAGCTTCTTGAATGTCATCGTCATAAGCCGCGATGAAGCCAAGAGCATCATACCAGCCGACCTCAGCCAGGGCACTGGCTGTCGTATGGTAATCAAACGTAAATGCGCGGACAGGTTGATATAGAACGCTCAAAAGCAGAACAGATACTGCCATAATAAATGCTTTACTGCTTCGCATTGTCTGGCCTCCTAATTGTTTTTCCACAGACATAATATCTAAAACTCTAAGCAAACCTTGCCGGCCGGACTAAGTAAAAGACATTTCGATTCCTCTATAAGTGGTATTTTACTTTAATTAGCGCATTAGTACAAGATAATTTCACGGCCCGGATGGATTTTCTCTAAAAGCACTTGCACGTTACAATACTTGCAAAATGTGCTGAAACAGCGTATAAATTAAGCCGTCATGGCAAAA